>CALAQW010000197.1 GCA_937888955.1 uncultured Alphaproteobacteria bacterium | reverse complement strand
CGTCTTATTGGAGCGATGATAGAGGCATCTACACAAAGAAAAGCCTGAGATATCTGCGCCGGAAAGAGGCGAAAGGCAAGAAAAGAACACTGGATTACAAGGGAATCCCTGATTCTTTCAATTTTATAGAAGAAGAGGTCAGAACCTTTGGGGACGAAAAGGTTTTTAGCTTAATAAGAAACCTGCACGACTGCGATGACGGAGTTTATGAAGTCGTACCATATAACGTTTCAACAGACTGGGAAACAAGAACCATTGAAATATATGGGTACAAGCTTATTCCTTACGAAACTGTTTGAAGGATACCTAAATGAAGCCGAAAAACTTACCAAGCTTTATAGTGTTGATGTTGGTGCTATTTTTAGCTCCGACACTCACCGGATGCGCCGACACAATGACATTTCAACAAGCCGAAGCAGCCGATCCAGTTGGATTCTGGCACGGGCTTTGGCACGGAATGATCTTCCCGTTAGCTTGGATGGGGTCACTTTTCTTCGACGGCATAGCGGTCTACGCCATATACAACAACGGCGGGTGGTATGACTTTGGATTTTTCCTCGGAATCGGCGGGCTTAGCGCTAGCGTATTGAGGAGATAGCTATGGAAATCAAGGGCATAGAAATTTACAACAGTGTAAAGGAGGCGTTTGCTAAGCACCCTAACACAATACTGATACATACCCAAATAGGTAACTGCATGGTCTGCGGAAACAGGCACGATTTACGCGCAGGTGCATGTTTCGCCTGTTGCAGTACGGCACCGTTACAGAAGCTAACAAAACACTATTTATGTGGCACGTGCCACGGAGGATTTACGAATGAGTGAAAAGATGAAGCGCGGCACATATTTCCAATGGCAGGGAGTGGAACGAATACCGTTGCCAGATCAGGAAACTGTGGGCATCGACCTAGGCGATGGACGCTATGCCGAACTGCATTACCGCAGGAGCGATGGCGAGATTTCTCTGGACATTAGCGGCGGACTGCTGAGCGTGATGCCGATGGCGGCGAACTGCGCTCGCATCAGGATCGAGAAGTGACACATAACAGAACGCTATACGGAGATGATTGTCACTGCGGCAAATTGAGGAATGATAATGTCGAACGAAATAGAGCGTTTTTTTATGCCGGACTACAAGAAGCTGCACGATAGCTTTATTGAAATTGTGGCTATGCGCTTTCACGCAATTGCCAAAGCATCTGGGCCTAATAGTTGGGGCGAAAGATATCCGGGAACTCAAAAAGATGACTTGCTATCCTGCATGGGAGAGGGTAACCGTTTTCGACGCGAGGTCGAAAGCATTGCGTCAGAGTTAATGCATGCGGCAATGAACGAGCATAATGAACGTATAGCCGGCCTTGGCGATTCTGGATGCCTGAAAATTACCATGATTGGAATAGACGAATGGTGGCAGCAAAACCTCGAACGCCACCGAAATAGTGGCCGGGCGGATGCAGAGCGCGGCGTATTTGCAGCACCAAATCATTTGTCCGACGACCCGCAATACCTAGACGAAAACCAAGCATACAAGGAAGGATTCATGGAGCGGCGAAAAGAACTTGGCGACAAGTTTAAGTGGGCATAACAATGATCACCATCGACTCTATCCTGTCACGCGCCCTAAAGAATGATCCCTATTCGCCGGGCGAATCCGACATAACCGTAACGCAGCTTATCTCTCCGCCGCAGCAGGTAGATCTGCTACGCCACAACAAACCAACAGAAACCCTTGGGGATAACCTCAAGGCTTTGTATGGGCAGATTATCCACGGCATCCTTGAGCGCGGCGCACCAGAAAGCGCTATCGTGGAGAAGCGGTTCTACATGAATGTTCTCGGCTGGAAGATTGGGGGACAGATCGACCTTTACCATGAAGGCGTCTTGATTGATTTCAAATTCACTTCAACGTGGACAGAAACCCTTGGCGACGGAATCGACAACACCAAACAGCTAAACGCTCAAGCCGCATTGATGCGCGCTAACGGTTATCCAGTGAACGCCTTGTACAACGGGTATATCTATCGG
Organism: uncultured Alphaproteobacteria bacterium; assembly: GCA_937888955.1. Taxonomy (GTDB): domain Bacteria; phylum Pseudomonadota; class Alphaproteobacteria; order UBA11222; family UBA11222; genus CALAQW01. Next base: position 219 of record CALAQW010000197.1, on the reverse strand, counting down.
GACTGGTCGGGATCGAGGGCGCGGCGCGAACCTGATTACCCCCCGGAAGCGGAACTGATCGAACGCGATCTATGGGGCGACGATATTTGCTTGGCACGGATAACCGAATGGGTTGCCGACCACCAGAAAGCCGCTGGGGGGGTTCCTAGAGATTGCACACCAGACGAACAGTGGCACAAACCTGACAAGTGGGCGGTCATGGTAAAGGCACCGCGTATT
>CALAQW010000196.1 GCA_937888955.1 uncultured Alphaproteobacteria bacterium | reverse complement strand
CAAACGGCCCGATCGAACGGCTGTCATCACCGCCCGCAGGCGTTTCCACCTTGATGACCTCGGCCCCCAGATCCAACAACACCATTGTGCAATATGGTCCGGCAAGAACCCTTGTCAGGTCGATTACGGTAATCCCCGCCAAAGGGCCGGACTGACTCATCACCACACTCCCCGCGCGAACGGCAGCCCCGGCAAGTTGCGCCGACAGCACGAAATTTGGCCAAAAAGCACTGCTTTCCCCCAAAAACGTGCTTCATGCCGTCTATAAGCCGCAACTACTGACACTGATCACTAACGCTCTTCTTCTTCGGCCTGACTATCCGCGGGCACCGCTGGTTCCCCGGATTCCGACAGGCGTTTCCCGTCCAAACCCCGTTCCTGCAGACTGCGGCTCATCGCCGCCTTCCGCCGCGCATCCTTTGGCAGCCCATGCAGGCTTCTGTTCTGTTCTGCGCGTTTTTCTTTTTCTTGCCGTTTGCGCTGTTTGCGCCGCCGGTTCAAATTCACTATTTGCGCCATGCCGATCCGCTTTCAGCCGGTTCACCGCTCGAATAACGTGATGCTTACGCCAGATCAAGCAATGCGTGCGTAATCACGGCATCTTAGATGCAAAAGCAAAATATTTGGTGGGTTTCGGTTGCATCGCGATTTTCGCTGCAACATATCATCTGAACGCGGCAAAACGTAATATGATCGCTGCGGGGCAAGGAGCTATCGTCCGGGCGCAGTATGCCGCCCGCTTGCCGCGCACTGTCAAAATATCACGTTTTTGCTACGCAATTGCGTGAATTGGGGGCTAAAACACTCACGCGGCAGCAGCGGAACGATGGCCCGCGACAACCGTCGGCTGAACGCAACGGCAAGCAACGGGGGATGCGCCCCATGTGGAGCAACATGTGAGAAAGATACTTATCGGCTTTGCGGTAACGCTGACACTGATCCTGTTGGCGGCGCTGATCGTGCCAAGCTTCATCGACTGGAACCGGTTCAAGGCGGAAATCGAGTCCCAGGCGCGGCTTGCCACCGGACGGGAACTTACCATCGGCGGCGATATCAGCTTCTCGGTCCTGCCCGCGCCCACACTGGCGGTGGCCGAAGTTGCGCTGGCCAATATTCCCGGCGCCAGCGAGACGCCGCTGCTGCGCCTGAAAAGGCTGGATGCGCAGATCAGCCTTCTGCCATTGCTGACAGGAAAAATCAAAATCGCCCGTTTTGATCTGCAGCAACCCGAAATCTTTCTCGAAATCACGCCTGAGGGCCAGAATAACTGGACTTTCGCGGCCACACCGCAAGCTGAAGAAGCATCGGCCCCGGCAACAGTTCCCGAGACCGGGGAAGCAAACGGCGCAGCCCCTGATATCCGGCTGGATGAGTTGAATATCCGCGATGGCGCGGTAACCTACACCAACAGGCAGACCGACACACAACTCCAGATCACCGGGATCAAAGCCACCCTGTCGGCGAATTCGCTGCAGGGTCCGTTCACGATCGATGCGTCGGTGACGTTGAACGGCACCGCATTGGCGCTGGAATCGTCGGTCGGAAATCTGGCAGGAACGCGGGCGACGCCTGTGACCGCCACACTCGATATCGATTCCGGAAAAGGCCGTATCGATTTCCGCGGCAGCGTCGCAGATCCCGGCCCCGCCCTGCGGGTCAGCGGCGCGGTGGGTGCAAGCGGCAAAAACCTGTCCGCACTGCTTGCCACCCTGTCGCAACTGCCTGGCAGCGGCGCCCCGCCAGCCACCCTGCCGCCCTTTCTTGCACAGCCCTATCATCTGGCATTCGACATGACGGCGACGAGCGATCTTGTGCGCATACGCGACCTGGCCGCCCGGCTGGGCGATGCCACGATCAATGGCAGCGGCGCGGTGGAAATCGGCGCCGACACGAATTTCGAGATGCTGTTGTCCGCGAACACCCTCGATCTGTCGAACTGGCAATTCGCAAACACCAGCAGCAGCAAGCCCGCATCAACCAATCCGCAAGCGGATGACACTGCCGCAAATGGGGGAACCGCCGCAATCCCGGCAACAGGTAACAGCCTGCTGCCCGAAAATATTTCAGGCACCGTCGGCGTCGCGGTGCAGGCGGTCAAATTCAATGGCGATTTCGTACGCGACATCGCGCTTGATCTGCAAATTGCCAAAGGTAACGCCAATCTGCGCAATCTCAGCCTGAACCTGCCCGGCAGCAGCAAGTTCCGCCTGTCGGGCGCAGCCGTCGCGACCGATGGCAAACCGAGCTTCGGCGGCCGCATGAGCTTCTCTTCCGAGAGCCTGCGGCAATTGCTTGCATGGTCGGGAACCGATATCAGCGCGGTGCCCGAGGAGCGTTTGCGGCGGCTCAACGCCAAGGCGGAACTCAATGTGACGCCCGAACTCGCGCAGATTTACGCCCTCACCGCGACACTGGATTCCTCATCCGTAAGCGGCGGACTTGCCTATGCCTTGCGTGCCCGCCCCTCATTCGGTGTGGAGCTGAAAATCGACCAGCTGAATGCCGACGCCTACCTTCCCGCCGCCGCGCCGCCGGCAAGGCGCGACGGCCACGGCAAAGCCGAAATCGGGCGGCACGGGCAAATCGGCGGAGCCGTCGCCCCTCGCAATTCTGGATAGCTTCGACAGCAATTTCAAATTTTCCGTCGACGCGCTGACCTATCAAGGCGTCGTGCTGAAAGCGCTTACCCTGAACGGAACGCTGCTTGACGGGCAGTTGCAGCTCGCACAGGCGGCGATCGGCGACGTCGCGGGCGCATCGATAAATCTGCGCGCCGATTTGAAGGCATTGAGCAGCGTCCCCGAAGGCACCGCAAGGCTGCAGCTTGACGCAAAAAATCTTGCGGGCATCGCAACGCTGACAGGCCTCAAGCTGCCTGTCCCGGCTGCACAGCTGGGCGCGGCAAAGCTCACCGCGGATTTCGGCCTGTCGCCTGCCGATGGTGTGAAATCGAGCCTCGATGCCACATTGGGGGGCACGCGGCTCGATGCCCGGATGACGGTAACGCAACTATCCCTGAGCGAGCCGGCTGCCACGCTTGAACGCGCACAGCTGAAGCTCGATGCCAAACTTGAAAATGCAAGCCTGGCTGCCCTGTCGAAACAGTTCAACCTGCCGCTTGCACCGGGTGCGGGCGCCGATGCCCCTGTGTCATTGACCGCGGAGATCGGCGGCACGGCAGCGCAGATAAACGGCACGATCGCAGCAAACGCGGCCCGTGGGCAGATACAGTTTGACGGCCAGGTGAAACAGCTTCTGTCTGCGCCTGCGGCTGACGGCAAACTCACCCTTGCCGCAGCGCAGTTGACCCCGTTTCTGCAAGGGCTCGGCATTGCATTCGAACCGGCAGCACGCAATCTTGGCGCACTGGCGCTTGCTGCGGAGCTGACCGCTGACGCGAAGCAGGCGGCGCTGACGCGGCTGAGCGGTTCGGTCGGCCCTGTCTCCCTGCAGGCCAGCGGCAAAGCGGAATATGCGAGGCCACGCCCCTATATCGCGCTGCAATTGCAGACCAGCGATATTCTGGCCGATCTGTTCCTGCCGCCCGTAACACAAACCGGTTCCACGACACAGCCACGGGCCGGCAGACTGCCGCCATCGGGGGGCGGCATGACTGCCGGACCGCCCTGGTCGCGTGAACCGCTGGATTTGCAGTTTCTGAGTGAATTCGACGCGGATCTGACCGTGGCGGCAAATGCATTGTCCCTGCGCGCGCTGGATTTCAACGAACCCAAAATCACCCTTGCGGTCAAGGATGGGACGGCGGAGCTGAAAAGCCTGACCGGCAAACTTTACGATGGCGCGGTCACCATCCGGGGCAGCTTGCGCGGTGGCGAAGCAACGCCCGAGCTATCCGCCAATGTCGATCTGCGCGATGCGAATATTGAAAAAGCAAGCCTCGCTCTGATCGGCGAGCCGCTGGTCACCGGGAAATTCAACCTGAGTGGTGACATATCCGGGCGCGGTCAAAGCGAAGCGGCGCTGATCTCAAGCCTTGGTGGCAATGCGCAGCTTGCCGCCACCAATGGCGTATTTCGCGGCATCGACCTGCCTGCATTGAGTGCGCGTCTGGGCACGCTTAACAAGGCTGGCGATTTCCTGGGCCTTATTGGCGGTGCATTTTCGGGCGGGCAGACCGGCTACAGACAGATCACCGTGCCGCTCACCATCAAGAACGGCATCGTTCAGACCCAGAATGTCGTGATGGATGTCGATGCCGCGACCGGCTCCCTCGACGCGGTGATCGACCTGCCTCGCTATCAACTGGATGCGTCCAGCAGATTTGCACTGTCCGAACATCCCGAAGCGCCGGCCATCGGCATTTCCTTCAAGGGACCGCTGGATAATCCTGTCCGCAATATCAGAACACGCGAACTTGAAGCCTTCTTCACGAAGAAGCTTTTTGGCAAGGGGCTTGACCAGTTGCTCGGCGTGCCGAAAACCACTCCGGAATCGGGCAACAGCGGGGCCACATCGCCCGCCGCACCACAACCGGCGACCGGCGAGACAGGTACGCAAACCGTCCCGCAATCGCCCGCGCCGGTACCGCAGAAAGAGCAGATCCTGCGCGATGTGCTGGAAGGCGTTTTCGGTGCTCCCTGACGCGACCGCCACGCGGAAGTCACGCAACGCGGTTTGGTCCCCGGCAACGCCCGTGGATCGGTAAATCATGCACAGCAAGCGGAAATGGCGACCGGCAATCGTCCGCTCCTCGCTCACGGTCATCGCGGGCCTTGTGACAGGCGTCATGGCGGTCGCGGGCTGGGGCGCATGGCACGCCCTGGACCGGCACGCCACCGTCCCGCCACCCGGCCCGGTGCAATGGCAGGATGCGCATCATGCGCGCGCGGTGCTGGCACAATATCGCGCGAACCTGAAATCGGGGGAGGAGCCGGCAAGTCTGGTCATTTCCAAACCGGAACTGGACAGCCTGGGACGGGTCATCTCACGCAGCATGCGCGATACGCGCGGCATGGCTTCGCTGTCTGAGACAATGCTGGAAGTTCGGATCTCCCACCGGCTGCCCCCTAACCCGATTGCCGAATTCGCGAATTTCAGCTTTGGCTTCCCGCCATCGGACAAGGGGTTGAGGCTGGCCTATGTCAAAGCCGGCGAGCAGCAGCTACCCGATATGATGGGGCAACTTGTCGCGCGGCTTCTGCCGCTGTTCCTGTTCGAAACCGCAAAGTCAGACGAGATCAGCGCCGCCATTCTGACATTGCGGCTGACAGAAAACGATATGGGCGTTCAGTACCGCGCGAATGCGGATCTTGCCAATCAGCTATTCACAGCCTTGACCCGAAACACCCCCGATTGGGCCGCGCCGCCCGAAAAAGTCAGGCTTTACTATACAAGGCTGCATGCCTTGGGCATCGCATTCGAAGACCGCCGCTATCCGGTAACAGACATGCTGCGCGAGATTTTTTCGCTGGCACAAGCGCGTAGCGGCACCAAGGGCGATGCCACGGCCGTTATGGAAAACCGGGCCGCCCTGCTGGCCTTTGCGCTTTATTTTGGCGATCTGCCCATGCCGCATCTTGCGGCGGCGGTCCGCACGGCGGCGCTTGCCGGACCGCCGCCCAATGCGCGCGCGGTCCGCATTCAGGGCCGGCATGACCTTGTGCAACATCTTGCCACCTCCGCCGCGCTGCAAATCACCGGCAATTCCGGGCTGGCCAACGCGTTGGGCGAAATCAAGGAATTCACAGACACAGCGCCCGGCGGCACAGGCTTCAGCTTCGCCGACCTTGCCGCAGGCCGGGTCGGCACATTATTGGCGCAGCAGGCGCTTGATCCGCTGACGGCACGGCATGTGCAACAGCAACTTGCCGAGACCCGAAACGCACGCGATTTTTTTCCGCGGCTCGATGACTTTCCACAGGTTTTGCAGCAGGCGGATTTCGAACGCATCTACCGCGATTTCGACAGCCCCCCCTATCAGGCGGCGATCGCGGAGATCGACGCGCGCATTCAATCCTTGCCGCTATTTTCCCCGCAAGCTAACAATCACTGACGCGCCTGTCGGGCTGCCATGGCGCGATTATCCGGAAAGGGAACAAACATGCAATTCACGTTGCCGCAACTGCCGATCGACATCCAGCAGGTCAAGGGCTTCATGGATGCGCAGGAAGGCGCGGCACTTCATCACTATGCCGCGCAAGTGGCGGAGCGCGGGCCCGGCCTTGAAATCGGTTCCTATTGCGGCAAATCGACGGTCTATCTGGGGACCGCCTTCAAGGCTGCGGGCAGTCTTCTGTTCGCGCTTGACCATCACCGGGGGTCTGAAGAAAACCAGCCCGGCTGGGATTATCACGATACGGATCTTTGGGACAAGGCGGCGGACGCCATGGATACTTTGCCGTTCCTGCGCCGAACATTGCGCGCCGCCCGGCTTGAGGAAACCGTCATTCCGCTTGTTACGCGTTCGACGCTGGCCGCGCGTTTCTGGACGATGCCGCTATCTTTCGTATTTATCGATGGCGGCCACACATTCGAAGCCGCCGCGAATGACTACCGCTGCTGGGCGCCGCATGTGCAACCCGGCGGCATTCTGGCGATCCATGATATCTTCCCCGACCCGGCGGATGGCGGTCAGGCACCGTATGAAATTTACAAGCTGGCCCTGGCTTCGGGGCTTTTCGAGGAACTAGCGACGGTAAAAACGCTCGCTGTCCTGCGCCGCATCCTCGTCTAAGACCTCGACAAACAATCGCGCGCCGTCGGTCGCCTGGCACAACGCATCAGCGGCCAGCAACACAGCGCCGGCCGTCCAGGCGGGCATTTCCTGGGGCCAGTGGATTTCTTCAACCATCTGATAGCCCATCCAATAGGCGCCGGTATCGTCCCTGTATTGATGCACCCAGCTGAACAGCTCCATCGCGCGCACCGGCTGGCCCATGGCCATCAGGGCGAGCGTCAGTTCGCAGGTTTCGGCAACCGTCACCCAGGGCTCGTCGGACACACAGCGGCAGCCGCGCCCTTCCTCGACAAACAGATCCCATTTTCCCGCAATACGCGATCGTGCCGCTTCCCCCTGCAATGCGCCGGCCAGGACCGGGTAATACCAGTCCATCGAATAACGCTCCTTTGAGTCCCAGGTCCGGTCAAAACGGTGCGGCTTGTGGCGCAAAGCCTGCCCCAGTGCCGACCGCGCCGCCACCCAGTCAGGGCGCGGATGGCCAAGTTCGGTCGCAATGCGCAACGCACATTCCAGGCTTTTGTAAATTGACGCACAACCGGTACGCAGCGCGTCATCAGCGGTTTCGCGGTGCGGATCATCAGCAGCCCAGCGCACCTCCCCATGCTCGGATTGCAATTGCAGGACAAAGTCGATCGCCCGTTCCACGCAGGGCCAGAACTCGGCCAGAAACCGCCGCTCCTTCGTGATCAGATAATGATGCCAGATCCCGGTCGCGATATAGGCACAGAAATTGGTATCGCGCACCGGCGGCTCGCCTTCGGAGCCATCGCCCTTGAATTTATGATCCTCAAGATCGACCGGGACAGAAGCACCCAGCTCCCCCCACCAGGACCCATCGGCCAATTGCGTCTGCGCAAGCCAGCGATAGGCGGATTCCGCATCATCGCGATGTCCAAGAATGCTGAGCCCCATTGCCGCTTCGATATGATTCCAGGGATCCACAACACCGCCATCGAACCAGGGGATCGCCCCGTCACCACGCTGCAGGTCAAGAATGCGCTGCGCCGCCCCATCGAAGAATTTTGGCGGAAACTGTCCCTTGCCGAGATAGAGCTTCTCCATCCCTTACCCCTCTCGCACAAAATACATGACGACGCTTTTTCCCATGACCGGACTGCTGATGGCCTCAAGAAGACGCGTCACAAGCGGCTGCCTGGTGATATCCCAGACCAGAAAACGGTGATAGGCTTTCACCGCCCGCGAACGGTCACGCTTTTCCCAGTTCAGGCATTGCAGCCACCAATAAGGCGAATGCAGCCCGTGCGCCCAATGTTTTCGCAAAAACCGCAAGCCGCGACGCTCGATCTGACATCTGAGTTCGGCAGCATTGAAGATCCGCACATGGCCGCCGGGATCATTGGCATAACCTTCAGGGCTCAACTTCCAGCAGATCCATTCAGGCCAGCTGCGCGGCACGCTGACAGCCAGGGTTCCGCCCGGCTTCAGCACACGGAATATCTGCTCCAGCACCGTTTCATAATCGGGTATATGCTCAAGCACCTCGGAACAGACAATCGTATCGAACGTCGCATCCGGAAACGGCAATATCCCCGCATCCGCCTGCACGAGACTGTATGTGCGGCGCGAATTTTCTTCCAGGTCGGGATTATCCTCGAACCCCTTGCGCGTGATCTTCAGATCCTCGAACCCGAGATCGACACCGACCGCATGCAACCGTTTCGCATAGTATAACGCATGCATATGCCGGCCATGGCCGCAGCCCAGATCAAGCACCCTGTCACCATCGCGCAACGGCAATGTTTCAATCTTAATTGTCCGCATGCTGATCCAATCTGGCGTAGTAGTATTTTGTCAGCTCCACACCGACCCGGGACCATTGGAATTCCCGCAGGACCCGCGCGCGCCCTGCTTCCGACAAATGCGCGCGCCGCGCCGGATCGCGCAACAGCGCGGCAATCCCGTCCGCCAGCGCCGCGGCATCCCCCGGTGGAACCAGAACCCCCGCATCGCCGACCACTTCGGGCAATGCCCCGCCGGTCGTCGCGACAAGCGGCACGCCGGCCGCCATCGCCTCACCGGCCGGGAAGCCAAATCCTTCATAAAGCGACGGGCTGACCGCAACCGTCGCTTCGGCATAAAGTTTGTTGATGTCCGCATCGGTAATGCCCGAGACAAACCGCACCCGGTCCTTGATACCAAGCTGCTGCAGAAGGTCATCCGTCGGCCCCTTGCGCAGGCTGCCGACAACAACCAGCTCAAGATCGGGGAATTCCGGCAGCAGCCGCGCATAGGCCCGAATTAGATAGACAAGCCCCTTCAGCGCGACATCGGCGCTGGCGGTCGCCATCAGACGGTTCGGCTTGCGCGCGACATCGGACAGGGGATGGAATTTTTCAGTCTCGATCCCCTCCAGAATGACTTCCATCTGCGCGGGCCGCAGGCCGAATTCATCGATCAAATCGCGATAGGTGGATTGCGATACCACAACGATATCATCCAATGCGCGCGCCACCCGCTGCTGCATATTGAGGAAAAAGTGCCAGCGCCAGACCAGGAACTTGTACCAGGGGTTTTTCTGTGCCGCGATGGCAAGGGCACGATCCTTGGTGATCGGGTGATGGATCGTGCTGATCACCCGATACCCCATATCGCGCAGTTCCAGCAATCCGGTACACAGGGTCTGATTATCGTGAATGATATCGTAGGACGCGCGGGTTTGCCGCAGATAGTCGACCAGCCTGCGACCGAAGGTCAGCGGCTCGGGAAATCCGCCGGAAGCGAAGCTGAGATATTCGATCCAGTTGACCGCACTGCCCCATTGCGCGCGCGGGAAACCAAGCAAGGGTTTTGGTTGTGCGTAAAGGTCCAGGGAAGGCAGCTTGATCAGTCCCACCCGGGGATCAAGCTCGGGATATGGCGGCCCGGAAATGACATCCACATGATGACCGAGATCCACCAGGCTCTTGCTGAGATGCCGGATATAAACGCCCTGCCCGCCGGTATGGGGATGGCTGCGATAGCTCGGCAGCAGAATCCGCAGCGGACGCGCCGTAAGCTTCGCCTGCATGGTGGCGTCAATGCCGACTGCCCGCGCCGCGGCGCCATCGGGCAAGGGGGTCATGTCGGGCTGCGACAGGGGTGATACCACCTGTTCGTTCATAGCGCCTCACCACACACTCTAAAACGGATCACCCAAAGCTCCATTCGTTCGCCATCGCCTATTTGTTCAATGCCGCCAGACAGGCCGATACGCACCAGCGATTCAGCCTGATTAACAGCCGAATATATCGGCCCGACCAGCAGCAACAACAGGAAACCCCCATTTCCCGATCAGCTCTTGCGGCGGATTTACCCTGTAAAACGGTAACTTACCCGATTTAGTGCGCGGATAAAGCCAACCGTCAGCGCAGACAAAATTGTTCATATGGCGCGTAAAATCAAGCCACAGCTAAAATGACCGACGAAATGTCAGTTAATTGCATGCGGCGTTTCTTCAGTCACCTCAGGTGCCGTCGCCGTTGGTCCGGCCTGATGGTGGATCATTCGCCATTGATTTTCAGACCGGGTGAAGATGTTGGTGGCGACCAGAAACTGCCCGTCAATATGCTCGTAGCACAGCACATAAGCCGTATCGCCACGCAATACCGCCCGCGCCGCCTGACAGCGCACATCAGGCGGGTTGGGTCCATTGAAAATGGCATGAAAGCTTTCCAGCACGGCCGTGCGGCCGAAAATCGGTCCCCATCCCGGATGGATGCAGGTCACAACCGGCTCAGCCGCCCACAATTCGCGCAACGCCTCAAGATCGCGGGTCGCGAATGCCTGATAGAATATGTCATTGGCAAACAATACGGCTTCATGTCCACTCATGCGCATACCTCGGCACGCTGTTTCGGCAAGAACGGCAAACCCGATCAGAAATGCCGCTTCAACCAATCGATAATTACACGATTGACCTCTTCGGGATGTTCCTGCTGGGTCCAGTGACCGCAATTGCGCACCAGATGTTTTTCAAGTTGCGGGCAATATTGCTCCATGCCGTCCGCCATGGCCGGCCGCAACACCGCGTCATTTTCCGCCATGACCATCAGGCAAGGCACATCGATCCGCTCGGTCAGCTCTGCGGTTAGCTCCCAGTTGCGTGAAAAGTTGCGATACCAGTTGATGCCGCCGCGAAATCCGGTGCGCCGGAACGCATTTGCAAAGACCGCAAGTTCAGCATCGTCAAGCAACGGCTCACCAGACAGCATGGCAAGATCCGCCTTGAGCATATCCTTGATCGCAAAGTTGCGCCGCTCGGCGGGCTGCGCATCATATTCATCCAAACGCATGCCCGACCGACGCATCAGCAGGCTGAGCAGCTTTTCAGGCTGCGGATCGAGCACCGCTTCAGCGACACCGGGCTCCTGAAACCAGACAATATACATATCTTCGCCGAACGCGGCCCGAAATCCGGCGATCGGGTCAATCGGCCCGTGTGGCAGAAACGGCGTATTCAGCCCGATCACCCCGGCCACCCGGTCCGGATGCAGCAACGGCAGCTGCCAGACGACGATGCCGCCCCAGTCATGACCGCAAAAAACCGCCTTCTCGATACCCAGCGCATCCAGCAGACCGACAAGATCGCCCGTCAGATGATGAATGTCATAATCGGTAATCGCCGGCGGGGCATCGGTTTCACCATAACCGCGCTGATCGGGCGCAATTGCCCGAAATCCGGCGGCCGCCAGCGCAGGCAATTGATGCCGCCAGGAATAGGCAAGCTCCGGCCAGCCATGACACAGGATGACGGGTATGCCCTGCCCCTGTTCATACACGGCCATCCGAATACCATTCGTTTCGACGAAATGGGGTTCGACAAAGTCGTTCATATTTCCTCCCGCCGGCGCGCCGGACAATCCCGGCAAGCCCGGCCACACCGGATCATCGCGCCTGCACAGCATAGGTCAGGCTTGGCAGAAGAACCAGCATTGCCAGCGATGCGCGCCAATTGCCTTGCGCGGGCCGCATGCTAGAGTAACAATCGATGAACAAGAATAATTCCGGGAAGGCGCAACCTTCCTGGCATCAGCCCGGGGAACGACTATGTCTGACGGAAAACAAACTGGCGCGTTGAATGGGGTCCGCGTAATCGATCTTGCGAATGCAAGGGCGGAGATGGCCGGCCGGGTACTTGCCGATCTGGGAGCGGAAGTGATCAAGGTCGAACCGCCCGAAGGCAGCGCGGCACGCTTCCTGCCACCATTCGAGCAAGGCCGCGAAAATGACCCCGACGCGTCGCTTTACTGGGCCGCAATGGGGCGGGGCAAACAATGCATGACACTGGATTTGCAGTCACCGGACGACCGCGACCGGCTGCTTGAGCTGATCTCAGGCGCCGATATCCTCATCGAAAGTTTCGATCCGGGTTATCTCGCGGAATTCGGCCTGGGCTATGCCGAGCTGCACAAGCGCAACCCGACACTCGTCTATGTATCGGTTACGCCGTTCGGACAGGACGGGCCCGCAGCCCGCGACCCGGCAACAAGCCTGACACTCGAAGCAGCCGGCGGCTTGCTTGGTCTGCAAGGGGATGGCGACCGCCCGCCGGTACCGATCAGCTTTCCGCAAGCGGCCTATCATGCCGGCGTCCAGGCGGCAGCCGATGCGGTCATCGCGCTGAATGCGCGCGACAGGACCGGCGCAGGGCAGCATCTCGATGTATCCATGCAGGCCTGCATGGTCTGGTGTCTGATGAACGCGACCGGCTTTCCCCCCAATGAGGGGCGCGATGTCCCCGGCACCGGGCCTGAACGGCCGTTGCCCGAGCCGCCACGGGTGCCCGGCCTCGAAACACCGGGAATCCTCAAATGCGCCGATGGGTATGTCACGAATTTGATGGGGACGGTGGGCCCCACCGCCCGCGCCCTGGGCGAGGTGGTCTATTGGCGGATCGAGGAAGAAGGCCCGCTGCCTGATCACATCCCCCAAATAGAGTGGAATGAATGGGCCAGGGAATGGAAGGCAAACAAGATCACGATTGCCCAGGTGAACGAGGCGACACAGCTTGGCATCGCGTTTCTGGGAACCAAAACCAAACGTGAAATCATCGCCCGCGCCAATTCGCACGGGTTGCTGAATGTGCCGATCGCCAGTACCGCCGATCTGCTGGAGGACGTGCAATTCCAGGCCCGCGACTTCTGGGTCAGGATTGGCGGACGCACCCATGCGGGCCCGTTCGCGCGCTTTTCACGCAACAATGTGGGCAATGACGCGCCCGCGCCCACGCTGTCTGCCGCGCGCAGCGCGGCGACACCCGCCGCGCACCGCCCCGCCATGATCGACCCGATCAAGATCGATGGCGATCCACAACCCTTCAAGGGACTGAAAGTCGCCGATTTCGCCTGGGTCGGGGTTGGCCCGATCATCAGCAAATTCCTGGCCGATCATGGCGCGACCGTCGTGCGGATCGAATCGTCCAAACGGCCCGACGTGCTGCGCATGGCGCCCCCTTTCAAACGGCGCGTGCCGGACATTAACAACAGTCAGTTCATCGCAAATTTCAATAGTTCGAAACTGGGTCTGGCGCTGGATATGTCAACTGCGGAAGGCCGCCAGATCGCACGCCAGATGATCGACTGGTGCGATGTCACGCTGGAAAGCTTCACCCCGGGCACCATGGACAAGTTCGGCCTTGGATGGGATGAAGTCAGCCGCGACCATCCCGACCTTATCCGGCTCAGCACCTGCCTGCGCGGCCAGACCGGACCCGAACGCAGTTTTGGCGGCTTCGGCAATCAGGGCGCGGCACTCGCGGGACTACACAGTATTACCGGTTGGCCCGACCGGCCGCCGGCAGGACCTTATGGCGCCTATACCGATATGATTGCACCGCGGTTCGGCGCGCTGTGTATTGCTGCGGCAATTTTCGAACGCGCCCGCAGCGGCAAGGGCCAGCATATCGATCTGTCGCAGGTCGAAGCCGGTGTGCATTTCCTTGAGCCGCTGCTGCTCGATTATACGGTAAATGGCCGGATTGCACCGGCGGGGGGGCATGATTCCCAGTCGGAATGCCCGCACGGAGTTTACCGAACCGCTGGCATTGAACGCTATGTCGCCATTTCGGTAAGCAATGAAACCGAATGGCGCGCGCTCTGCAAGGCCGCCGGGCTGTCGGCCTTTGCCGATGACCGTTTCGCCAGCCTGGCCGCGCGGCTTGCCGTGAAGGACGACATCAATGCGGCGCTGACGCAGTTCTGCGCCGGTCAGCCCCCCTTCGCGCTGGCATCCGCATTGCGCGCGGCGGGGGTTCCCGCTTCGGTCGTCTTGCGGCCAAGCGATCTTTACGAGGATCCGCAATTGCTGCATCGGAAGTTTTTCGTCACCTTGCCCCACAGCAAGATGGGCCCGACCCCCTATGACGGGCCTGCGACGATTTTTTCCGACACGCCCGCCAGGCTGTCAAAGGCCGCGCCCATGCTTGGCGAAGATACCGACTATGTACTCACTGAACTGCTCGGCATGCCGGCGGCGGAGGTATCGCGCTTGCGGGATGCCGGGATATTCGTTTAATCGGAACCCGGTGAACGCCAGATCGGGCGTCACAGTCTTGGGCGTGCGGAGGTAATCGGTCTTGCGTTCCTTTAATCCCGCTGAATACCGGCTGCGCTATGGCGCGGCCGGCAGTCTGGCGATTTGTGTTGCCCTTGCGCTGGCAGGCGAATTGAGCTGGCTGACGGCTTTGCTTGTGGCATCGCCGCTGGCATTGGCTTATGCGCTGACGGGTCGCACGACCCTGCCCTATAAAAAGGAAGAAAATGCGGGGCATGCTCCCAGCTTGACGACCCGTATTCTCGACGCCTTCCCCGCCCCGGTACTGCTGTTTGATGAAGACAGCAATGTGACCGAAGCGAACAAGGCGGCGAAGGAATTGTTCGGCGATGACATCGAGGCAAAGAGCCTGACCTTGACGCTGCGCCACCCCGCCGCGCTTGACGCGGTCGCGCATGCGGTGGCGGGCGATGGATATTTCACCGCCGAGATCACGCTCTCCGTCCCTGTCGTCCGGCGCTATGAAGGCCATGCAATGTCGGTCAGCACGCAGGAATCGCAGATCGTGAGGGCCGCGCTGGTGCTGCTCGATGTAACCGCCGCCCGCAATGCAGAGGAAATGCGCGCCGACTTCGTTGCCAATGTCAGCCATGAATTGCGCTCTCCCCTGACATCGCTTGCGGGTTTTATCGAAACATTGCGCGGGCCGGCGGAGAACGACCCGCAGGCGCGGCAGCGCTTTTTGACCATCATGGAAGATGAAGCGCGCAGGATGGCCCGGATCATCGATGATTTGCTGTCGCTTTCGCGCGTCGAATCGAACGAGCATATCCGTCCGATGGGCAGGGTCGCTTTACCGGGGTTGCTGAACGAGATTGCCGAATTGCAGCGATTGCAGGCGGAAAAACGCCAGGTCAGCATCGAGATCACTGCGCCTGCGACCCTGCCGGATGTGCGTGGGGAGATGGATGAGCTGATCGAGGTGTTCCGTAATCTCGTCGATAATGCCGTTAAATATTGCACTCCTGCATCTGTGGTTTCCATCCGCTGTCACGAGATCGAGCGTATCCCTGATGTCGGCGGGCGCGGTATTCAGGTTGAGGTTTGCAATTTCGGCGAGCCGATTCCGCGCGAACATCTGCCGCGGCTGACAGAACGCTTCTACCGTGTCGACAAGGCACGCTCGCGCGATGTCGGCGGCACCGGTCTTGGTCTGGCAATCGTCAAACATATCGTCAACCGGCATCGTGGCCGGCTGAATGTGACAAGCGATGCGGAAAACGGCACTGTTTTCACCGTCATGCTGCCGCTCTACGCCGACCCCCAGAAAGCGCCCTGAAGCGCCGCTTTCGTGGCAAACCGAAACGGGCAAATTGCCGCATCCTGCCGCAGGCCGCGCCATTTCTGTAAAAAAAATGTAACACAACTGTCATAGAAGAGATTCAGGAGCTACCTAGGGTGCCGCCAAGGACGGGAACGGTCTCGTCCTGTACATTTCATTCAGCAGGAGCCAGTTCCTTAAATGGTTCAGAAAAAACTCACCCTTATGGCGCTGGCGGGCATCGCCCTTGCCAGCACAACCGTCGGTGCTGCCCAGGCACGGGACCAGATTCGTATTGTCGGATCGTCCACGGTTTTTCCGTTTTCAACAACGGTCGCCGAAGAATTTGGCCGCAGCACGCAATTTAAAACCCCGGTTGTCGAGAGCACAGGCTCGGGCGGCGGACTGAAGCTGTTTTGTGCGGGCGTCGGCGAAAGCCATCCCGACATTACCAATGCTTCGCGCCGCATTAAGAAATCGGAAGTCGAGCTTTGCGACAAGAATGGCGTCAAGGAAATTGTCGAGGTCAAAATTGGCTATGACGGCATCGTCCTCGCCAACTCGCGCAAATCCGACCAGTTTGAACTGAGCCTTCGGGACATCTTCCTGGCGCTGGCCAAGGATGTACCGAATGGTGAAGGCAAACTGATTGCCAATCCCTACAAGACCTGGAAGGACGTCAACCCAAGCTTGCCCGACAGCGAAATCGAAGTGCTGGGCCCGCCGCCGACCTCGGGCACACGTGACGCCTTTGTCGAGCTGGCCATGGAAGGCGGTTGCAAGACCTTCGACTGGATCAAGGCCATGAAGAAGTCGGACAAGAAGGCATACAAGAAGCTGTGCCACACGGTTCGCGAAGACGGCGCTTACATCGAAGCCGGTGAAAACGATAATCTGATCGTTCAGAAGCTTGATGCCAACCCCAAGGCACTTGGGATCTTCGGCTTCAGCTTCCTTGACCAGAATGCTGACATGATCCAGGGCAGCAAGGTCAATGGCGCATCGCCGGAATTTGAAAAGATCGCCGACGGTTCATACGCGATCTCGCGTCCGCTCTACTTCTATGTGAAAGCAGCCCATGTCGGTAAAGTCCCCGGCATCAAGGAATATATGGCCGAATTCACAAGCGAAAAGGCGTGGGGCCCGGAAGGCTATCTGACCGACAAGGGGCTGATCCCGATGCCGGAAGATGAGCGTGCCGAATTCAGAAAAGGGACAGAGACCCTTGCCAACCTTTCAATGTAATCCGGTGCTCGCCTCCGACGAGGCAAGCGCAGGACAATCAACCCTCGGTGCGCGCCCCAAATGGGCGCGCATCCTGTGGGAACGCTGCGTCCTTGTATTACTTATCGCAAGTTCGCTTGTTGCGATCCTCACGACAGTCGGAATTGTGCTGTCGCTGCTATTTGAATCCATTCGTTTTTTCGAAGCTGTACCGATTACCGAATTTCTGTTCGGCCTGGAATGGAGCCCGCAAACCGCGATGCGTTCCGATCAGGTCGGCTCGTCCGGCGCGTTCGGCGCCGTACCGTTATTTGCCGGCACCGCGCTGATCAGTCTGATTGCAATGTTGATCGCGGGACCGATCGGGCTTTTATCGGCAATTTATCTGGCCGAATATGCCAGCCACCATGTGCACAGCATCGTCAAGCCATTGCTGGAAATTCTGGCCGGCATTCCGACGGTGGTTTACGGCTTTTTCGCCGCATTGATCGTCGCGCCCATCATCCGCGAGGGCGGCGGCGCAATTGGGCTTGATGTCGCCTCCGAAAGCGCGCTGGCAGCGGGGCTGATCATGGGGGTGATGATCATTCCGATCGTCTCTTCCCTGTCGGACGATGTGATATCTTCAGTCCCTATGTCACTGCGTGAAGCGTCCTATGGCATTGGCGCCACGCAATCGGAAACAATCCGCAGGGTGGTATTGCCGTCAGCCTTGCCGGGCATCGTATCGGCAATGTTGCTCGCCACCTCCCGTGCAATCGGGGAAACCATGATCGTGGTGATGGCGGCAGGACTTGCGGCGAACCTGACAGCCAATCCATTGCAGGCGGTGACAACCATCACGGTCCAGATTGTCGGGCTGTTGACCGGCGACCAGGAATTCGACACGCCCAAAACCCTTGCCGCCTTCGCGCTGGGCCTGACCTTGTTTGTCATTACCCTGGCATTGAATGTGACAGCTTTGCGGTTCGTGCGCCGCTATCAGGAACGATATGACTGAGTTGACCGAAAATACCCGCGCCGACAGCCCGCTATTGCAGAAGCGCTACCGGGCGGAGCGACGTTTCCGTGCCTATGGCATCACCGCAATTCTGATTGCCATCGCCTTTTTGGGCGTCATGCTGGTCAGCATTTTCGGGCTGGGCTACACAGCTTTCCAGCAAACCGAAATCAAGCTCGATATATATTTTGATCCCGCGGTAATCGACCCGACGGGCGAGCGCGACCCCACAAAATTGAGCACTGCCAATTACCAGACGCTGGCTCGCAACGCTTTGCGCGACTATTTCCCCGACGTGACCGGAAGACGCGACAGGCGCGCGCTGAACGGCTTGCTCAGCCGGGGCGCATCCAACGAATTGCGCGAAATGGTCAAAGAGGACCCAGATATTATCGGCAGCAGCCGCACCTTGTGGCTGCCTGCATCGGATGATCTGGATATGTTGATCAAGGGCCAGATCGATACCAGCCTGCCCGCAGCGCAACGCCAGATCAGCGATCAGCAGATCGCCTGGGGACTGGCCCTGCAGGCCGATGGGCTTGCGAAGCGTCATTTCAATCACCGGTTTCTGACAAATGGCGATTCGCGCGAGCCCGAACTGGCGGGCATCTGGGGCGCGATGGTGGGGTCGTTTCTTGCGCTTTTCGTCTGCTTTATCCTGTCTTTCCCGATCGGCGTGATGGCGGCGATCTATCTTGAGGAATTTGCCCCCACCAACCGGCTGACTGATCTGATCGAAGTCAACATCAACAATCTTGCCGCCGTACCCTCGATCGTTTTCGGGCTGCTCGGGCTGGCGATTTTCCTTAATTTCATGGATCTGCCCCGCTCCGCCCCGCTTGTCGGCGGAATGGTGCTGGCGTTGATGACGCTGCCCACCATCATCATCGCTGCGCGCGCTGCCCTTAAAGCTGTCCCGCCCTCCATCCGCGAGGCCGCTCTCGGGGTTGGCGCAAGCCCCATGCAAACGGTGTTTCACCATGTGCTGCCGCTTGGCCTGCCGGGCATGCTCACCGGTGCGATCATTGGTATGGCGCAGGCGCTTGGCGAAACCGCGCCGCTTTTGATGATCGGTATGGTGGCCTTCATCGTCGATATTCCACAGGGCGTTTTCGATCCGGCAACCGCCCTGCCTGTACAGATTTTTATCTGGGCCGATAGTCCCGAACGCGCATTCCTTGCCAAGACAGCGGCGGGGATCATGGTGCTGTTGGGATTTCTCATCATCATGAACCTGTCTGCGGTCTTGCTGCGGCGGCGTTTCACGCGCCGCTGGTAACAGCAGATAATCCCACCCCGAGTAAAGGACGCGTAGTATGAGCCAAGCAGCCGATACAGCAGCCCGACCGAACATCACCGCGACAACCGATGCGGAGTCCGGGCCGGCCGCGCAGCAAATAAAGGCGCAGGCGCGCGGCGTCAGTGTTTTCTATGGCGACAAGCAAGCGCTGTTCGGCGTCGATCTTGATGTGATGGCCAATCAGGTTACCGCCCTGATCGGTCCCTCGGGCTGTGGCAAGACCACCTTCCTGCGCTGCTTCAATCGCATGAACGATATTGTCGAGGGCTGCCATGTGGAAGGCTCCATCCTGGTCGACGGCATCGATATCTATTCCAAACAGCAGGATGTGGTGCAGCTGCGCGCGCGCATCGGCATGGTATTCCAGAAGCCTAATCCGTTTCCCAAGAGCATTTACGAAAACATCGCTTACGGGCCACGTATTCACGGACTTGCGGCCAGCAAGGGCGAACTTGACGATATCGTTGCCTATAGCCTTGAACGCGCAGGCCTGATTGAAGAGGTACATGACAGGCTGGACACCCCGGGTACCGGGCTTTCAGGGGGACAGCAGCAACGGCTTTGCATCGCCCGCGCGATTGCCGTGCAGCCCGAAATCATTCTGATGGATGAACCCTGCTCGGCGCTTGATCCGATTGCCACAGCCAAGGTCGAGGAACTGATGGACGAGCTGCGCGAGAATTTCACGATCATGATCGTGACCCATTCCATGCAGCAGGCCGCGCGCGTATCGCAGCAGACAGCCTTTTTCCATCTGGGCAATCTGGTCGAATTCAATGAAACCGGACAGCTTTTCACCAATCCGCGCGATGAGCGCACCCAAGCATATATTACAGGCCGGATCGGATAATCCCGATAACCCGGCGGGAGCAGTGCGCATGGAAAAAGAACATATCGTCAAATCGTTCGACTCGGAACTAAATGAGTTGACGCATATCATCGCGCAGATGGGCGGCCTCGCCGAGGATCAGCTCGCCAATGCGATCAAGGCGCTGGTGCGCCGCGATGCGGATCTGGCCGCCCAGGTGATCGTGCAGGATGCGCGCATCGATGAACTGGAGCTTGAAGCCGATGATCAGGCATTGCGGCTACTCGCCTTGCGCCAGCCCAAGGCCGTCGATCTGCGCGCGGTCCTGACCAGCCTGAAGACGGCGACCGAGCTCGAACGCATCGGCGATTACGCCAAAAATGTCGCCAAGCGGACAGCAACGGTCGTCGCTGCCCCCCCTGTCGGCGGCGCGGCGGGCTCGCTTGGACGCATGGCGTCGGTGGTTCAGGGCATGATTTCCAATGTCCTTGACGCCTATATCAACCGCGACGCCGCAAAAGCCGAAGATGTACGCGCGCGGGACGCGGAAGTCGATCAATTACACACCAGCCTGTTTCGCGAACTCGTCACCTATATGATGGAGGATCCGCGGAACATCACCGCCTGCACGCATCTGCTTTTCATCGCCAAGAATATTGAACGCATCGGCGATCACGCGACGAATATCGCTGAATATGTGCTGTTCCTGGTAGCGGGGAAATTACCATCCGATGACCGCCTTAAAGGCGATCTCTCCAGCTCGACCCTCATCCATCCGGAGGATGCCCAAAAGTGAAGCCCCTGGTCCTGATTGCCGAAGATGAACCTGCCCAGGTTGAGATGCTGCGCTACAATCTCGAAGCCTCCGAACTCAATACGATTGTCGCGACCGACGGGCGTTCGGCGCTGTTGTTACTCGAAGAAGAAACGCCCGATCTTGTGGTGCTTGACTGGATGCTGCCTGAACTTTCAGGGATTGAGGTGTGCAGGCAGATCCGGCAACGGCGCGAAAGCAAGTCGCTCCCCATTATCATGCTGACCGCACGCGGCGAAGAATCGGATCGAATTCGCGGTCTGGAAACCGGCGCTGACGATTATCTCGTCAAACCATTTTCGCCCAATGAGCTGGTCGCCAGGATTCGCGCCTTGCTGCGGCGCACGCGCCCCGCACTGGCGGAAGAGAAACTCGACTATAATGATGTGCAGATGGATCTGGTGGAACATCGGGTGACTCGGAATGGCGAGCCGATCCGCCTCGGCCCGACCGAATTTCGTCTGCTGCGCTTTTTCCTTGAACGCCCCGGCCGGGTGTTCAGCCGCGAACATCTGCTTGACCATGTCTGGGGGCGCGATGTGTATGTGGAAAGCCGCACCGTGGATGTGCATATCCGCCGCCTGCGCAAGGCGCTCAACGTCCATGGCGACCCCGACATTATCCGCACGGTTCGCGGCGCGGGCTACTCGCTCGACGTCAATGCCAGTTAAGCGCTGAAGGGGCAAGCGCGCGCAGGTCGAACCGCGCCGGCACCGCTGCCAAATGTGCCTGACAAGACCGGCAATCGCTTGCGCCAAACCCCGCGACTGGCACCGTGACACCGGGCATTTGCGACAGTTTTTGCATCAAGGCGCATTCGCGGCCATGCGGAACGGCAATTACCTGCTGAACCGCGCCGATGACCGTCAGCCGGTCGATATGCCAGTGAGCTGTCTTCGATCGCCGAAGATGACGCCGCAATCTGGCGCGTAAACCGCCGCTGCCGCGGGCACTACCGACATAGACATAGCGCCCCGCCGGCAGCGATATCCCCGTAAATCTGGGTATATTCAGCAAAAGCGGTGAAGACAGCGCAATGGTGAAAGCATAGGCACCCGGGGACGCAGGAAAATCCGCCTGCTGCCATTGTTCACCCTGCAACACCCTGTGCCCCCTTCCGATGGATCAATGCTATAGTCTAGATCACAGAACAAACAATGGGGAGAGGCAGGAAATGGATCTTGGACTGCAAGGCAAGAATGTATTCGTCACCGGCGCAAGCCGCGGTATCGGCCTGCGCATCGCCCGCATTTTCGCTGAAGAAGGCGCCAATATCGCCTTTTGCGCGCGGCATGCGGAAGGTGTTGACGCAACAGCCGCTGAACTTGAGCAGAAGGGGGTTGAGGTTGTTGGCCATGTCGCCGATCTTGGCGGTGACGGCGCGTCGCTCAAGCAAGCGATAGAAGCAAGCGCACAAAAGCTCGGCGGGCTCGATATTCTGGTGCAGAATGTCAGCGCGATGGCCGTGGGCCCGACCGAAGCCGATTGGGAAAAAAGTTTCCAGACCGATATTCTCGGCACCATCCGCTCGGTCGATGCGTGCCTGCCCTATCTTGAACAATCGACGGCTGCCGCCATTGTCGTGGTCGGAACGACAGCCGCCATTTCGGGTACCGGCGGCCCGCAACCTTACGGCGCGATGAAAGCGGGTCTGCTGCATTATGTCAGCGGCCTGGCCCACAGCCTGGCCGCAAAGCAAATTCGCGCGAATACCGTCTCGCCAAGTTCCGTTTATTTCGAGGGCGGCGTCTGGCACCGGGTGAAAGAACATATGCCTGAGCGGTTCGAACAAACCATCGCACGCAATCCCTCAGGCCGGATGGCAACCCCTGAGGAGGTTGCAAAAGCTGTCGTCTATCTGGCAAGCCCATGCGCGAGCTTCATTACCGGTGTCAATCTGGTGGTCGATGGCGGGCTGACCCAAAGGGTTCAGTTCTAGCCCGCATCACATGCAGAAATGTCAGCGCAAGCCGGCCAATCATCGCCCTGAGGAGAGGTGACATGCAGCATTCTGATAACCGCGCAAGACTTTACCGCACGCGGCTTATTGCGGCCATTTCAATACTGGCTGGCAGCCTTCACCTGCCGGCCACAGCGGGACCAACTACCGATCAGGATCTCAGCCTGTGCACCGATAAGGTGGCGAACCATACGATTCGCATCGCCAATTGCAGCATGGTCCTGACTGCGGGCGATCTTTCGGACAATGCACGTGGCGCGGCACTTTATAATCGCGGCCAGGCTTATCTCGCGCAGGGACAGGCGGAAAAGGCACTTGATGATTTCAATGCCGCACTGGAAATCGCGCCCGATTCGGAGGATCTGCTGCTCAACCGGGCCGCAACCTTGCGCAAGCTCGGCCAGTATGAGGCCGCAATCGCCGATTATGACCGGCTGCTATCGCGTGATTACGAACCGCGCGCTGCGCTCTATTTCAACCGGGGCATTGCCTATCACTATCTGAACAAGGAGGAAGAAGCGATCCGGGACATGGAAAAAGCCTATGCGCTTGACCCGGGAAATCTGCACTTCCTGGAAACCCTCGATCAGACAAAGCGGCTATATAAGTTACGATAAATTACGCTGGAATGCGTGTGACCTGTGTCTCAGGCAGCGGTGCAAGGTTTGCGCGGAACAGAAACTTCCGCCCCGCGATGCGGCGTAACGGTTGCTGCGGAATTGCGCTCAGTTTTTGCCCCCTGTGCCGGCTTGTCATCGCCATCGCGCATCTTGGGCGCAGCGACCACATTATTGTCAGGCGCATAGATCCCCGCAGCCCAGGCAATCGCATCCACCGCCAACGCGATATTGCGCGCCAAATCAGGATTTCCCTGTTCCTGCGCTTCCCAGCGGAGCTTCTGCAACTGCCCGCCAATCTCCGCCAGTTTTTCCTGTAACCCTATCGGCCTGCTCTGTCCCAACTGCGTACTCCAACTCTCTTTTAGAGGGAGCGTTCATGGTTTCACACTTTTAACGGGAATTCATTTATAATTTTTCCCTGCTGGGGATAAGGCGATGAGCTCAGTGCGAACGGATCCGCCAGGCCGCATGAACAAGCGCGAGCCATCCTGCCAGGAATGCAAGCCCGCCAACGGGCGTCAGCAGAACAAGCGCGCGGCTGCCGGTCAGGCCCAGAAAGTAAAGCGAGCCGCTGAACAACAGGATACCCATGAGGAAAAGCCAGCCGCATAATTGAAACGTTGCCACCGGCGCTGTCTCGTTGCGCAGCCACCCGCCAAGCGTAAACAACGCGATCGCATGATAAATCTGATATTCCGCACCGGTGCGGAATGCCGCAAGATCTGTGGCCGGAATTTGGTTTTCCAGCCCATGCGCCCCAAACGCTGCCGCACCGATCCCCAGCGCCCCGTTCACCCCCGCAAGGCAAAGCCAGAATGCCGCTCCGCGCATCACCTTCACACCCACCCTTACGATTGCATGTCTGTCTGATGCGACAGTTCATCGCCGGCAGGCGCATAACGCTTCAGCAATCCAACCTGCGCCATGCCGAACAGAACGGTCATCGGCATAACGCCGAAAAGCTTGAAGCTTACCCAAAAATCCGTCGAAAAATAGCGCCACACAACTTCATTCGCCAAGGCAAGAAACACAAAAAACAATGCCCAGCGGAGTGTCAGAATTCGCCAGCCCTGCTCTTCCAGCTGAATCACCGAATGAAGCAATGGCTGCAATAGCGGCCGTTTGACGAGCAACCCGCCAAACAGGATGGCCGCAAACAGTAAATTGACGATTGTCGGCTTCAACTTGATAAAGAGCTCATTATCCAGATAAAGCGTCAGCCCACCGAAAATCAGCACAAAGACCGCGGTAATCAACGGCATTGGGGCAATTTCGCGATGTATCACCCAACTGATCGCCAGCGACGCCCCGATCGCAACCATGAATGCAGCGGTAGCCGGGAAAATGCCGTAAAGGCTGTTCACCACGAAAAAGACGATGAGCGGCCCGAGATCAAGAGCAAGCTTCACAAGCATATTCATTCCGTCAATTCACCCTTTCTTGCCCCTTGCGTCAATCCAGGCCGCTATAGGTGCCGCGATTTATTCCTCAGCCGTGGCGCCGGTCAGCGCCTGCGCGAACTGCCGCGCATCAAACGGACGGAGATCCTCGATCCCCTCGCCAATGCCGATCGCATGGATGGGCAAACCGAACCTACGCGCAACAGCAACAAGAATCCCGCCGCGCGCTGTCCCGTCAAGCTTGGTCATAACGAGCCCGGTAATGCCCGCCACTTCCTGAAAGACCTCAACCTGCGATATCGCATTCTGCCCCGTCGTCGCATCGAGGACGAGCAGCACCGCATGCGGCGCTTCCGCATCAAGCTTGCCCAGCACGCGCTTGATCTTGCGCAGCTCATCCATCAGGCCGGCTTTATTCTGCAGCCGGCCCGCCGTATCGATCAGCAATACATCCGCCTGCGCTTCACAGGCTTTTTCAAGCGCATCATAGGCAAGCCCCGCCGCATCCGCACCGGGTTCGCGGGCGATCACCGGCACATTCAGCCGTTCGCCCCAGACCTGCAACTGCTCGATGGCGGCGGCACGGAATGTATCGCCCGCACCCAGCATCACCTTATACCCCTCACCCTGCAGCCAGTTGCCCAGCTTGCCGATCGTCGTCGTCTTGCCTGTGCCATTGACGCC
Source organism: uncultured Alphaproteobacteria bacterium (assembly GCA_937888955.1). Classification (GTDB taxonomy): domain Bacteria; phylum Pseudomonadota; class Alphaproteobacteria; order UBA11222; family UBA11222; genus CALAQW01. Next base: position 20,108 of record CALAQW010000196.1, on the reverse strand, counting down.
GACAACCAGAATGACAAACGGCGCATCCCGGCCGCGTTCGATAATCAGCGGTGCGGCCACCGGCGTCAGGATTTCGGCGATATGATCTGCCAGAAACTCCCGCACCTCCTGGGGCGAAATCTCCTTATCGAACCGTTCAGATGCCAGAGCGTCGGTTATTTCCATCGCCACATCGACACCCAGATCCGCCTGGATCAGCACATCCTCAAGCTCGTCGAGCCGTTCGCGATCAAGCCGCGCCTTGGTGAAGATGCCGCTCACCCCGTCGCTGAGCGCCCCGGTGGACCGGCTGAGGCCGGATTTCAGTCGGCTGAACCAGCCTTTTTTCTCACGTTCAGCCGGTTCTTGCGCGATAGCGGCATCCACATCAGTGATTGCAGACGGCGCTTCGGTGGGCGGTGCGGCGTCGGCTGAATGATCGGCTACCGGCGCAGCGGGCGAAGCCGCATCCTCATTCTCCCCTGTCGCCGCCGCGTTCGGCTGTTGCCTGTTTCTCTTCCAGCCGAACCGCTTCATGCCGCAATCACCCCTAAAAGCTTGTCTTCGTCGACGCCTGTAATCCGCATATCCAGGATACTGCCGGCGGGCTGACCCCGATCGGCCATCACCTCGACAAAGGATTCGGCGCGGCCGCGCCGGTCATCTTCCATCAGTACCCGTAATATCTGCCCCTGCTGCGCATCGAGATAGCGCTGCTTGGCCGCCGCCCCGGCCTCACGCAGCCGGGCGGCGCGCTGCTTGCGCACCGCGACGGGCAATTGCGGCATGCGTGCCGCCGGCGTATCGGGCCGCGCGGAGAAAGGAAAGACATGCAGGAAGGTCAGCCCGCATTCTTCAACAAGCCGCAGGCTGTTTTCGAACATCGCCTCGGTCTCGGTCGGGAAACCCGCGATCAGATCCGCACCGAACACAATATCGGGCCGGCGCGCGCGCAACGCTGCACAGAGCGCGATGGCATCCTGACGCGCATGCCGCCGCTTCATCCGCTTCAAGATCATATCGTCGCCCGCCTGCAAGGACAGATGCAGATGCGGCATCAGCCGCGGATGGGTGGCGACAGCCTCAAACAAAGCCGGATCAACCTCCACCGAATCGATCGAGGACAGGCGTAGCCGCGGCAGCTCCGGCACCTGCTCCAGAATCTGCCAGACAAGATCGCCAAGCCGCATCGGCTGCGCGAAATCAGCACCATAGGCGGTCATGTCGACCCCGGTCAGCACGACTTCGCTATAGCCGCTTTCCACCACTTGCCTGACTTGCGCGATCACATCCGCTGCCGGCACGCTGCGCGACCGGCCCCGTCCGAAAGGGATCGTGCAAAATGTGCAGCGATGATCGCAGCCATTCTGCACCTGCACCACCGCACGCATCCGCCCCCCAAGCCCGGTTACCGCACTTGGCCGCGCGACCGTTTCAGCCATGATGTCGCTCACCATGACGGCTGCGGCATCAACTTGTGTCTCATCTGCCGGCGAGGTTGCGGCTATCTTCGTGAAACTTTCCGCGCGCAGCTTTTCGCGGTTGCCGAGCACGACATCCACCTCGGGCATATCAGCAAAGGATTGCGGCGCGATCTGTGCGGCACAGCCGGTGACGATAATCCGGGCATCGCGGTCGCCGCGCCGCGCGCGGCGGATCGCCTGCCGCGTCTGGCGCACCGCCTCCCCGGTTACCGCGCAGCTATTCACGATCACCGCATCGTCCAGACCCGCCTGGGCGGCATGCGCGCGCATGATCTCCGATTCATAGCTGTTCAACCGGCAGCCGAAGGTCAGAATTTTAGCATCGCGCGTCATATCGGTTACATCGTCGATTGTGCGGCGCGCAGCGCCTCGGGCGCGAAACGGCCGCGAAAGCTTATTGCGGTCTCACCTGTCATATATATGTGGTTGTCATCCGCGCGCCAATCGATCTCAAGCATCCCGCCATCAAGCGCAACGCAAACCTGACGATTGGCCCGCGCAACACCGGGTTGGGCGGCGGCAGCGACAACCGCGCACGCCGCCGTGCCGCAGGCGCGCGTTATCCCGACACCGCGCTCCCAGACCCGCAGACGTATCCGCTCAGGCGCTGAAATTTCCGCAAAGCTGACATTGACCCGCGCGGGAAATAACGCGTGATGTTCGACAAGCGGACCAATCTCAGACAAAGGGATGGCCGCCACGTCGGACACAAAAAAGATGCAATGCGGATTGCCGATATTGGCCGCGACCGGCGGCCCGACAAGTCCGGGGATGTCGGGCAGTGCCGGATCGAAATGCAAATTCCGGCTATCCATCTCGCAGGCCAGCGGGATCTGTTGCCATCCAAAAGCGGGAACCCCCATATCGACCGTGATCCGCTGCGCGCCCGCCCGATTGCAGACAAGCCGACCCGCATTGGTCTCAACCGCGACCTGCGTATCGCCGGTTTCCGACATCAACAGCCAACCAATGCAGCGGGTCGCATTGCCACAGGCATCCACCTCGCTCCCATCGGCGTTATAAATTCGCATGAAGGCCGCGCTGTCCGCATTCCGCGCGGGCTCGATCCGGATCAGCTGATCGAAACCGATGCCAAGCCGCCGGTCCGCCACCGCGCGCAGCAAGGCGGGATCAAGCGGTACCGCGCGCGCGCGCGCGTCAATGACCACAAAGTCATTGCCAAGACCGTGCATCTTTATGAACTCGATTTCTTCCATAGGCGGGTTATAGGGCGAAGCCCGCGGTCTTGCCAGCCGCAACCGGGGATTTCACGCGGTTATGACGTAAAAAATTCCACCAAGTGCTGGACAGGGGCCGCACAGGTTAATATATTTGCTTTAATATATAAGAAATGTTGTGTGCATTGCGCCTGTTCGCTGCCACGGCAAGTGGTGCGTACTGTAAGCGGGACGGGCTTGGAACGTCAGGAGGCACCTAGGATGAAACGCTTTATTGATCATGAAGAACTGGCGCGCGACAGCCGGTTTATCCGGCAGGACGGCGCGGCCAACAGTGTGCTCGCATCACTGCCCGACGATGTGGATACGGTCGTCGATATCTTCGAACAACTCGCCCCGATGATTGAAAAGGCAACCCGCGGCACCGCCGCCGAGCCGCTTTATGAAGAATATGGCCCCGCCTACAATCTGGTGGTGCTGAACGAGCCTATTCATCCCGATGATCCCGCGCTCGTCAATCGCCTGCGTTTCCGGCTGCACGGTATTCTGATCGGCGAATTGCAGGCACTTGAAGGGGCATCACGCTCATTGTGGGACTTTCCCGAAGCACCCTGGGAATTCAAGATGAATATGGCCCGCCAGGCCTGGGACGAGGCCCGGCATGTACAGATTTACGAAAAGCTGCTGCAATATATGGGCGGTGAAATCGGCGATTATCCCGAAAACACCTTTCTGTTTGAATGCGCCTGCAGCGAAGATCCCGCAATGCGGGTGGCAGGCGTCAATCGCGGACTGGAAGGGCTTGCCTGCGATGTATTCCGCGATCTGATCCGCTATGCCGAAAAAGTTGGCGACGATACCATCAAGCAAGCCGTCGATTTCGTTCTGGCGGATGAGATCACCCATGTCCGTTTCGGCAGCAACTGGGTGAAGGAATTCACCAAGGACGATCCGGACTATTTCAAGCGTACGCAGGAATTCCGCAGGGAAGTCGACAAGCGCTTCAGCTTTGGCGGCGCGCGCAGCGCACGCGAGGATGCGGCGATCCCGCTGGCCGTTCAGGACCGGCTGGAAGCAGGCTTCACGGCGGAAGAAATCGACGAGATCGGGGCGCTCAGTGTCGGCGGGCCGAGCCGTGAAACCCTGCGCGAGGCAGCACGCATCCTGGCTGAACGGCACCGCGCCAAGAAAGCGCAGCAGAAGCAGACGGCAGCGGAATAGGAGGCGCGGATATGAGTGAACAACGGCTTTATCCGGGCTCCGGCCAGGACGAACGGACAAGTTTCGCGCCCTATTCCGCTTTCGATATTCCCGCGGATCTGCGCACCCTGCATGGCCGCTTCGATGTCGAGGCGGTGGCCCTGCGGGTGCGCAACTGGCGATATGCCGAAGAATGGATGATGTTGATCATGGGCGGATGGGTTGCAACCATCCCCGAGCTGCCCGTGAAAACCGGACTGGGCAAAATCATCTGGGACAGCGCGGTAGCTGCCGATGAACTTGGCAAGCGGTTGCCGGAGCTGCGCTGCGGCTCCAAGGTCGGGCAATTCGGTTCGCAACCCGGCAATGAGGGGTTTGCCGGGTTGATACAGGAAATCTCGGCCCCCGAAAGTCCGGAACAGACGATCGAAAAACTGACCGGCATTTTCGATGTGCTGAAACCGCATCTTGTCGATGTCTATGAAAGGTTCTGCGCGGAAACGGACCAGATCTGCGATGCGCCGACAATCATATTGCTTGAGGATATCATTCGCCGCAGCCGCGCGCATATCGCCTGGGGCACTGCAATTCTCGATGAATTATGCAAAGACGCGCCAAGCAAAAACCGCCGCGCCAAACGGCGCGACGCGCTGGCCGCCCGGCTTGCCCAATGCGGCGGGGTCACCGGCGAGGAAATGGTGGTTACCCATTAACAGATTCCCTGAAAAATCGGGGAAATTCCCCTAAACATCAAAGCAACTGCACCGCCGGGCAACCACCCGGCGGTTTTTTCTTCCGCGCAGGCAAGCGGCCTTTCACCATTATTGCGGGCCTGTAAAACAAACTTTACCGGATTATATTAAGATCGTTTCCGCTGTTGTCACCTGAACCGGCTCTTGTCGTCTGAACAAGGCTTGTTTGGTAACCACGCCCGGTTTGGACAGCGCGCCCGCATCGCGATGCTGTCCCCTGTCGAAAAGGAGCGTTTTGCGATATGGCCAAGCCGCCTTCGGGCCACAACCTTTCGCCCTACTGGCTGCCTTTCACACCCAATCGGCATTTCAGCAAACATCCGCGCATCCTGACCGGAGCGGACGGGATGTATTACATCGCAGAAGATGGCAGAAAGATCTTCGATGCCACGGCGGGGCTGTGGTGCGTGAATGCCGGTCACGGCCGCACATCCATCGCCGAAGCAATCGCGGCGCAGGCAAAAAAACTCGATTATGCGCCGAGTTTCCAGTTCAGCCACCCCGGCGCCTTTGCGCTTGCCGAACGGCTCGCATCCCTGGCACCGCCGCCACTCAATCATGTCTTCTTCTGCAATTCCGGCTCGGAAGCCGTCGATACCGCGCTCAAGATCGCACTCGCCTGCCAGCAATTACGCGGGCAGGGCCAACGCACGCGGCTGATCGGCCGCGAACGGGGTTATCACGGCACAGGCTTTGGCGGCATCTCTGTGGGCGGGCTCGTCAATAACAGGAACATGTTCGGCCCGCTTCTTCCCGGTACGGACCACCTCCCCCATACCTATGACATTGAAAAGCAGCCATATAGCAGGGGCGAACCCGAATGGGGCATCGAACGCGCCGATGCGCTTGAGCATCTTGTCGCCCTGCATGGCGCAGACACGATTGCCGCGGTGATCGTCGAACCGGTCGCGGGGTCGACCGGCGTGCTCGCACCGCCCAAAGGCTATCTTGAGCGGCTACGCGATATCTGCACACGGCATGGCATTCTGTTGATTTTTGACGAGGTCATCACAGGCTTCGGACGGTTGGGATCGGCTTTCGGGGCGATGCGCTTTTCGGTCACGCCCGACATGATCACCTTCGCCAAGGGCGTCACCAATGGTGCCGTGCCATTGGGCGGGGTGCTTGTCAGCGATGAAATTCACGCGCAAATCGTCTCAACACGGACGGGGTTGCCCGATCACGGGATCGAATTGTTTCACGGCTATACCTATTCCGGCCACCCGCTGGCGATGGCGGCGGGGGAGGCAACGCTTGATCTTTATGCGCAGGAAGATCTGTTTGCGCGGGCGGCCGCGCTTGAAAACCCGTGGGCGGATGCAATCCACACGCTTTCAGAATTCGGAATCGTGCGCGATATCCGGACCATCGGGCTTGCTGCGGGAATCGACCTTGAACCGGCGGCAAGCCCCGGCGCACGGGGGTTTCAGGCCGTGCAGAGCGCATTTCACACCCACGACATGATGATCCGCATAACAGGCGACACCATCGCCCTGTCACCCCCCTTGATCATCAGCGAAACAGAAATAGCGTTGCTTGTTGAACGGCTGCGCCGATTGCTGCAACAGCTTGAATGAGGAGAGTGAAAATGCTGATTGGCGTGCCCAGGGAAATCAAAGTGCATGAATATCGTGTCGGCCTCACCCCGGCCAGCGTCCGCGAGCTGATCCATCACGGCCATGCGGTCATCATCGAGCAGGGCGCGGGAGAGGCAATCGGCCTGCATGACACCGATTATCAGAGTGCCGGCGCTGAAATCGTTCAGACAGCAGAGGATATTTTTTCCCGTGCGGAAATGATCGTGAAAGTCAAGGAGCCACAGGCGAGCGAAATCGCACAACTTTCAGAAAACCAGACGCTTTTCACCTATCTGCATCTTGCCGCCGACCGCGCTCAGACGGAAAAATTATGCCGATCTGGCTGCACCGCCATCGCTTATGAAACGGTGACTGACCGGGCCGGTCATCTGCCACTGCTTGCCCCCATGAGCGAGGTTGCCGGGCGGATGGCCATTCAGGCGGGTGCCCATTGTCTTGAAATGGAACAGGGGGGTCGCGGCATGCTGCTTGGCGGGGTGGCCGGCGTCAGTGCCGCGCGGGTCGTGATTCTGGGCGGCGGGGTGGTTGGTACCAACGCCGCGCGCATGGCGATGGGGCTTGAGGCGCATGTCACCGTGCTCGACAAGAATCTGGCGCGATTGCAGGAGCTGGATATGCAGTTCGGGCCGATGCTGAACACAATTTATTCAACCGTCGATGCGGTCGAAACCCTGATTGCGGAAGCGGACCTTGTGATCGGCGCGGTGCTTGTGCCGGGCGCCGCAACGCCCAGGCTGATCACCGAGAATATGGTCCGCCAGATGCGGCGCGGCACCGTGCTTGTCGATGTTGCGATCGATCAGGGCGGCAGCGCGGCGACCTCGCGCCCCACAACCCATGCGGAACCAACCTACCGCAAACATGAGGTGGTGCATTATTGCGTGACGAATATGCCCGGCGCGGTCGCCCGCACATCGACCTTCGCCCTCAACAATGCGACCCTGCCCTTTGTGCTGGCGCTGGCCGATAAGGGATGGCAGCAGGCCATGAGCGATGACCCGCATCTGCGCGCGGGCCTGAATATTCAGGGGGGCAGGGTTACCCATGAAGCCGTGGCCCATGCCCTCGGCCTTGGGCTGACAGATCCCGAAACGCTGCTACGCTAATCCGCGCCTTGTTCCTTGATGGCCGCTGTCACTCCGCCCGCGACAGCTTCAAACTTTTTCCGCCGCGGGAACAACTTCTCAAGCAACACCGCAAGCGCAGGCAGGGCCGTCACCGCGCCGATCATATTCGCAACGAACATGAATGACAGCAAAAGCCCCATATCCGCCTGAAATTTAAGCCCTGAAAACGCCCAGGTTGAGACACCGATCGCAAGCGTCGCGCCGGTGAACATCACCGCCATGCCGGTTTCCTGCAAGGCTTGGGAATAAGCGTTGTAGATATCCATCCCCTCATTGAGATAACGCTGCAAGCGGCTATAGATATAGAAGGCATAATCGACGCCGATGCCGACCGCCAGCACGAGCACCGGAAGCGTCGAGACCTTCAGGCCGATTTGCAGCATCGACATCAGCCAGTATCCCGCAAAGGTCGCAAGCAGCAGCGGCAGACAGCAACAAATCAGCGCACGCAGATCGCGATAGGCAAGCAAGACCAGAATGACGATCGCGATATAGACATAGACCAGCATCGGCAGTTCGGAGCGTTCGATCACATCATTGGTGGCGGCCATGATCCCGACATTGCCCGACGCCAGACGGAACGTGACGCCGGGATAGGGATTATCGGCGATGAATTCCTCCGCTGCCGCGACAACACGCTTGATCGTTGTCGCCTTGTGGTCGACCGTGAAGGCAATCATCGGCAACATGGTGCAATTATCGTTCAGCAGGCCGGTGCCCGATGAAATGCCCCCGGTCGTCAGGACCAGCGTCTTGTCATTGCGCGGCAGCGCCCGGAATTTCAGATTATCTTCCGACCATGTGGCATAACCCCGTTTCGCGATGGTCGGCAGCGAAACGGCTGCTTTCACACCGGCAATATTCTGCATGTGCCAGCCGAAACGGTCGATCAGGTTCATCACCCCGTAATCAAGACAGGAAAGCTCGGGCGTTTCCGCGATAACAATGAAGGCATCGGAATTTTCCGAAAACCGCTCGACCAGCAGATTGGTATCCACATTATAGCGCGAACCTGGCCAGAGCTCGGGCGCACCCGGATGCAGATCGCCCACATGCCGGTCGTTCGTCGCAAGGATCGAGGCACCCAGAATGCCGCCGCAAATAACAAGCGTGATGGCCGCAGGCCGCGGCTTTGCGATAACAGCAAGCCGTTTCATCCAGGCGATACGCTGTTCGCGGGCGCGCGAAATGCGTTCGATATAACGCCCGTCAAAGCTGAAATAGGAAGCAAGGATCGGCAGCATGATCAGATTGGTGATGATCTTGAGCGCCACACCGATTGTTGCGGCGATGGCCAGTTCCTGAATCATCGGGATGGGAATCAGCACCAGCGTGACAAAGCCGACCAGATCAGTCACAAGCGCCATCGAACCGGGCACAAGCAGACGGCGGAATGTTGCCCGGGCGGCGGTTTCACTATCATGGCCCGCGCAGACTTCCGCCGAGATCAGATTGATCTGCTGCACCCCGTGCGACACGCCGATGGCGTAAACAAGAAACGGCACAAGAATAGCAAGCGGATCAAGACCGATATCCAGCACGATCAGCAGGCCGAACTGCCAGACCACCGAAACAAGCGAACAGAAAACGGCCAGAAAAGTCAGCACCCAAGATCGCGCATAGACGTAGACCGCCGCAGTCGTCAGCAGAAATGCCAGCCCGAAAAACACCAGCACGCTTTTTGCCTCATCGGCGATATCGCCAATCATCTTGGCAAAACCGGTGATGTGGATTTCAAAATCCTCATCCTCGAACCGGTCGCGGATATCTGTTTCAAGCCGGGCGGCAAGCTCGATATAATCGAGCTTCTCCCCGGTCAGCGGATCGAAATCATTCAGCTTTGCGCGGACCGCTGCAATCGTGAAGTCATGGGAGACAAGCTGTCCGACATGGCCGCCCCGGATCGCATTATCGCGAATGCGGGCGATATTCTTATCTGTCAGATTTTCCGGTGTCGTATGGGCATCGATCACATTATAAGCGCGCAACCCCTGCTCATTGACTTCGAGCACCCTGGTATTGGGTGTCCATAATGACTGTACCGATCCGCGATAAATGCCCGGCAGATAGAAAATCGCATCGGTCACATCATTGAGTTTTTGCAGCGTTTCGGGTGTCCAGACCGTTCCCTCCCGGGGATGCACACCGATCGTAATACTGTTTGGCGGCGGCAGCTTGTCGCGATATTCCGCAAATGTTTCGATGAAGGGATGGTCGGTGGGCAATTGTTTGTCAAAGCCCGCATCAAGGCGCAACTGCGTGGCGTAAAACCCCATCCACAAGGTGAATATGGCCAGCAGGGCCAGGATCACCAGTCGGAACCGGAAAACCAGATTTTCCACAAATTGCAACATTGAAATCGCCTGCACACATTTGCCCGGCATCGGGCTTTTTTGGGGAACGCCGCATCTGTCGGCAACGCTCGCTGCGAATTTAACTAGCCCCAATCTGCGGATAATTTGTTAACAGACCGGGCGGGCGCATTCGTGCCTATTCGTGCGCATCGCAACAAACGCAGGAAACTAGCTTGTTCCGCGGCTTCCGCCAAGTGGGGATTTGACCCGCCTGCTTTGGCTTTGGCGACAGCGCGCCCTGCGTTAAACTGAGCCTTGCGCGGCGCGACCACGCGAAAGGGGGACAAGAACAAACAACTTGCCCGGCCCCTGAAAAGCAAGGAGAGGAAAATGCGGATTGGCGAACTCGACCATTACAATATCATCACTGCCGACCTTGAACGATCCGTCGCGTTCTACGAGCAGGTGCTCGGGTTTCGAAACGGGGAGCGCCCCGATTTCGGCATTCCGGGCGCGTGGCTTTATTCAGGCGCACGCGCGGTCGTCCACCTGATTGGCGTCGACAGGAATGACAAAAGCGGGGCAGGCACGATTGACCATGTCGCCTTCCGCGCGGAAGATTTCGACGCCGCCCGCAAGACACTGAAGGAAAAGGGAGTGGAGTTTTCCGAGGTCAATATCCCTGATTTCGACCTGCGGCAAATCTTCCTGCACGATCCCGACGGCGTGAAAATCGAGCTGAACTTTTACAGCAGCTAGGCCCCGCCGCTCACATAAATGCGTTCCCCGGTGACATAGCTGTTCTGCTCGGAAACCAGAAATCGCACCACATTGGCGATATCCTCGGGCAGGCAGACCCTGCCAAACGGGCTCGATTTATCGAGCTCGCGCAGGCTTTTCACACCCGCGACCGCGCGCATCAGCCGTTCGCCCATATCGGTCTCCACAAGTCCCGGCGCCACGATATTGACGCGGATATTGTGCTTGCGTTCCTCCTTGAACAGGGTAAAGGCCAGCGCATCCAGTGCGCATTTGCCCATATTATACGGCGCACCGTTGGCACCGAGCGATTTTGTCGCCACGCTTGAAATCATGATGATGTCGCCGCGACCGAGCTTACGCATCTGCGGCACGACAAGCTTGCTCAGATAATGCGGCGCAAAAGCGTGCACGCCGACAACGCGTGCAAGTTCGGCAGGATCGGTATCGACAACGCTGCGCCCCTGGCTTGCGATACCCGCATTATTGACGAGGATATCGATATGGCCGAAATCGCTCAGGATTTCAGCAACCATCCGTTCGTCTTCCTCGAAATTCGCAACCGATGCCTGATAGGCCTTGGCCTTGCGGCCCATCGCCTCGATCTCCGCCACCACATCCTGCGCCGCATCCGCGTCACTGCGGTAATTCACCGCGACATCGGCGCCATCTTCAGCCAGCGCCAAAGCAATCCCGCGCCCCACGCCCCGACTTCCGCCGGTCACAAGCGCCACACGTCCTTCCAGTGACATTTCATCCTCCCGAATTTATTGCGATTTTTCGATAGTGATGTCCTATCGCATTTTCTCCTGATTGGGAATCGCGGCGCTGCACTAGCCCGCATCGGGGCGCAAACCGGCCAGGTGCCGCTCCTCCTTGCGGTCGGCCGCGACATAGACAAAATGCAGGCTTGTCCTTGCACTGATCATCGTGCCGGGCAAAGGGTGGTAAACCATTTCACGCTGCCCGAATCCGGGACTTGCAGACCCGACATCATAGCTGTCGCCAATCCGCACCTGCATCAGTTTCAAATCGCCCAGTTCAAGCGGGATCTGCGCAAGTTCAAGGAAGGCGCGCTTGTCGCCGGCTGCGCGAAACCCGTCGATAAAGGCGCGTTCGGCGGCGGCCGCCGCCTCATCCGCCGCGCTGCGGCCGGGGGCACCATCATGGGGCATCTCAAAAGCTCACCGGCTTGTCGATCATCGGCTTATGGGCACCAAGCTTGCCATGCGCCACCAGGGAACCGAGCACATCGACAATCACCCGCGTTCCGAAAAGTGCGGTGATTTCGGACTGATCATAAGGTGGCGATACCTCCACAACCTCAAGCCCGCAAATCCCCTCCGCCGCGACCTTGCCGACAAGCGACAGCGCCTCGCGCGGCAGAAAACCACCCGGTTCAGGCCAGCCGGTACCGGGGACAAAACCACAATCCACACAATCGATATCAAAGCTCAGATAAACCGCATCCGCATCCTTCCAGGCAAGCTCAAGCGCGATCTCGGCCGTTTTGTCGATGCCAAGCTCCTCGACATCGCGGATGGTCAGGATATTGGTATTACGGTTGCGGATTTCGCTGACCGCCTCGCGCGGGACCTGCCAGCCGCCAATCCCGATCTGCACCAGATTGGTCGCTGGCACATTGGGCATGTTGGTTGCATGGAACCAGGGTGTCGTATGCATACGCTCGTCAAGGTCGCGTTCCTGGATATCGGCGTGGCGATCGAAGTGGATGATACCGATCTTTTTGCTGGTGCATTGCGCGATGCCGCGCACCGTGGCAAAGCCGATCGAATGATCGCCCCCCATGATGATCGGCAATGCGCCTGAGGAAAAGATATGTGACACGGCACGGCTGATCTGATCGAACGTCTTTTCGATATTGGCGGGAATGGTGAAGACATCCCCGGCATCGCACAGGCTCATCTGTTCGCGCAGATCGACGCCCAGCTCGTAATTATACGGCGTATAGAGCGCAGAAATCTTGCGCATTCCCTGCGGCCCGAAACGGGTACCCGGTCGATAGGTCGTCCCCCCGTCGAACGGAACGCCGATCACCGCCGCATCGTAATTGCCGACCGCGCGGACATCCTCCGCATAGGGCGCTTTGAGGAAGGTATTGATCCCGGCAAAATGCGGCAACTCCCCCCGCGCGAAAGTCGAAATCGTGCGGTCCTGTATGCTGTCGGCAGCATCCAGCCCAAGTTCCAGCGCACGCGCCTGTTCCGCCTTCCACTTGCTGTCACCGATATCCGCCTCCGCCAGCGCGGCCTTCCAGCCGCGCGCCTGCATCTTGTCGAAATCGGGATGGTGGGCGCGCCGCTCCCCGGGAACAAGCGCCCCTGCCCCGAAGCCATGCCGGTGAGCCCCGACGTGATGCTGGTGAGCAACGCGGTTAACCCTGTGCATTTTCCTGTATCTCCTTGAAGTGGGCAGGCCCCCAGATCGCATCCGCGCTTGGCCTGCGTTTGAGTTGAAGGTCGTAAGTGATGGTCGCACCCCGGCTGGCCCCCGAAGCGCTCATTGGCGGCTTGTCAAAGACAAGCACCCTTGTACCGAGCGAAAAACCTTCCTGCAGATCATGGGTAACCATGAAGACGGTCATGCCGCTGTCACGCCACAATGTGCGCAACAAGTCATGCATGTCCTTGCGCGTTCCCGGGTCGAGCGCACCAAACGGCTCGTCAAGCAGCAGCAATTTAGGCTGCATGATGAGCGTCTGGGCAATGGCAAGCCGTTGCTGCATACCGCCCGACAAGGCTGCCGGATATTGATCGCGCGCATCCGCAAGCCCGACCGCGTCGAGATAATGCATCGCCTCCTCGCGCAGGGCGCGCGCGGCAGCGCCGAACAGCCGCGCCATGAAAGGTGCACGGGAAAAACTCGGGCCGAGCATGACATTGTCAAGCACACTCAGATGCGGGAAGACGGAATAACGCTGATAGACAACACCGCGGTCAGGCCCCGGTTCGGGGGCAATCGGCTTACCATCAATCAGAATGACGCCGCTGCTCGGTTGCTCCTCACTCAACAGCATCCGCAAAAAGGTGCTTTTCCCGCAGCCCGACGCCCCGACTACAGTACAGAATTCCCCGGTATCTACCGTGACATTGATATCGCGCAGCACCGGCACATTGTCATACAGCTTCGCGACGTCGCGAATGGTCACCGCGCTCATATCTTGTCGCCCCCAATGACCGCCCAGGGGAAAAACACGCGCTTCGCCAGACGCAGAAGAAAATCCATCGCAAAGGCAAGCAATGTGATCCAGACGACATAGGGCAGGATCACATCCATCGCCAGATAGCGCCGCACAAGAAAGATCCGGTAGCCAAGCCCTTCGGTCGCCGCAATCGCTTCTGCCGCGATCAGGAACAGCCATGCGGGCCCGAGCGACAGCCTGACCCCGTCGATCAGGCGCGGCATGATCTGCGGCAGCACCACCCGCAACACGATCTGCCAGCTCGAGGCCGCAAGCGTCTGCGCCTTGACAAGCTGCTCGCGCGGCAGCTCGGCGACACGGATGGCCAGATCGCGCATCAGAAAGGGCGCGACACCGATAACGATGAGGACAATCTTGGCAACCTCTCCAAGTCCCAGAATGATGAACAGGATCGGCAATACAGCCATCGGGGGCACCATCGACACGATGGCAATAAGCGGTCCGAGCGTGCGCCGCACATAGGGGATGAGGCCCGTTGCTATACCGACACAAAGCCCCACCAGTGTCGCAACGCCCAGCCCGATAAAAAGGCGCAGCAGGCTGGCCCCGGTATCACGCCACAGAAGGACTGTACCGCTGCGACGATCTTCTTCCAGCGCAAGCCGCAGGACCGTGTCCCAGATCCGCGCAGGCGAGGGCAGCAGCTTGTCGTTCGGATTGGCGGCAAGTCGCAAATCCGAAAAGATCAGATACAGGACGATCAGCAGAATGAACGGTGCCGCCCCGAGCAGAATTGCCCCTGCCCGCGACGGTTGCCAGTTGATGATACGCCGCATTGTCCCCGCCTCCGACCGACGCAACCGCCCGCGCGCGCCCAGGCGCTAAAGCCCGCCGGACGCAGCCTGCGCCATAAAGGCCGGATCAAAGCGCAAGCGGATATTTGCCGTATCGCCAAGCGTTTTGCCGCCGGAGAAAGCGATGCCGACCGCATCGACGGACTGGCCGCTTTCACCAAGCAGCCCATGGGCATCGGAGAATTTGCGCACCGCGTCCATGGTCGCAACAAGATCAGCGCTTTCGGTGAAGCTGACCGCTTCCGCCGGCGCATAGAACATCCGCGTCGTCGCAAGCTGCGCATCATAGCCCGCAAGGTCTGTGCCCGCCGCCTTGCCCAGTTTGGCGCGGATGTCGGCATCCTCATGCATCAGGCCCATCATCTCGTACCATGCGCCGACCAGCGCCTTGCCCAGCTTGGGGTTATCGGCCAGCGTTTCGGTGTTCACGACCATCAGATCGATGATCTCACCGGGGATATCAGCGGAATCGAAGATCTTCGCCGCGCCCGGAAGTGCCGCGACCTCGGACAATTGCGGGTTCCAGGTAACGACTGCTGCCTCATCGGTACGGCTTGCAAAGGCTGCGACGATATCGGCATCCGATGTATTGACAACCGTCAGGTCGCGCTCGGCCAATCCCACACTTTCCAGCGCACGCGCAAGCAGATAGTGGGATACCGACAATTCGACGAGATTGACCTCACGCCCCTTGAGGTCAGCAACCGCATCGCCCTGCTTGAGCACGATCCCGTCATTACCGTTCGAGAAATCACCGACGATCAGCGCGGTCGTATCGACCCCGCCGACCGACGGGATCGTCAACGCATCCATATTGGTCATGGTGCAACCATCGAACGCACCGGCTGTATACTGATTAATCGATTCGATATAGTCGTTGATCTGAACGATCTCGACATCGATATCATATTTATCGGCCCACTTTTTCATGATGCCGCTGTCCTGAATATAGCCCCAGGGCATCCAGCCGACATAGATCGACCAGCAGACCTTGAAACTGTCTTTTGCTTCCGCCTGCGCGGATAAGGGAACTAAGGCAAGCGTCACTGCCGTGACGGCCAGCATGAATTGTTTGCGGATGGATTTCAGCATGTTCCGGGCTCCCTGCTTGTTTCGCCGCTTGGCGGGCAGCAAAGGCAGGTCCGGGGCGGGGCGGCGAGAAGGTGTGGAGTCTCACCGCACATCGGCCGAAACGACCGCCGCACGAGACCTCCCGGGCTTTTATCCCGCCGTGTGTCCGGCATATACAGATGCCGGATTGCATCCCTCGGACCAGTCATATCAGACCGGGCACTGTCGCCCGAACCGATACCGGAACCCTAGACGCAACCAACATAACGCAAGCCCCGTGCCAAACCGGATGCGGAATTCAATTATTGTGAATTTCGGGTTAAGTCGCGTTTGAATTGGCACATCCATGCCGGATTTCAGGGCAAATGCCCGTCTTTTAGGCAGACGGGCGCTGCCGCAGGGTCTGACTGATGGCGCGGGCGGCGGCAAAGGGCGTGTTCCCCGATTGCCCTGTCAACTGATCGCGGGCTTGAGCAAGACCATGACGGCCGAATTCCTCCCGCACCAGTTCGTGCAGCCAATGCCGCGCCTGAGCAAGACGGGTCCGCGCCCCTTCGCCAGAGCGCTCAAGCCAATCGCGATGCCGGTCGATCTCTGCCACCAACGCGTCGATGCCTTCCGACCGGGCGGCCGACAGGGTCAGCACCTGCGGCATCCAGCCGTCACCCCCCAAATCGCTAAGCCCCATTGCGCCTTCCACATCGGCCTTGGCGCGGCGGGCGGCCGCACCCATATCGGCTTTTGTCACAACCGCGATATGCGGCACCTCCATGATGCCGGCCTTCATATATTGCAAACTGTCGCCGGAACCCGGCTGGATGCAGAAGATCACTGTATCGGCAAGATCGGCAATATCGGTTTCGGACTGGCCAATCCCGACGGTTTCGACAAGCACGATGTCATAGACCGCACGCATCAACACCATGGCGGGCATCGTCACCCCCCCCAGCCCGCCAAGCCGATCGCGTGCCGCCATGGAACGCACGAAAATACCGTGATCCTCGGGATCGGTCGCAAGCCTTGTGCGGTCGCCAAGAAGCGCGCCGCCGGTGCGCCGCGATGTCGGGTCAACGGCGATCACGCCAACAGTACGCCCGGCCGCGCGCCAGGCACCGATCAGGCTGTTGATGAGCGTCGATTTACCGACGCCGGGCGGACCGGTCAGCCCCACAACATGCGCGCGCGCACCCGCCCAGCATGCATCAAGCAGCCCGACAAGCGCGGGCCGGTCAGCGAAACGCTCGGCAGCGGCCAGCGCACGGGCCATGACCGGCTTGCCGCCTGTCTGCAATTCCTCGAATGTCGGAATTTCCGCCACCCGCGCGCGCCCGGATCAGACGTCGCGCTCGCGCGCCGCCATCGCCGCCTGCGCCGCGGCAAGCCGGGCAATCGGCACCCGGTAAGGGGAACATGAGACATAATCGAGCCCGATCGCATTGCAGAAACGCACCGAATCGGGATCGCCGCCATGTTCGCCGCAAATGCCGAGCTTGATGTCAGGGCGGGTGGCGCGGCCGCGTTCGGCGGCCAGGGCGACAAGCTCCCCCACCCCTTCCTGATCGAGGCTGACGAACGGATCCTGGGTAAAGATACCCGCGCGCAGATAATCGTTCAGGAAGGACGCTGAATCGTCGCGGCTGATGCCATAGGTCGTCTGCGTCAGGTCATTGGTGCCAAAGCTGAAGAATTCCGCTTGCTCGGCGATCTCACCGGCGCGCAGGGCGGCACGCGGCAACTCGATCATCGTGCCCACATGATAGGAAAGGCTTGCGGATTTTTCCTTGCCGACTTCCGCCGCCACCGCATCGATCCGCGCTTTCAGGATTTCCAGCTCCTTGCGCGTTGCGATCAACGGCACCATGATTTCAGGCGTCACCGGCGCACCGGTCTGCGCGCCCGCGGTCAGTGCGGCCTCGAAAATCGCCCGCGCCTGCATCTCATAAATCTCGGGATAGCTGATGCCAAGCCGCGCCCCGCGATGGCCAAGCATCGGATTGGCCTCGGCAAGATCCGAGGCCCGGGCGCGCAGTTCCGCCACATCGCAGCCAATCGCCGCGGCAACTTCCGCAAATTCGGAATCCTTATGCGGCAGGAATTCGTGCAGCGGCGGATCAAGCAACCGCACAGTGACCGGCAACCCCGCCATGATCGTGAAAAGCTGCACGAAATCATCGCGCTGCATCGGCAGGATCTTGGCAAGCGCGGCGCGACGCCCCGCCTCATCCTCTGCCAGGATCATCTCCCGCATCGCAACGACGCGGTTGCCCTCAAAGAACATATGCTCGGTCCGGCACAGACCGATGCCTTCCGCCCCGAATTGCCGCGCGGTGCGCGCATCTTCGGGCGTTTCGGCATTTGTGCGCACCTTCAGGCGGCGAATTTCATCCGCCCACCCCATCAAGGCCGCGAAGTCGCCACTGAGTTCAGGCTGGATCATCGGTACGGCGCCGAGAATCACCTCCCCCGTCGATCCGTCGATGGTGATCACATCGCCCTCGGCGATCTTGCGGCCGGCGACCTCGAAACCGCCTTCGGCCGCATTGACGCGGATTGCGCCCGCGCCCGATACGCATGGCTTGCCCATGCCGCGCGCCACGACCGCCGCATGGCTGGTCATGCCGCCACGGCTCGTCAGAATGCCGGCGGAGACATGCATGCCATGAATATCTTCCGGGCTCGTTTCAGTCCGCACAAGGATGACTGATTTTCCGGCGGCAGCCATCTCCTCGGCTTTCTCCGGCGTCAGCGCCACCTCGCCCGTGCCCGCGCCGGGGGAGGCGGGCAAGCCACGTGTCAGCACCTCACGCGGCGCGTCCGGATCAAGACTTGGATGCAGTAATTGGTCAAGCGATGCGGGATCGATCCGCCCGACCGCTTCGGCCCGGTCGATCAGCCCCTCCGCGACCATATCGACCGCAATCTTCAGCGCAGCCTGAGTGGTGCGCTTGCCCGAGCGGGTCTGAAGCATCCAGAGCTTGCCGCGCTCGATTGTGAATTCGATATCCTGCATATCCCGGTAATGGGCTTCGAGCTTGCGATAGGCCTCGGTCAGCTCGGCAAATGCCTCGGGCATGCGCTCTTCAAGCGACAGATCGCTTTCGCCCGCCTGTTCACGTGCCGCGCGGGTCAGATGCTGCGGCGTGCGGATACCGGCCACCACATCCTCACCCTGCGCATTGACAAGAAACTCTCCGTAGAAGGATTTTTCGCCGGTTGCGGGATTCCGGGTGAAGGCCACGCCCGTGGCGCTGTCATTCCCCATATTGCCGAACACCATTGCCTGCACATTGACCGCGGTGCCCCAATCGTCGGAGATATTATGGATACGGCGATAGGTTTTCGCCCGTGCCGACTGCCACGATCCGAATACCGCGCCAATGCCGCCCCACAGCTGCTGTTTCGCGTCTTCGGGAAATGCCTCGCCCAGCTCGTCTTGCACGATCTGCTTGTAGGTTGCGACGAGATCGCGCCAATCCTCGGCCTTCATATCCGTGTCCTGGGTAATCCCGAGACCAAGCTTGTGATCGTCAAGCGCATCCTCGAACAGGTGATGCGCAACATCGAGCACGACCGCCGAATACATCTGGATGAAGCGGCGATAGCTGTCATACACGAAGCGGGCATCGCCTGTTTCCTTGACAAGCGCCTGGGCGGTTGCATCATTCAGTCCGAGATTGAGCACCGTGTCCATCATGCCCGGCATCGAGACCCGCGCACCCGACCGCACCGACAATAGCAACGGGCGTTCGGGATCACCGAAAACACGTCCGGTGATCGCCCCCACCTGATCCAGCGCCGCCGCCAGTTGCGCATCGAGCCCGTCCGGGTAGCTGCGGTTATTTGCGTAGAAGGCGGTGCATACTTCGGTCGTGACCGTAAAGCCGGGCGGTACCGGCAGGCCGATATTGCTCATTTCCGCAAGGTTTGCACCCTTGCCGCCAAGCAGATCGCGCATATCCGCCGCGCCCTCGGCCATGCCGTCGCCAAAGAAATAAACCCATTTATGGCCGGCATTTGCCGCATGCTTGCTGGACATACGCTTTCTTACCCTTCGATTTTTGAGAAATCGGCCACCGCTTCCAAGGCACCCCGTATCTGCGACAAAAGCCGCAACCGGTTTGCCCGCCGCTCAGCCTGATCCGCATTGACAGTCACTTTATCAAAGAACGCATCGACCGGCATCCTGAGCCGCGCCACCGCCCCCATGGCGGCGGTGAAATCGTCCCGCGCGAGGGCGGCATCCGCTTCGGCCGCCGCTTCCGCGATCTGGTCAAACAAAGTGCGCTCTTCATCCTGCGCGAAAAGCGCGGGATCCGCATGCCCGTCATAGGAGGCAGCGTCGCGCTTTTCCTCGATCCGCAGGATGTTGGCCGCCCGCTTATAGGCAGCAAGCAAATTCGCCCCGTCATCGGATTGCAAGAACGCCTCAAGCGCCCGAACCCGCGCGACCAGCAGCACAAGATCGTCCTGATCGCCAAGTGCGAATACCGCGTCGATCAGATCGTGACGCACCCCTTCGCCACGCAGATGCACCTTGAGGCGGTCGGCGAAAAAGCCGAGCAGATCTTCAGCCTGCGCACCAAACAGCGGCGCAAGCGGCAAGCGCAGCCCATTTTCGAGAACAAGCCGAATAACACCCAGCGCGGCGC
>CALAQW010000195.1 GCA_937888955.1 uncultured Alphaproteobacteria bacterium | reverse complement strand
GGCAAGCCAATCGAATGGGTGTCGTTGGCAAGGTAAAATGGGTGTCGTTGGCAAGGTAATAAGATAGCCGTTCAACCATCGGGGGAGAGTTGTATGGGCTGGAAAGGCACATTGAGGTCTGTAAATGCAGCTATCCGCGCAGCGGAACGTGACGCCCAGAGGCGCCATAAACAGGCAGTAAAAGAGCAAATTTCAAATGACGCAGCGGAAGCGGTTACGGGCTGGAAGGAATATACCGATAACCTCGTTTCCGTTCATACCAATTTAGCGGAATCAATAAACTGGACTTCAATTCTAAATCAGCCTCGCCCTATCGAACCAAAGCTTAACACGCATCATTTGGATGCTGCTCAAGAGCAGATAAAAAACTACAAACCGGGTTTCTTTGATTTCTTACGCGGTGGACAGACCCGAATAGTACGGAGACTCAACGAAGCCCTCAAGGAAGCTCCTGAACAAGATCGCTTGGATTTTGAAACCGCCCATTACGAGTATTTGAATGCACTTGAAGAGTGGGAAGTCGACAGAAACCTTGCAGATCGTTTATTGGCAGGCGATGCGAACGCAATTAAAGAGGTTATATCCGAACTGCAATCGCTATCCGATGAGGCGTTGATTGGCTCCGCCATTTCATTTGTGATTGAGGATAACTTTATTCACGCAAAGCCAGAAGTTCATTCGGATGAGATTATTCCGAGTTTCCGACGCAAACAACTGGCTAGCGGCAGACTATCAGAGACGAAAATGCCTGCAGGTCAATTTAATGAGCTTTACCAGGATTATGTCTGCAGTGTCGCTTTAAAAATTGGTGGTGATTTATTCCAAATTCTTCCGCTTGAAGAAGTATATGTGACATGTCAAACGCATATGCTCAATACAAAAACCGGATACAAGGAACTTACGCCCATTCTTTCGGTGCAGTTTGTAAGACCAACTTTTTTGTCACTAAACCTTTCGCAAATTGATCCCTCCGATTCTCTTGGGAATTTCAATCACGTGATAAATTTTAAAAAAACAAAAGGATTTGCGGCTATAACCCCACTAAAAGCGGACTAAACTGGTCCCCGATATTAACTACAGTTTTATTCTGCCCGAATAATTTAGTCGCAGACTCATGAGCATCAGTGTCGACATGGCTGCCGTGAAACTCCTTAATCCCCATTATCCTGTCTTATAACGTTCCACATCAATATATGCGGACTGCTCGCGCATAGCGCTGGCATCGTACCAGGCCTGCATCTGGAGTAGTGTATTCATATCAAGATCGAACGCCTTCTCGATCCTCAGCGCCATTTCAGGCGACAGTGCGGTTTTTTCATTCACCAGATCCGACAGGGTTGCCCGGCGCACACCCAGGATTTCAGCAGCCTTTGTAATGCTGAGATTAAGCGGCTCAAGCACCTCCTCCCGGATAAACTCACCGGGATGGGGCGGCCTCATGCCAACCTTGATCGCTTTCGGGGCCATTAATGGTAATCCTCCAAATTCAGATCAAAAATCTTGCCGTCCCGAACACTGAAAGTAATTCGCCAATTTCCCGATATGCTGATACTCCATATGCCAGCACGGTCCCCGGTCAATGCGTGAATCCGCCAACCCGGCGGGCCCAAAATACTTTCAACATCCGGTGCAAGGACGAGGGCAGCTATGACCCGCCGGATTCTGCCGACCATGTCACCGCGTAGCGCACGGGCGTCATTTTCTTCGATCAAACGCCGCAGCCCCCTATGGCGGATCGAGTATAACTCCATAGACGATATGTACGCTGCTACCGTACATTTTTCAAGAAGATTGGTAAGATACTGCTGATCCTCACCCCACCTGGCGGTCCTGATCTTTCCAATATTGCGCGCGCAGGGCTTTTTTGTCGGGTTTACCAAGGCCCGTAACCGGTAGCGCTTCGGCAAAGACGATGCTTTTGGGTGTCTGAACCGACCCCTTTGCCTGCTTCACATGGGCGATCAGTTCCGCCTCGTCCGCGGTTGCATCGGAACGCAGGACGACGATGCCCATCACCGCCTCGCCCCATTTCGG
The DNA here is from genome assembly GCA_937888955.1 of uncultured Alphaproteobacteria bacterium. Taxonomy (GTDB): domain Bacteria; phylum Pseudomonadota; class Alphaproteobacteria; order UBA11222; family UBA11222; genus CALAQW01. Next base: position 7,463 of record CALAQW010000195.1, on the reverse strand, counting down.
GTCGGGCACGCCGATTACCGCGGCCATCGCAACCGCGGGATGGGCGGTGAGCACGTCTTCCACCTCGCGCGGGAAGACATTAAAGCCGCCGGTCACGATCATATCCTTGGAGCGATCGACGATATAGATGAAGCCGCGCGCATCCATTCGCGCCATATCGCCGGTATGCAACCAGCCGCCCCTCAGCGTCGCGGCAGTTTCATCAGGCCGTTTCCAGTATTCGACCATGGTATTGGGACTGCGGAAGCAGATCTCCCCTACCTCCCCCCGGGGCACCTCGTTCAGATCCTCATCCAGGATACGGACGAGATTGCCTGGCATCGGCCGGCCGCAGGATGCAAGCGGTTCGGGGTCGTCGGGATCATGATCGGACTGCCGCAGGCTGCACCCCATGGCGGTTACTTCCGTCTGACCATATGCCTGGGTGAAGACCGGGCCGAACCGCGCCATGGCCTCCTTGAGGCGGGTGGGCGACATCGGCGCCGCGCCATACAGCATGGTCTGCAGGCTGGAAACATCGGTCTGTGCAAGCGCCGGGTGATCGAGCAGGACATAGATCATGGTCGGCACCAGAAAGCCCACCGTAATCTTCTCACGCGCAATGGTGGCGAGATATTCTTCCGGATTAAACCCGGCAAGCAGATGCACCGTACCACCGAGCAGGAATGTCGGCGGAATGAGTGCACCGGCAGCATGGGATATCGGCGTTGCTGCAAGCGTCCGCGCCTCTGCCGGCCAGTCCCAGCCATGCAGGGCGATAAGGTAGGAAGAAACAAAGCTTGTATGCCGATGCACCACCCCTTTGGGCCGGCCAGTCGTCCCGCCGGTATAAAGGATATAGGCGATGTCGTCCGGATCCCCCAGATCGGTGAGCGGTGCGGGCGCAAACCCCGCCGCCAGCGCGGACAGATCCTCCGCCCCCTCTGTGTCCGCCCCCCCGGCGGGACCGAAGCTCAGGCAGCGCATATCGGGCGCCGACTGCGCCACAGCAAAGCCTTTCTCCGCATAACCATCCGCATCGACGATGAGCGTCGTGATTTCCGCATCCTCGATGATAAACTGGTGATCAGCGACCGAACCAAGCGGATGCAGCCAGCTTAGCCGCGCGCCCAGATGGGCAAGTGCCGCCTGCACGAATACAGCCTCCGCCCGGTTTGCGGTCAACATCGCGACCGCATCGCCGCGCCCCACCCCGCGCGCGGCCAGCGCTTGTGTGAACTTGCTGATCTCCTCCCCCATCGCGCGATAGCTATAGCGCCGGCCACGGCAGACCAGCGCCTCGCGGTCGGGATAACGTGCAATCGCCATGCGGAAAATTTCGCCCACCGTGCAGGTGGCATGAACATTGGTGTCGGTCATGTCCAACGCTCCCTCCAGTTTGTTTTCCGGGCATCGTTGCGGCTGCCCGTTTGCATGCCCGCCAATCAGTCGATAATCGCCTGATAGGCAAGCGTCTTCATTTCCCGGCGCAAGGGATAGGCAGAAGACGGCATAAGCTGCGTCAGCAGAATGCCGACCATATCTTCGGCCGGATCGATCCAGAACATGGTGCTCGCCGCACCGCCCCAGGCATATTCTCCCGCCGTGCCGATCACCTGCGCCCGCGCGGGATCGAGCATAACCGAAAAGCCCAGCCCGAACCCGATTCCATCATAACTTGTTTCGCTGAATACGGCCTGCCCCATACTGGTCAGATCACCCCCCGAGGGCAGATGGTTGAGCGTCATATAGTCAACGGTCTTGCGGCCAAGCAGTCTTTCGCCCTCAAGCTCCCCCTTATTGAGCAGCATACGGCAGAACCGCAGATAATCCGCCGCAGTCGAGGCAAGCCCGCCGCCACCTGACAGAAAGACAGGTGTGTCGAGATAACGGCTTTCGCCAGGCGGATCGGCCAGCATCAGGCTGCCGTCCTTGCGCCTGGAGTAATTCGCTGTCAAACGCGTGATCTTGTCGCGCGACACCTGAAATGCCGTATCATGCATGCCAAGCGGATCGAGAATATGCTCGGCAAAGAAACGATCAAGCGTCTGCCCCGAAATCACCTCGACAAGATGGCCGAGCACATCGGTCGCCATGGAATAGTTCCAGCGCGCACCGGGCTGGAACTGAAGCGGCAAAGCGGCAAGTTTTTCTATCGTCTGCTGCGTCGAATAGGGCGAGGTCGCGCCCTCCAGCCTCTCGCGGCGGTACATCGCATCGACCGGTGAACTACCCATGAAGGAATAGGTCAGACCCGACGTATGGGTCAGCAGATCGCGAAAGGTAATATCGCGTTCCGCGGGAACCGTCTCGGGCGCGCGCATCGTGCCGCCCACAAAAACCTCCATATTCGCGAAGGCCGGCAGGAAAGCCGATATCGGATCGTCGAGCTGAAAATGCCCTTCCTCGTAAAGCATCATGATCGCGACGGAGGTAATCGGCTTGGTCATCGAATAGATGCGGAAAATCGCATCCTCGCGCATCGGGGTGCCGGCTTCCACATCCATCTTGCCGATGGCGGACAACTGCGCCGTCTCTCCATGCCGGTGCACGAGTGTCACAAGCCCGGCAAGCTTGCCCTCATCCACATAGCGCTGAAAATGCGCCGGGATCCGGGCAAGCCGCTCCGCGCTCATGCCGGACTTGACCGACCGCTTACTCGCCGCCATGACCGCTACTCCTCTGTCTTATGCTGTTGTTTTAGCTATTGTCGTTTCAGGTAAAATTTCCGCAAGCCCACGGATAATCCTGTCAGGCACCGCTGGCGCATCCGGGGGCAAACCGCTTGCCTTGTGATCGTGCCAGACCGCATGAATGCCAAGTTTTTGCGGCGCCGCAACCTCCCACTCCAGATTGTCGCCGACGATCCAGCTATCGGCGGCCGCAACATCAAAGGTCTCAAGAATATTGAGATAGGATTGCGGTTCAGGCTTGCCGATACCGAACTCCTCCTCGATCTGGATATGTTCAAAGCGGTGTTCGAGCGCGAACCGTTCGATCTTGGGCCGCTGCATCTTACTTTGACCATTGGTAATCAGTGCAAGCAGCACGCCGCGCTCGCGCAGGCTGTCGAGTGTTTCATGCGCGTCAGGAAAAAGCGTCATTTCCTGATCACGCAGCGTCTGAAACGCCTCTGAGACCGCAGCGCTCAGCGCCCGATCTGCAATTCCTGCCGCACTCAACCCCTGATGCGTGATCTCCGACCGGGTGCGGGCAAGATCAAGCCTGCCTTCGCGATGCCGCGTGCTATCCGACCAGAAGCGCTGTGCCGCCGCGAAAATCGCCTCTGCCGCCGCGGCAACCGTAACGTTGGCCAATTCCGCCTCGAATGGCGCAAGCGTTCGCTCCCACACCGTTTTTGGCTCACCGCGATAGGAAGATATAAGCGTATCGTCCATATCGAACATGATAAGACGCGGAAGCGTCATGCGGATCTGCCCTCCTTGCGCAGCAAAGCGGTCAGATCAGGCGCGGCCATCGCATCGCTTTCAGGGCCCAGACGCGGCACGCAAACAAGCGGCGTGTCGCCGATGAAGCGCGCGATGGTCGCAAGGGTTTCGTCAAGCGGCACACCGCTATCGGCGCTTTCGCTGATAACAATACCGGCAAGCGGCACCCCGGCCTTCTCCAGACTGTCGAGCGCGGTCAATGTATGGCTGATCGTACCGAGATAACTGCCCACAACGAGAATTGCGGGAATGGCAAGCGCGGCCATCCAGTCGCGCACGAGATCGCGGTCGTTCAGCGGCACCATGACCCCGCCGACCCCTTCGATCAGCAGAAATTCTTCAGGCCCCGCCATGGCAGCGCGGCAAAATTCGACAATTTCGGCAAGATCAAGATTTCTGCCTTCGCGCCGCGCAGCCATATCGGGTGACAGGGGCGCGGCGAAACGCCAGGGCGATATTGCCGCAATTGTGTGGCTGTCAGCGGGCCTTGCCATGGCGGCAAGCAGATGCGCGGTGTCGCTTTCAGCAAACCGGTCATCGCTGTAATCACTGATGACAGGCTTCAGGGCATTCACGGAGAACCCACCGGCCCGCAATTGACGCAGCATCAGGCCGGTGATGAAGGTCTTGCCGATCTCGGTCCCTGAGGAGGTGATGAAAAACGCGCTCATACCGCCCTCATCGGCAGGACATGCTGCCGCACCGCATGGATAAGGCGGTCGATATCCGCATCGCCATGCTCGGCGCAGAATGTGAAACGCAACCTTGCGGTGCCGTCGGGCACGGTCGGCGGGCGGATCGCGGTCACAAGGAACCCTTGCGCGGCCAGCAATTCCGACGCACCCAGCGCGACATCCGCAGGCCCCAGGATCAGCGGCACAATCGGACTTTGCGCATCGGGCAGGTTGAGCGCGCGGGTGAAACGTCGCGCCTTGGCCAGCGGCCGGGCACACAAATCCGGCTGGGCCGCGATCAATTCCACCGCCTTGTCGGCGGCGGCGACGACACCGGGCGGCAAACCGGTTGAGTAGACAAGGGTCCGCGCGCGGCTGCGCACCAAGTCAACCACCGCGCGCGACGCGCACAGATAGCCGCCATAGCCGCCCACCGCCTTGGACAAGGTGCCCATCTGGAGCGGCACATCCGCCTTTTCACCGTCAAGAAAACTGCTGCCGCGTCCATCGCCGACTACACCGATTCCATGCGCGTCATCGGTCATGAGCCAGGCGTCGTGACGACGCGCAAGCCGCGCCAGTTCAGCAACCGGCGCCAGATCCCCATCCATGCTGAACACCCCGTCGGTCACGATCAGACAATGGCGGAACCCGGCCCGTCGGGCAGTCAGGATTTCGGCTGCATGATCAAGATCGTTATGACGGAAAATCACCTGTTCCGCCCCGCTCAGCCGCCCGCCGGCAAGCAGACAGGCATGGCTCAACGCATCGGCCAGGATTAGGTCCCCCTCCCCCACCAGCGCAGGAATAATTCCCAGATTGGCAAGATAACCGCTGCCGAAAACGCAGGCATCTTCGGTCCCTTTGAGCCGCGCAAGCCGTGTTTCCAATGACCCGAATAACGAGTGGTTGCCGGTGACAAGACGCGATGCGCCCGCGCCCGCGCCAAACTTTGCTGTCGCATCGATTGCCGCACGCTTCACATCCGGATGCTGGCTCAAATTGAGGTAGTCGTTGCAACAAAATGACAGCAGATCGCGGCCACCGCGCCGGGCCGCGCCGTCGGGCCCGCGATCGGTGTCGATCAGCGTCCGGCGCAAATGCCGCGCATCGAGATCGGCAAGCTTTCCTGCGGCAAATTGATCAAGACTGTCGGTCATCGATATCCGTTATCGCGCCGCCCATTCGCGTGTCGTCGCGACCATCGCGTCGGTAATGCGTGTCAGCTCCGCCTCGGTGATGGTAAGCGGCGGTGTTGTGTAAATGATATCACCGAACGGCCGCAGCCACACCCCTTGCTCGATAAAGCGTTGCTTGAGCCAGGCAATATCGCGCATCGCCGCAAGCTCGATCACCCCGATAGCGCCAAGGGTGCGGACATCGACGACCCCCTCGATCTCGCGACAGGGGGCAAGCGCTGTGCGAAGATGCCCCTCGATCCGCTCGACCGCCTGAAGGCGCGGCTCGCGCGCGAACAGATCAAGCGAAGCATTTGCTGCCGCGCAGGCCAGAGGATTACCCATGAAGGTCGGGCCATGCATGAGCGCCGCGCCCTCATCTTCGCTCAAAAACGCATCATAGATATGCGCGCGCGCAATCGTAGCGGCAAGCGCCATGGTCCCGCCGGTCAATGCCTTTGACAAGGTCATGATATCGGGCACAATCCCGGCCTGCTGACAGGCAAACATGGTGCCCGTCCGGCCAAAACCGGTAAAGATCTCATCCAGAATCAGCAGATGCCCATGCTTGTCGCAAAGCGCGGCGATCCCGGCCAGAACTTCGGGCGGGTGAAACTTCATCCCTCCCGCCCCCTGCACAAGCGGTTCGATCATTACCGCCGCGATCTCATCACGATGGGTGCGCAGAAAGGCATCAAGCGTGTGCAAATCGTCGCCACTTCGCGGCACATCGACCAGAAACTGCTCCAGCAGCGCACCACGGAACAGCGTGTGCATCCCCTCATCGGGGTCGCAAACCGACATCGTGCCCAGCGTGTCGCCATGATAGCCATAACGGAAACAGACGAACTTTCTTCGCCCGCGCTTGCCCTGATTGATCCAGTACTGGATCGCCATCTTCATTCCGATTTCCACCGATACCGATCCGGACTCGGAGAAAAACACATGATCGAGATCGCCGGGCGTGAGCGCCGCCAGCCGCTGCGCAAGCCGTGCGGCAGGCTCCGTCACAAGCCCGCCCAGCATGACATGCGGCAAACGTTCAAGCTGCGCCTCAACTTCAGTGCGGATATGCGGATGGTTATAGCCGTGGCAGGCGGTCCACCAGGAGGCGATGCCATCAACAAGCTCACGCCCGTCCGACAGGATAATCCGCACGCCTTCCGTGGCCGCCGCGGGCAATGGCGGCGCCACGGTCTTCATCTGGGTGTAAGGCAGCCATAAATGTTTTTGCGCCGCGGTAAGCCAGTCCGGCGCAGTGTTGCCGCTATCTTCTGAAATTGTCATGCCGTTCCTGTCTTCATGCCCGGAATCTAGGGGCCGGGCCAGACTACCTAAAGGCAGGCGCGACTTCGAGTCCTTGTTGTCTGCGACCAGGTTTTGGCAAGTAACGACAAAGAATGGCTGCAATCGGGGCGAAGGGTCGCTACAAAAGATAAAAACGCATTCAGGGAGGGACAGATGAAAGACGTTGCGGGCAAGGTTGCCTTTATCACCGGTGCGGCAAGCGGGATGGGGCTTGGCATGGCCAAGGCATTCAGCCGTGCGGGCATGAAAATCATGATGGCCGATATCGATGCTGACGAACTTGGCAGGGCAGCCGATGCGTTGAAAGCCGAAGGCGCGGATGTCGATAGCCTGGTTTGCGATGTAACGGTGGAAAAAAGCCTGTTCGACGCGGCACAAGCAACGCTCGACAAGTTCGGCAAGGTCAATGTGCTGTGCAACAATGCGGGCGTCAGCGTTGGCGGCATCACCGAAGAGCTGAGCCAGCAGGACTGGGACTGGGTCATCGCCGTGAACGAGATGGGGGTGATCTACGGGCTGCGCGCCTTCCTGCCCCACATCAAGGGCAATGGCGAGGCCGGTCATGTGATGAGCACCTCCTCCATGGCCGGGCTTGTCAATGCGGGGCCGGGCTGGGGACCTTACAATGCCACGAAATTCGCGGTCGTCGGTATGATGGAGGTGCTTTACAGCGAACTGAAGGATAGTCCCGTCGGGGTCTCGGTCCTGTGCCCGGGCGGCGTCAATACCCGGATCAACGATGCCGGCAAACACCGGCCGGAACGATTTGGCAGCTCCGACGACCGGCCGATCGCGCTGAACGATATCGGCGATACACTGAAACTGGGCCTTGACCCCGATGTGGTGGGCGAACTTGACCAGCTGAAGCCTTGCAT
>CALAQW010000194.1 GCA_937888955.1 uncultured Alphaproteobacteria bacterium | reverse complement strand
GTGCAGGGCCAGCGGATGGCGTTGTCCTCTGCCGACCCCCACCCGCGGGCCCGCCCCCCGCCGCAATGTCAGCGGCGATGGCGGCAATGGTCTCCGGACGCATCGCCCACGGGTCAAGATTGGGACATGCCTTACCGCTGGCAGCAGTATGGAAGCAGGGATCGATATAATCGGGCCCGGTCTTGAAACTGCCGACCCTTACCCCGGCATTGCGAAACGCACGCAACAGCGCAAGCGTCACGAGTGTCTTGCCACTGCCCGACGCAGGCGCGGCGATCACGAAACCGGGAACGGGAAACATTACCGCAGACCCCTGTTCGCCGTGCATAACCCCTTCGCCCTCAGGAGACAGGCTTTTGTTTTTGCTCAAGGCCAAGCGGATCGGGATCAAGCTTGCGCCCGGCCAGCGCGCCAACCCAGTCAAGCCCCGATTGCAACCGCACGACCTGACCCACCACGACCATAACGGGCGGCTGTATTTCACGTACTTCCGCGTCAGCCGCACAATTTGCAAGATCGCTGATCACGACCTGCTGCTGTGCCGTCGTGGCCTTGGAAACGATGGCCACAGGCTCCGACCAGCTACGACCGGCCGCAATCAGCCGCTCGGCAATCGCCTGCATCTGCCGCAGTGCCATATAGATAACGATAACCGGTGAACCGCGCGCGATCGCCGCCCAATCCAGATCTCCGGGCACATCACCATGTGCGGCATGCCCGGTCACAAAGGTCACAGCGGAATTGATATTACGATGCGTGACAGGAATCCCCGCATAGCCAAGCCCGCCAATGCCGGCGGTAATACCCGGCACCACCCGATAGGGAATGCCGTTCTGGGTCAGGGTCAGCGCTTCTTCCCCGCCACGGCCAAACACGAACGGATCACCGCCCTTAAGACGCAGAACCCTTAATTTCTGCCGTGCAAGCGTTACAAGCCGGTTGGAGATGTCAGGCTGTTGCGGCGAGGGGCGGCCACCGCGCTTGCCAGCATATTCAAGCGCAGCATTAGGCCCTGCAAGTTTTAATACGCTGCTGTCCACAAGCGCGTCATATACGATGACATCCGCCTGCCGCAGCCCGTGAACCGCATGCAGGGTCAACAGTCCCGGGTCGCCCGGCCCTGCCCCGACAAGCCAGACCCAGCCCGGTTCGAACTCCGGTAAATCCACCGATAAGGCATCACGCAGATCCGCCATAAAAAACTCCTGATGCGGCGGGCGACAGGTTGATTGCAATATTACTGCTGCTTTTAATAGCCACCAAGCGTACCCGTTTCTATAACCATATTATGACCGGCAAACCCTCATCGCCGCTTCGTCGCGGATGGACAACCGGCGCCTGCGCCACGGCGGCGACGCGCGCCGCCTATAGCGCACTTTTGACCGGCATGTTTCCCGATCCGGTTCGTATAACACTCCCGCGCGGGCAATGCCCGGAATTTACGCTTGCCCGTGAAAAGCTTGGCGCCGATTTTGCGATGGCCGGCATCATCAAGGATGCAGGCGACGATCCCGACGTGACCCACAAGGCGCTGATCCTTGCTACTGTGCGCCATGCGGCAAAAGGCAGTGGCATCCGCTTTCGCGCCGGGGCGGGGGTCGGCACGGTCACCCGCCCTGGACTGCCGATCCCGCCGGGCGAACCGGCAATCAATCCGGTACCGCGCGAATTGATGCGCGCCACGATCACGGAACTGGCCACGCGCCACGGCGCGAGCGGCGATGTCGAAATCGAGATCAGCATACCCGGCGGGGAAGCGCTTGCGCGCCACACACTGAACGGACGGCTTGGTATTGTCGGGGGCTTGTCAATTCTTGGCACGACAGGGGTGGTCGTACCTTTTTCCTGTGCCGCCTGGATCGCGTCGATCCATCGCGGTGTGGATGTCTGCCGCGCGGCGGAACTGCGCCATATCGCGGCGGCCACGGGCTCGACCTCGGAAGCCGCAGTGCGCGCGCTATACCAACTATCCGATACCGCGATTGTCGATATGGGGGATTTCGCAGGCGGCCTGCTTAAATATCTGCGCCGGCATCCGGTGCCACGCCTGACGATTGCCGGGGGGTTCGCGAAGCTTGCGAAACTCGCGCAAGGCAGTCTCGACCTGCATTCAGGACGCAGCCAGCTTGACCAGCAATGGCTGGCCGATGCCGTAACCTCACTTGGCGGCGATAAGGATCTTGCGGCACGCTGTGCCGCAGCCAATAGTGGCATGCAGATTTTGCAGATGGCCGAAGCAGCGAAGCTGCCGCTCGCTGATTTCGTCGCCCGGCGCGCGGCAGATCAGGCCCGGCAGGTCGCGGGTCCGGACATTGCAATCGAGGTTCTGATCTTCGACCGGCAAGGCCGCCTGGCGGGGCGTAGCGATGGTTGACGCCGCCGCATTGAAGCGCCCTGTCCTCATCCTTGGGGGGACCGGGGATGCGCGTCTCCTCGTCGAGCAGCTGACACAGGCAGGGCACCGCGATGTGCGGTTGTCACTTGCCGGTGCCACACGCGCGCCCACCCTGCCCGACCGGGGTTCAGTGCGCATTGGCGGCTTTGGCGGTGCACAGGGACTTGCCGATTATCTGATCGGGGAGCAGATCGCCCTGCTGATCGATGCAACCCACCCCTATGCCGCGCAGATAACCGCCCACGCCCATGCGGCAGCACAGCACACCAAACTGCCACTATTGCGGCTCAACCGCCCGCCCTGGGTCCCACATACAGATGATCACTGGATCAGCGCCACCGACCACCTGCAGGCGGCGAGCCTGATGCCGTCTCACGCGCGGCGTATTTTCCTTTCCATCGGTCGCAAAGAGGTCGCTGCTTATGCAAATTGCGCTGACCGCTGGTTCCTCATCCGCTCGATCGAGCCGCCCGATCCCGATACCACACCCGCACGACACCGCTGGATTTCCGCGCGCGGCCCGTTTGACATGGCGGCCGAGACCATGCTGATGCGCGCGCAGCAGATTGACTGCCTCGTCACCAAGAACAGCGGCGGCAAAGCGACCTATGGGAAAATCGCCGCCGCACGCACGCTTGGCCTGCCGGTCGTGATGATCGCCCGCCCTGCCGAACCCCAAGCAGACGCGCATGCGGAAACTGTGGCGGACGCGCTCGCCTGGGTTGCGCGGCAGCTACGCAGTTCGGCCTGATCGGGCAAGTCGGACAGGCAAGTCAGCTTCTATGGGCATGGCGCAAAATATGCGCATGGGCAGGGTCATATAAAGCTGAATCGCGGTAATCGCGCGCATCAAGCACCGCCCCCACCAGAACAAGCGCGGTACGCGTAATCTTTTCCGCCCGCACCTTGGCACGGATATCGGACAGGGTGCCACGCACAATCCGCTCATCAGGCCAGCTTGCACGGTAGATCACGGCAACCGGGCAATCCGCACCATAATGGGGGGTCAGATCGTCAACCACCGCGCGCAGATTGCGCACTGACAGATGGATCGCCAGCGTCGCGCGCGATGCGCCAAGCCGGGCAAGCGCCTCCCCCTCGGGCATGGCGGACGCCTTCATACTGGTCCGTGTCAGGATGATTGTCTGACTGATATCGGGCAATGTAAGTTCTGTGCCAAGTGCGGCAGCGGCGGCCGCGAATGCCGGCACGCCGGGGCAGATTTCATAGCCAATCCCAAGATCCGAAAGCCGGCGGATCTGTTCCCCGATCGCACCATAGATCGACGGATCGCCCGAATGCACCCGCGCGACATCCTGCCCCCGGGCATCGGCCTGCGCGATTTCAGCCATGATCTCATCAAGGTTGAGCGATGCGGTATCAATAATCCGCGCATCCTGTGGTGCGAAAGCGATCACCTCTTTGGGCACCAGCGAACCGGCGTAAAGACAGACCGGGCAGCGCGCGATCAGATCGCGACCGCGCAGGGTCAGAAGATCGGGCGCACCCGGCCCCGCACCGATGAAATAAACAGTCACCGCTTGTTCTTTCCTTCATATCCGCGCGGGGTGAAAACCCATTCCCCGCTATGTCCCTGACTGATCCTGCGTGTACTCGATGCCCCCACCATGACAAGCGTCAGCATATCGACTTCATCAGGGTCGCATGCGGCAATGGTCGTGAATCTCACCCGCTCATCCGCGCGGCCAAGATTACGCGCAAGAATAACCGGCGTATCGCCAGGCCGATGCGCGCGTAGAATGCTCATGGCCTCGACAAGCTGATGACGCCGCTTCTGCGATGCCGGATTGTAGAAGGCAACCACGAAGTCAGCGGCGGCGGCTGCCTCAATCCGTTTGCGGATCGCATCCCAGGGCGTCAGCAGATCCGACAATGAGATTGCGCAGAAATCATGCCCAAGCGGTGCACCGGCACGCGCCGCCGCTGCCTGCAATGCGGAGATGCCCGGCGCAACACGTACCGCGATGCGCGCCCAGCCGGGCGCATCCCCGGTTGCAAGCAATTCGAAGGCAAGGCTCGCCATCGCATAAATCCCCGCATCCCCTGACGAGATCAGCGCGACATCGCGCCCCTGCGCCGCGAGATCAAGCGCCGCGCGCACCCGCACCTCTTCCGCCCCGAGGGGGAATTCATGCCGCTCTTTCCCTTCAGCAAGCGGACCAAGCAGATCCAGATAAAGGCCATAACCGACCAGACAATCGGCCCGGGAGACAAGTGCGCTTGCTTCCGGGGTACGCCAATCATCGGTACCCGGCCCGATACCGATGATTGCAAGCCGCCCCCTGGCATGGCCGCATTGCCTGGCATCAATGGGCGCGGGCGCACGCGCGATCGCGCAGGTGGCATTGGCGCTTTTCTGTTTTGGCAGGATGAGATCCCCCTCGGCCCCGGCAGCGGCAAGTGCGGCCCCTTCCGCCACACCGTGACAACCTACTTCCGCAAACACCCGCGCCGAAGGATTGGCAAGCCGGGGCTTTTCTTTTTCCAGCTGTTCGGCAGTAAAAAAACGCGCCGCGACACCAAGCTCTTCCGCCAGGGCATGCACCGCCGGCTCATCTGCTTTCACGTCAATCGAGAAGATACCCGCCACCGATTGTGCGCTTAGCCCAGCCTGCTCCAGACCGTCGCGGACAAGCGCGATCAGCTCACCGGCTTCTGTGCCGCGCGCGCAGCCGACGCCAACCGCAAGGCTTGCCGGGTGATAAACAAGCCTGTGGGGGCCCGACTGTTCTGACTTATCGGTCACAGCGATAGTCACCGCGCCGTCATCGGCAAATGGCAAGCCGGACTGGCGCAGCCAGTCTGCTTGTCCTTCAAGGCGGCAACCCGCACCGGCCAGCAATTGCGCAACGAAAGGCTTGACGAATACGCGGTCGGCCAGGCGATAGCCTTCTGGCGCTTCATCAAGGGAAATGCCGAAACGCACCTCGCTTGCCGTGGTGATCGCCGCCACCGAACCAAGCGCGCGCGCAAGCCGTTGCGACAGCTCATTCGCCCCCCCATGCCCGCCAAGCAGCGGCACGACCGCCGAGCCATCTTCCGCCACAGCGATGACCGGCGGCTCGACTGTCTTGTCGCCCAATGCACCGGCCAGACACCGGATCAGGATCGCCGACGCGCAGATCCCGATAATCGGCCTGCCTGCGGCGAACAGGGCACGCAGATGCGTCCCGACCTCGGTAAAAGCAACATCGCCGGCGCCCACCCCCTGCCGGCTGTGAATTTCCGCACCCGGAAGCGCCGCCTTGATTTCCGCAGCAAGCAATGCGGCACCAGGCCCAAGTTGAATGATCGCAATATTATCGGTCATTGCCAGGCCTGCCCGCGCTTGTGGATCAGGATCATTGAAAAATAGGGCACCGTGTCCGCCGCGACAGCTTCAAGCGGCAATATCCGTTCTGACGCCATGGTTGCGCGTTCGACATAGCGGCAATGTTCGGCAATCCCCATCCGGTTCAGAAGATCGCGGATTTTTTCAAAATGCCTGCCGACCTTAAGAATGGCGATGCCATCTGCCGCAGCGATACGGGCCTCAAGTTCGGCCACCGGCAGAAGTGCGGGCAGTACCGCAAGAATATCATTGCGTGCGGCAAGCGGCGCGCCGGTCCGCGCCGCACAAGCCATGAGAGACGACACGCCAGGCACAATTTCCACCCGATAGCTTTCCGCGAGCCGCGCATAAAGATACATGAAGGAGCCATAGAAAAACGGGTCTCCCTCGCACAGAATGGCAACATCACGCCCGGCATCAAGATGCGCGCCGACCTCCCCCGCTGCCTTGTCATAGACCTCAAGCGCCGGAAACCGGTTGAGCGACATCGGCGTACGGATCACGATTTCGGTCTGCCCGCCTGGAAAATATTCCGCAACGATGGCGCGCGCGAGGCTGTCGCCCTCATCAGGCGCGGGGTAGGCAACCACCGGCACCGAACGCAAAATCCGGTGCGCCTTGAGTGTAATGAGTTCCGGATCGCCCGGCCCGACGCCAAGCCCGTAAAGAATTCCTGTCATATTTTTCGCACTACATACTGAGTAACTGGCCGCAACGGTTTCCAACCGATACGGCCGCCAATTGCCTCCGCCCGGCTGATGGCGAGCCTGCGCAATTCACCGCCCCGGGCGGCATGCCAGGCAAGCACCGCCGCCTCTGCTTCCAGCGTAACCAGATTGGCGACAAGCCGCCCGCCGGGTTTAAGCGCCTGCCAGCAGGTATCGAACATGCCGGGTATTGCCGCACCGCCACCGATGAAAATCGCATCCGGCGCGGCAAGCCCCCGCAACGCCTCGGGGGCAGCGCCCGCGACAATCTCAAGCTCAGGCGCACCAAGCACTGCGGCGTTACGTTCAATAAAACGCAGACGCGACTGCGCTTGCTCGATCGCGATGGCGCGGGTATCTGGCACCGCACGCAGCCATTCAATCGCAATCGCGCCCGATCCCGCCCCCACATCCCATAAAAGTTGCCCCGGCAGCGGCGCGAGCGCGGCCAGTGTCACCGCGCGGATTTCGGCTTTGGTCAACTGCCCGTCATGGACAAAAGCGCTATCGGGCAAGCCGGGTACAAGCGATAATGGCTGCGCGGCCGGGCTAGCGCGGCAATCAACCGCGATGGTGTTGAGATCGGCACCGGGCGCAGCACCCCAATGTGCTGCCACCCCCTCGACATGCTGTTCCTTCGGCCCGCCCATATGCGCGAACACATGCATGACGCTGTCGCCGAAACCCGCCTCGGTCAGCCGCGCGGCAACAGCAGCGGGGGTCGCACGATCCGCGCTCAACAGAACAAGGCGCCTGTCGGGCACCAACTCCCGATTGAGCCGGTCGAACGGCCTGCCATGCAGACTGAGGGTTACGACTTTTTCACGGTCCCAACCAAGGCGCGCGCAGACAAGTGTAAAAGCGGACAGCCCCGGCAGAAACCGCATCTCTTGCGCCGGCAGATACCTAAGAAGGGTCGCGCCGATCCCGCAATGCAATGGATCGCCCGTCGCCAGCACCGCAACCGGTGTCCCGCGATGGGTCAGCAATGTCTCAATGGTTCGGGTAAGCGGGTTCTCCCAGCCAAGCTTTGGCCGCGCGTCATCTTTTGGCAACAAGGCGAGATGCCGGGCACCCCCAACGATCAGCCGGGCATCGGCCAGCCGGGCACGCGCGGCGGGCGAAAGCCCTGCCAAACCGTCTTCACCAATACCGATGACATCGAGCCATGCGCTCACCGCATACTCTCCACCGCAAGCGCATTGACGGCTGCTGCGGCAAGTGCGCTGCCACCACGTTGCCCCAGAAGCGTGACATAGCCGACCCCCTGATGATGCACAGTCAGCGCCTGTTTCGATTCTGCCGCCCCGATGAAGCCAACCGGGAATCCCAGGATCGCCGCCGGCCGCACACCTTGCGCCGCCATCATCTCAAGCAGCGCGAACAGGGCGGTCGGCGCATTGCCGATAGCCACGACTGCCCCCTCAAGCTTTTCACCCGCCTGGGCGATTGCGGCCGCCGAACGGGTTGTGCCCATCTGCTGCGCCCGCGCGGCAACGCCTTCGTGGTTGAGAAAGCAAAGCACGGGATTACCGGCTGGCAGAAAACGGCGAATAATGCCGTGGGCAACCATCTCGCAATCCGCGATCACCGGCGCGCCGGCAACAAGCGCGGCGCGCGCCGCCGGGGCGACATCATTGCCATGACGCAGATCGGACAGGATATCGACCATGCCGCAGGCATGCACGAGCCGACGATAGACCGGCACCATTGCCGCGGCGACCCCCGTCCAGTCCGCTGCCTGATCGATCGCGGCGAATGATGCGCGGTAAATCGCCTCGGGATCGCGCAGATAATCGAATTCACTCATCACCGCGATTCGCTTTCCCGGCCCATCAATCTTTTTCCGTCAGCGTGACCGGCCCAAGCGGGTGATCGGCAAACGGATAAGGATGATGCGTATGCGTGTGGCCATCATGTTCATGGTCATGAGTATGATCATGCCCGTGCGAATGGCCATGCGCCCCACCTTGCTCATGATGCGCCACATCGCCGGTGCCGATCCCTTCCACATGATGGTGATGACTTTCCTGGGGCAGCCCGACCTCCGCCTCAAAGCCCAGCACCTGCTCACGATATTTGCAGAGCTGGCAGTTCATATTGTTGCGCTCGCCCAGAATATCCAAAGCCCGCTCGGCGAAAGTGTCGAGCACAAGCGGATGATCATTGAGATAGCCCGCCTTGACGAACTCGATATCCGGATGCTGCGCGGCGACCGCATCGGTCTGGGCATAGATCCGTTTGACGAGCACGCCGGTAAACAGAAAATAAGGGAACACAATGATACGGCGATAGCCAAGCCGCGCCACATGCTCAAGCGCGGGTTTGACAAGCGGGAAGGTCACACCTGAATAGGCTGTCTCCCCCCAACCCAGGCCAAGCCCTTCCCAGATCAACCGCATCACTTTCGCGGCATTGGAATTGGCATCCGGATCGGACGCGCCGCGCCCGACCACAACGAGCGCTGTCTGCTCGGGGCTTACATCACCCCCTGCCTCGGCCATGGCAGCGCGAACACGTTCACCTGCCGCGCGCATCATTTTCGGATCGATACCAAGCTCCCGGCCATAGCGGATCCGCATATCCGGATGCAGCGCCTGATAGCGGTTGAGCACCGAGGGAATATCGTTCTTTGCATGACCCGCACTGAACAGCATTCCGGGCACCGCCAGCACCTCCTCACAGCCCATCGCCCGCAACCGGTCAAGCCCGTCAGCAATGATGGGGGTCGCAAATTCCAGAAACCCGTAAGCGACCGGATTATCGGGAAAACGGGCACGCAGCCCCTCGGCCACTGCCTCGAATTCCTGCACCGCCGTTGCATCGCGGCTACCATGGCCGCAAACCATCACACCGGTCTTGCCGTTCATATCGCTTCTCCTCCGTGCGCCACATTACCGCCACGGGCAACCAGCCGAAACTGCGATTGACCGGCAGCCGCCCCGGACGGCATGGTGACGCGATGTTCACAACCGATCTGCTCATATCGTCGCTCTTCCCGCCGCTGCCGGACGGCGTTGGCATTGCGACGCTTTTGCTGCTTGCGCTTATCATCGACCGGCTGGCCGGCGATCCCATGATATTGTACCGGCGGCTGCCGCATCCTGTCGTCCTGATCGGGCGCGCGGTGAGCTTTTTCGCGGCGCGCTGCAACAAGGCCGGTCACAGTCCACGCCGGCAGATCGCCGCCGGCGCGATGAGCTGGCTGCTGATCGTGGGGGGCGGCATTGCCATTGCGATCCTGATCGTTACCGGATTGCGCGCACTGCCATTTGGCTGGACCATCGAAGCGCTGCTCGCAAGCAGCCTGATCGCCGGGCGCAGTCTGCGCGATCACGTCGCGAGCGTACAAGCCGGGCTCGCCCGCTCGACCGAGGCAGGCCGCACCGCGGTCGGCCATATTGTCGGGCGCGACACAGCCGATCTCGACCCGCCCGGAATTGCGCGCGCCGCAATCGAATCGGCGGCCGAGAATTTCTCCGACGGCGTCATCGCACCGATATTCTGGTTTGCGCTTTTCGGGCTGCCGGGGATTGTCGCCTATAAGGCGATCAATACGCTGGACAGTATGATTGGCTATCGTACCGCGCAGTATCTTTATTTCGGCCGCTGCGCGGCGCGGGCCGACGATCTGGCAAACTGGCTGCCGGCGCGGATCAGCGGGCTGCTGCTTTGTCTTGCTGCTGCGAGCGGCAAGCTTGCGGATGCCCGCAACGGGTGGCGTGTGATGCGGCGCGACGCGCGGCTGCACGCCTCTCCCAATGCCGGTTGGCCGGAGGCCGCATCTGCGTGACAAGCCCGA
>CALAQW010000193.1 GCA_937888955.1 uncultured Alphaproteobacteria bacterium | reverse complement strand
GCTGCGCGGGGGTGGGTTATTCAGACGTGTGCTCTTCCGATCTTAACCCACCCCCGCGCAGCCATAACCCTCGATCGTCGGACCCAGCAATCCTGCATTTCCCATTTCCCGGAAGATCTCCCGGTCGAATGTCTCATGCCGGTTCGCTTCGACGATGCCGGGCATCAGGCAGTCTTGAGCAAAGGCATGCGCGCTGTCGCGAATGATGCGCTCTTCCTCGGTCAGCTCGTCGGCCAGCAGGAACGGATCATTCCACTGGAACCCGGATTTGGATGCCGCCGCGGCAAGAGGTTGTTTTGATCCTGTTTCCGGGTGCGTCATCGTCGGGTTTTCCTTCTCTCGGCAAGCAAACAAATGCCAGTTCATGTTCGCTATCTGTTAGCGCGGGAATTCGGCGCGAGCAATGCTGTAGCATCGATTAAATGCCCGGCAAATGACAAGCCGTCTGACTGTCAACTTCAAGGACGTTGAAACCCTGCCGTCCGGGCAAATGTTCGGTATTGATGATAATAGGGGCGCGACAAAAGGTGTATTTGTGCACAGGGGCAGAAAGCGTTACTGTCAGCCGCGCATTCGGGTCCGTCCAAATGGCCCGGCAGATGCGGTCTTTAGGCAAGATGCAGCGTGATCACTAAAGATTGTGCAAGGTTATTGTGCTAATGCAATTACTTGGTGATTGAATACGGAACGGAAGAAGTTGCGGAATATTTGATGGATTACGACAGTTATTTTTCGCAGGCGCTTGAACAGGTCAAATCGGAAGGGCGATACCGGGTTTTTGCCGATATTTCCCGCCGTCGCGGTGAATTCCCCCGTGCCTGGCATCACGTGCAGGGTGGCCAGCGCGAAGTCACCGTCTGGTGCAGCAATGATTATCTGGGCATGGGGCAGAACCCGGCGGTCGTCAAGGCGATGGAGAAAGCATTGCATGATGTGGGTGCGGGGTCGGGTGGCACACGCAATATTTCCGGTACCAACCACTATCATACCTTGCTGGAATCCGAACTGGCCGGGCTGCATGGCAAGGAAGCCGCGCTATTGTTCACTTCGGGCTATATTTCCAATGAGGCGACGCTGAGCACCTTGGCCAAAGTCCTGCCCGGCGTGACGATTGTCTCTGACGAGCTTAATCACGCGTCGATGATCGCCGGTATTCGCCATGGCGGCGGCCCGAAAAAGATCTTCAAGCATAATGATGTCGCCCATCTCGATGCGGTATTGAGCGCACTCGATCCCGATGCGCCGAAGATCGTGGCGTTTGAATCAGTTTATTCCATGGATGGCGATATCGCGCCGCTGCATGATATTTGCGATGTGGCCCAGAAGCATGGCGCGATGACCTATCTCGATGAAGTGCATGCGGTTGGCATGTATGGCGATACCGGTGGCGGGGTATCCGAAAGGGACCAGGCTGCCGAACGGATCGATATTATCGAGGGAACGCTCGCCAAGGCTTTTGGCATTATGGGCGGTTACATCACCGGTAATGAAAATATCATCGATGTTGTGCGGTCATTCGCGCCAAGCTTCATTTTCACCACCTCCCTGTCGCCCGTGCTTGCGGCGGGTGCGCTGGCCAGTGTGCGGTATCTCAAGCAGAATCAGGAATTGCGTGATTGTCATCAGGAACGCGCGGCGCGGCTGAAGACATTGTTGGGCGAGGCAGGGCTGCCCGTCATGCCTTCGGTCAGTCATATCGTACCGGTTTTTGTCGGTAACGCGGCCTTGTGCAAGCAGATCTCCGACGAATTATTGTATGATCACGGCATATATGTGCAGCCGATCAATTACCCGACGGTGCCACGCGGCACAGAACGGCTTCGTTTTACGCCAACGCCGCTGCATAGCGATCAGATGATGGCGCAGCTTGTGCAGGCACTGGACAAAGTCTGGATCAAATATCAGTTGGAACGCGCCGCCTGATTGGCGGCGAAACCGGGCGGGAAAGGCATGCCGGCGGAAAAACAGCCGGAATACCTCATCGAATTTATTGCCATGGGCAATAGTGTGAAGGTATCCGCGCTCGATCCGGTTACAGGGATGGAAGTGTCGATTGTCGGACCGGCTTCGGCTGGCAGGCATATCCTGACAACCAATGCGGTCCGCAAGCTCGAGCGTCAGATTGCCAAGGCAAAAATGTCGTAATAGACGCGATGTTCGGGCAAAATCCATTGTCTACAGACATCCATTGTCTACAGACGATGTGTCTAGCCGATGCTGCCTATTTTCGATTCGGCCGCTATAGTGCTCGTGCAATCTGGCTAATCCGGCTTTCAAATCTTGTGCGGCGAAAATTGCGTTCGGAAGGCGATAGAAGATGAATGGAAATCCAAGGCGCGAAGACAGGCGCTATTCGGTCATGGCGGGCGTTGCCTTTGTCTTTGCATTGATCGCAATGCTGGTCATCGTTGCGGGCGTGTTCAGCGCCCGTATGGGGATCGTCGCGCAGCTCACGGGATTTGGTATTTTCGCCATCGGGCAGGTGCTCGCGCTCGCGGCGCTGCTTGTCAGTCTTGTCGGTTTGATGCGGACGCGCCGTGGGGGCCGGGCCGGGCGGGGCAGGGCCGTGGCAGGCCTGACCTTGTCGGTAATCCTGTTGCTGCCGCTCGCTTTCTTCTTGCCCGCCGCCCTGCGTGTGCCGCCAATTCACGATATTACAACCGATACGCAGGACCCACCGCAATTCGACGCGCTTGCGGCATTACGGACCGAAGCCGAGAACGATCTGACTTATGCCGGCCCGCCGGTCGCAAATTTGCAGCAGGAGGCCTATCCCGATATTGCACCGCTGGTCCTGCCGCTTTCACCAGCACAGGCATTCAAGAAGGCAACATCAGTGGCCGCAGAACTGGGGTGGCAGATCGTTAGTGCCGATCCCGAAACCGGCCATATCGAAGCTGTCGATGAAACGCTGCTGTTCGGATTCAAGGACGATATCGCAATTCGGATCACCACCGATGAAACCGGGGCAGCAAAGATTGATATCCGCTCCGCCAGCCGGGTCGGAGAAAGCGACCTCGGCGCAAATGCCCGGCGGATCAAGCAGTTCATGCAGGCACTGCAAGACAGCTAAGTTATTTCAGCGGAGTGGAAGGCGCAGAGCGTCGGCACCTGGGGCCGGAGGTCAACTGTTGGTCGGTTTTTTATCGCCGGTTCGGCCAAGGCCAATTTTCTTGGCAAATGCCGACCTTTGTTTCGCATAATTGGGAGCAACCATCGGATAGTCCGGGTCCAGATTCCATTTCAGGCGATATTCTTCCGGCGTCATGTCGTAATTGGTTCGCAAATAACGTTTCAGCATCTTGAGCTTTTTACCGTCTTCCAGACAGATTAAATAGTCGGGCGTGACAGATTTCCGCACCGAAACCGCCGGCTTTGGTGCTTCGCTTTCGCTTATCAAATCTTTTTGAGCGATATTCGCCAAGGTGGCGTGAACTGACTGGATAAAGTTTCCCAGATCTTCCGAGGCAATTTTATTGTTACTGACATAGGCCGATACAATTTCCACCGCCAAATGCAAAGTTTCATCTTCAGAAGGTTTGATGATTTTTTCTTCTGACATACCGAATGACCTATGAACGAGTTGGTTGATAAGATGATCGGCCCCAATATGGGGTATTAAAACATAAGATTGCAAATATTAAATCATTTGCAGTTAAGTATAAGTAAACCAATTCCCGTTCTTCGCAACTTTGAAGTACTAAATTTTCGATATACACACTTAAATATCGACATGCCGGCCTAGCGTGTGCCAGGGGGCTGTGATAATAACCGCGTGCTGGCTGAAAGAGGGTGATGCGCCGTCCGCTGCCGGTATATCCGATACGCGAAACATTACAATTTCGATCCATCATTTGAACCTTTCTCAGTCTGAAAAGGACGCATCAATGACACTTGCAGATGCAGGCAAAAATTCCATGGGGGCGGTCGTGGATTCCGGCTTTTTTTCAGAGGAGCTGGCCGCACGCGACCCCGATATCGCGCGGGCTATCCAGGATGAGCTGGCGCGGCAGCGCGGCCAGATTGAGCTGATCGCATCGGAAAATATCGTGTCGCGGGCAGTACTGGAAGCGCAGGGGTCGATTCTGACCAACAAATATGCCGAAGGTTATTCGGGCAAGCGATATTACGGCGGTTGCGAATTTGTCGATGTGGCGGAAACGTTGGCGATTGAACGCGCGTGTCAGCTTTTCAACTGCGGTTTTGCGAATGTGCAGCCGCATTCAGGGGCGCAGGCCAATCAGGGCGTCTATCAGGCGCTGATCAAGCCCGGCGATACAATCATGGGGATGAGCCTTGCCGCCGGCGGGCATTTGACCCATGGCGCCCCGCCCAACCAGTCGGGCAAATGGTTCAATGCGGTGCAATATGGCGTCAGGCGGCAGGACCATCTGATTGATTTCGATGAGGTGGCGGCGCTGGCGGATGCGCATAAGCCGAAGCTGATTATTGCCGGTGGTTCTGCTTATCCGCGCATTATCGATTTTGCGAAATTCCGCGAGATCGCCGATTCGGTGGGGGCCTATCTGATGGTGGATATGGCGCATTTCGCGGGGCTTGTTGCTGGTGGTGTGCACCCAAACCCCCTCGAATTCGCCGATGTGGTGACCACAACCACGCACAAGACCCTGCGTGGGCCGCGTGGGGGCATGATCCTCACCAATAACGAAGAGATTGCGAAGAAAATCAATTCCGCCGTCTTCCCCGGCTTGCAGGGGGGGCCGCTTATGCATGTGATTGCGGCCAAAGCCGTGGCATTCGGTGAGGCGTTGCGTCCCGAATTCAAGGATTATGCAGCGGCTGTGACGACCAATGCCGCGACATTGGCGGAAACTTTGGTGAGCGGTGGGCTGGATATCGTTTCGGGCGGGACAAGCACGCATCTGATGCTCGTCGATTTGCGCCCTAAAGGCGTGACAGGTCGCGATGCGGAAGCAAGCCTTGAGCGCGCGCATATCACCTGCAACAAGAACGGCATTCCCTTTGATCCGGAAAAGCCGGCGATTACTTCGGGTGTTCGCCTGGGGACGCCGGCTGGCACCACCCGCGGTTTCGGCATTGCCGAGTTTCGCCAGATCGGCGAGCTGATCGTCGAGGTGCTGGACGGGCTTGGGGCCAATCCGGACGACAATTCGGTGATTGAGGCGAAAGTGCGTGCCGAGGTCATCAAATTGTGCGAGCAGTTTCCGATCTATAGCTAAACCGGATTAGCCTGGTCTAATATGCTCAGGTGAATCGTCAGCGATCGTTACATCACGGTAAGGAGCGGCCAGGCGCATGCGTTGCCCGTTTTGCGGAAACGAAGAAACACAGGTAAAGGATTCGCGACCGACCGAAGATCAGTCGGCGATCCGCAGGCGGCGTCTATGCCTTGGTTGCGGCGCACGGTTCACCACGTTCGAGCGGGTGCAGCTGCGCGAACTGACGGTTCTGAAAAAAAATGGCCGGCGTTCGCCGTTCAGCCGCGACAAGCTGATGCGCTCGGTCGAAATCGCGCTGCGCAAGCGACCGGTAAATGCAGAGCAGGTTGACCGGATGGTAACCGGTATCGTGCGGCGGCTTGAAAGCATGGGAGAGGCGGAAGTCCAATCAAGCCATGTCGGCGAACTGGTGATGGAGGGGCTCGCCAATCTTGACCCCGTGGCGTATGTCCGGTTCGCTTCTGTTTATAAGAATTTCCGCGAAGCCCGTGATTTCGAAGATTTTATCGGCGATATCGCACCGCAGCCGGAAGAAGAGTAGGGACGGGGGTTTTCTGTGCCCTGTGACCACCGGTAGTTGCCGATGACCGGATTTCCAACATCGCTTGATAATTATTTCATGGGAATTGCCCTTAATCTCGCGCGGCGGGGCGTGGGTAATGTTGCCCCTAATCCCGCGGTCGGATGCGTGATTGCAAGCGCCGACTCCACCCCGCGGATTTTAGGAGATCGCCTAAAATCCGCGGGGTGG
>CALAQW010000192.1 GCA_937888955.1 uncultured Alphaproteobacteria bacterium | reverse complement strand
GCCCGGTTTGCGGCAGCTTTCACGATTGGGCGGATATCAACCTCCCCGATCCCACGGTGGCGCAATGCGCGCGCAATCTGCTCCGCCTTCCAACCGGCAACGAAGCGATCGGACAGATGCTGCAGCGCACAGCCGCCACAGGTACTGAAATGGCGACAAGGGGGCGTCACCCGGTCAGGACCAGCAACTGTTAAGGTCCAGTTTTTGGGCTTTCCCGCGGCAAAGTCGATCTGCACTTCATCGCCCGGCGCGGTGTGGGCAAGATAATGCTGCACGCCACCATGGGTCACGACCCCCTCACCCCGATGGCCGAGTGCGGCAACAGTAAGCCGCACACCCTGTTCGTCAGTTTCGCTCATGGGAGTAGCCCCGGTCACGGCCCGGCGCGATATTCGCGCGTCGCAAACTCAGGCGCGGCGCATCGTCGCTGCCTGACCGCCCGCACCGAGCGCGGCAAGTGCCGTTGCCACGATATGCGGCGCGTCAAGCCCGGCCTCGGCATACATCCTGGCAGGGCTGTCCTGATCGATGAAATAATCGGGCAGGCACAATGTGCGGATCTTCAACCCCTCATCGAGCAGGCCTTCGCCGGCAAGATAATGCAGCACATGGGCACCGAAACCACCGGTCGCCCCTTCCTCGATCGTGATCAGAACCTCATGCTCACGCACCAGCCTTTTGATAAGGTCATGATCGAGCGGCTTGGCGAACCGCGCATCGGCGATCGTTGTTGGCAGGCCAAGCGCCTCAAGCTCCCCTGCCGCGATCCGCGCTTCCTGCAAGCGCGCGCCAAAACTCAGCAATGCGATTTTCGACCCTTCCGCAACAATCCGTCCGCGACCGATTTCAAGCGGCACGCCTGCCTCGGGCAGATCAAGTCCTATCCCCTCACCGCGCGGATAACGGAAGGCGCTTGGCCGGTCATCGATTGCCGCTGCCGTTGCGACCATATGCACAAGCTCCACCTCGTCAGCCGCCGCCATCACGACAAAGCCGGGTAAATTGGTGAGATATGCGACGTCGAAAGAACCCGCATGAGTCGGCCCGTCAGCGCCCACAAGCCCCGCACGGTCAATCGCAAACCGGACCGGCAGCTTCTGGATCGCCACATCATGCACAACCTGATCATAGCCACGCTGCAGGAAGGTGGAATAAATCGCCGCGAACGGCTTGTACCCCTCCGTCGCAAGCCCGGCCGCGAAGGTCACGGCATGCTGCTCGGCAATCCCGACATCAAAGCAGCGTTCCGGGAACGCCTTGCCAAAGACATCAAGCCCGGTACCCGACGGCATCGCGGCGGTCACCGCGACGATCCGATCATCCTTTTCGGCCTCCTTCACCAGGCTCTGCGCAAAGACCTTGGTATATTGCGGCGCGTTGGCGACAGGCTTTTTCTGGGCGCCGGTGACCACATCGAACTTGGCAACACCATGATATTTGTCCGCCGCCTCTTCCGCCGGGGCATAGCCCTTGCCCTTCTGGGTAACGATGTGAACGAGAATCGGCCCGCGCTTTGCGTCGCGCACATTTTCAAGAACCGGGATCAGATGGTCGAGATTATGCCCGTCAATCGGCCCGACATAGTAAAAGCCCATCTCCTCAAACAGGGTGCCGCCGGTTGCCATGCCGCGGGTGAATTCCTCCGCCTTGCGCGCGGTCCGTTCCAGCCGGCCCGAGATCCTGTGCGCAATGTCTTTTGCGGTCTGCCGGAACGACATATAGGTCGGCCCCGACAAACGCCGCGCGAGATAGGCGCTCATCGCCCCGACTGGCGGCGCGATCGACATATCATTGTCGTTGAGGATGACGATGAGCCGGCTGTCGGTGGAGCCGGCATTGTTCATCGCCTCATAAGCCATGCCCGCGCTCATCGCGCCATCGCCGATCACCGCAATGACGTTATTATCGCCACCGCTGAGATCGCGCGCCTTCGCCATCCCGAGGGCGGCTGAGATAGAGGTAGAGGCATGCGCGGTGCCAAACGGGTCATAGGGGCTTTCCGCCCGTTTGGTAAAACCCGACAAGCCGCCGCCCTGCCGCAAGCTGCGGATCCGATCGCGCCGGCCGGTCAGAATTTTATGGGGATAGGCCTGATGCCCGACATCCCAGATCAGCCGGTCATCGGGCGTCTCGAACACATGATGCAACGCTACCGTCAACTCGACCACACCAAGCCCCGCGCCCAGATGCCCGCCGGTCTGCGATACCGCATCGATCGTTTCGGTCCGCAATTCGTCGGCAAGCTGCCTGAGTTCGGTGCGCGACAGGGGCTTCAGATCCTGCGGATAGGCCACACGGTCCAGTAACGGTGTCTTGCTCACACTATTTCCCATTCGGCTATCGGTCATCCACGCCGCGTGACGGCGAATTCTGCCGCCTGGCGCAAAGGAACCGCCTTCTCGTCAAACAAATCTAGATGCTTAACCGCCTGTTGGCTAAGCATTTCCGCCTGCGCCCGCGCCCGTGCGACACCCATCACACCGACAAAGGTCGCCTTACCAGCCGCATCATCCTTGCCAACATGCTTACCCAACTCCTCAGCTGTCCCCTCGACATCCAGCAGATCGTCAGCGATCTGGAAGGCAAGCCCCAGATCATGGGCATAGGCATGCAGCGCCTGACGCTGCTGTTTGGAGGCACGGCCAAGCACCGCCCCCGCTTCGCAGGAAAAGGCGATCAGCGCGCCGGTCTTGAGCTGCTGCATCCGGGTGATCGCCCCGATATCAAGGCTGCGCCGCGCGGCCTCAAGATCGATCATCTGCCCGCCCACCATACCATGCGCCCCCGCAGCGCGGGCCAGATCACCGACCAGTGCGCAGCAGATGCGCGCATCTTCATGGGTACGCGGATCGGCAAGGATCTCGAACGCCTGGGTCAGCAGCGCATCACCCGCAAGCACCGCCGTTGCCTCGTCATAAGCCTTATGGGTCGCCAGCCGGCCGCGCCGCATATCATCGTCATCCATGCAGGGCAGATCATCATGCACGAGCGAATAGCAATGTACGCATTCGACCGCTGCCGCCACCCGCAGCGCGCTGTCGCGGCTGACCCCGAACAAGGCGGCACTGGCAGTCACAAGAAACGGGCGCATACGCTTGCCGCCATCAAGCGCGGAATAACGGATCGCCTCGAACAGACGCGATTCCGGGTCACGCGACAGGGGCAACAGCTCCGTCAGCAGGGCTTCAACCGCCAGCGCGGTCTCGTCCAGTGCATCCTGAAACGCCTGCATCTTACCCGATTTCGGCGGGTTCGGTTTTCAGGCCCCCATCGGCGCCGACGACGATCCGGTCGACCTTTGCCTGCGCCGCCTGCAATTTTGCCTCGCAATGCGCCTTCAGAAAGGCGCCGCGTTCATAAATCCCGATCGATTCCTCAAGATCCACCTGCCCGCCTTCCAGCCGCGCCACAATCGCCTCAAGCTCCGCCAGGGCCTGCTCGAAGCTCAGTGCTGCAATATCCTTCGGGATCGCCGTTTTCTTTTCTGCCGCCATGCGTTCTGTCCCAGCCTGTGCTTTTGAATTGGCCTAAACGCCCATCAGCGTCCGTACATGGGCGCGCACCGATGCGCCCAGCGCGTGCAAGTCATAACCGCCTTCCAAAGTCGATACCACCCTGTCATTGCAATGATCATGGGCGATTTCCATGATCTGGCGCGTCGCCCAGACGAAATCTTCCTCACGCAGACAGAGCCCTGCGAGCGGATCTCCTGCATGCGCATCGAACCCGGCTGAGATAAAGATCAATTCCGGCTGGAATGTGTCAAGCGCGGGCAAAACCCGTTCCGACATCGCCTCCTGAAACAGCGCGCCGTCCGCGCCCGCGGGTAATGGCGCATTCACGATATTCCCCGCGACCCCTGTTTCACGCACCGAGCCTGTGCCCGGATAGAAATTATCCTGATGGGTCGAGCCGTAGAAAAGCCCCGCATCGCGCGCAAAAATCTCCTGCGTGCCATTGCCGTGATGCACATCGAAATCGATCACGGCAACCCGCTTGAGCCCCCAATGCTCGCGGGCCCATTCGGCCCCCACCGCCACATTATTGAAGAGACAAAACCCCATGGCGCGACGGCTTTCAGCATGATGCCCCGGCGGCCGGATGGCGCAGAAAACATTCTGCGCCTCGCCCGCCATCACCATATCGACGCCGCGCACAACAGCCCCCGCCGCGCGCAACGCCGCTTCGCCACTGTCAGGGCAAATCGGCGTATCACCATCGATGAAGGCAAAACCGCTATCAGGCACCATATCGAGGATTTCATGCACGAAAGTATGGGGATGCACACCGGCAAGCTGCTCAAGGGTCGCGGCCGGGGCCTGCTCGCGGATCAGCAGGGCGAATTCCTCCGCCTCCAGCACGCCCAGCACCGTCCGCAACCGCGCGACGCTTTCGGGATGCCGCTCCTGCAAGACATGCCGCAGGCAGGCTTCATGGGTAATCAATGCTGTCTTCATCACACCAGTCTTACGCCTGTTTGAAAGATTCTCAAGGCGGGATTGCCAATCCCGCGCCCGCCCCTGCATCTAGCCGCCAAGGAAAAGCCGCCCGACAGCCGGGTCATCCAATAGATCAGCACCAGGTGCCGCCATGGCAAGGCGGCCGGAAACAAGGACATAGCCGATATCGGCGAATTCCAGCCCGCGTTTTGCATTCTGCTCGACCATCAGGATGGTCTTCTGCTCATTCCGCCGCAGATCCTCAAGAATTTCGAACACCATGTCGATGAAACGCGGCTCAAGCCCGATCGAGGGTTCGTCGACAAGCAGGATGCGCGGCTCCATGATCAGCGCCCGGCTGATTTCCAGCAAACGCCGCTCACCACCCGACAACGCGCCGGCCCGTTGCCTGCGCCGCGCGGCCAACCGGTCATATTTGTCGAAAATACGCTCCGCCGCCTGCCGCGCGGCGCGGCGGTCAGACAACAGATAGCCCCCCATCAGCAGGTTTTCCTCAACCGTCATATCGGGAAAGACGGAATTATCCTGCAGAATGTAGGCAATTCCGGCATCGCGCAGCTTTTCATCAGGCTTCAGCGCGGTGACCTCGCGCCCGTCAATCTCGATGTGCCCGGAAAAAATATCCGCAAAGCCGAAAATCGCATGCAGCAAGGTGGATTTGCCCGCCCCGTTTGGCCCAACCAGACAAAGCCCCGCCCCCGCGCCAACCGCAAGATCAACCCCGTGCAGGATTTCCATCTTGCCATAGCCCGCATGCAGCCCTTTGACGGTGAGAAGCGGCTCTGCCCCGGCCAGGGCAAGCACCGCCTCGCTGCTGATGCCCCCGGCCGCAAGCGACTGCGCTTCCGCGGCAACCGTCTCGGCGGACAGGATCGCATCCACCCCGCCCTCGCCATATCCACGCGCGCCGGTCGTCATTGCGCCCCCAGATAGGCGTCGATCACCCGCTGATCGGTGCGGATCTCCTCCGCGCTGCCTTGCGCCAGAATCCGCCCATGCGCCATACAGTAAAGATGATCGGCCAAATTCATGATCACCCGCATATTATGCTCGATCACAAGCAGGGTGATACCGAGTTCGGCATTGGCGCGGCGCAGCTGCGCGACCAGCCCGTTGATCAGTGTCGGATTGATCCCCGCCGTCGGTTCATCAAGCAGCAGAAGTTTCGGCTCGCACATCAAGGCCATCGCAAATTCAAGCAGCTTCTGCTGCCCGAAACTCAACTCTCCTGCCATAAGCGCGCGCTTTTCCCAAAGCCCGACCGAGGCGAGCAGGGATTCGGCGCGATCACGCTCCTCCCCTCGCGGGCGGCGGAAGGTCGCAAGGAACCGCTCATGCCGCTGCGGCACGGAAATCAGCATATTCGCCAGACAGCTCATCTGCCCGTAGATATGCGTCTGCTGGAAAGTCCGCACCAGGCCCATGCGCGCGATTTTCGGCACGCGGTAACGGCTAATCTCCTCCCCGCGAAACCGGACAGAGCCGCCATCGACCGGATGAAATCCGACAATCGACCCGAAAAGGGTGGATTTCCCTGACCCGTTCGGCCCGATCAATCCGACAATCGCCCCCTCGGGCACAGCCAGGCTAACCGCATCATTTGCCACGACGCCGCCAAAACGTTTGCTGACATTCTCGACCGACAGGATCGGGACGGTCATGCCTCGGCCTCCCCCTCCCGCGCAGGCCGACCGGCACGCCGCTCACGCAGCCACCCCATGATCCCCTGCGGATAGAAAACAACGATCAGGACGATAAGCGCGCCAAGCGCGACCCGCTGCCAGCCCAGCAGATAGGTCCAGAATAATTCCTGCACCAGATGAAAAATCGCAGCGCCAATCACCGGCCCCCACAAGGTTCCCTTGCCACCGAGCACCGCCATCAGCACCATCCAGACCCCGTATGTCGCCCCCGCGAAGGCAACATCGCGCGGATCGATGAAGCCGATCATATTGCCGGCAAGCCCCCCCGCAAGCGCCAGAAAGAAGGCCGCGACACACCAGGCGGTGATCTTGTAGCGCAGGGTGTGCAGGCCCATCGCCTCGGCCTTGTCCTCATTGTCGCGGATCGCATTGATCGCCATGCCAAAGCGGCACTGGTAAAGCGCACGCAGGAAAACAAAACACACACCCGCAAGTGCAAAAAGCAGCGCATAGAAAAACAGGTTACGAGTGTCGACATCGCCGGGAAAAACCGGCGTCACCATGCCAGACCCCGCGCCGATATAATACCAGCCGCCGGCAATCTCGGCCGCTGCGATGCCAAGCCCAAGCGTGCCGATCGCGAAATAATGCCCGCGTAGCCCCAGAATGGCGCGCCCGACAAAAAGCGCCGCGGCAACGCCGACAAGCGCCGACAGACCGAGCCCCACGGCAAGCCCCGCGAAATAATCAAGGCCAAGATCGCGCTGCACGACAGCGGTCGTATAACAGCCAAGCCCGAAGAACAGGATATTGCCGAAGGAATTATATCCCATCTGGCCGCCCATCACATCCCAGCTCAGCGCAAAGACGACCATCAGCCACAGAAAGGCAAACTGCGCGACGAGCGCGGGAAACAACAGCGGCGCGGCAATCCCCAGACCCAGCAGCGCCGCCATCAGCCACCAGTCACGCCGACCGCTCATCTGAGATAACTCCGCCGTCGCGACAGGATCAGATTACGCACGACAAGAACAAGCACCATCAGCAAAAAGACGAAGGCGACCTGAAACTCCGCTCCCAGCACGAAACCCGCCAGGTTTTCAAGCGCCCCGAGCCCCAATCCGGAGAAGATCACACCGGCGACGTTACCGAGCCCCGCCACGATAACAATCATGAAGGCACGCACCGTATATTGCAGGCCGATATAGGGATGGATTGTCCAGGCCATGACGACAAGGCTGCCCGCCGCCCCGCACAGCGCGGCGTTCAGCGCATAGGTTGCGGCATAGGTACGGTCCGTATCGATGCCCAGCACCCGCGCCGCGCGCGGGTTTTGCGCCGTGGCACGGATCGCCTGCCCCAGCCGGGCGCGGGAAAGAAACAGCCACAGCCCCGCCCCGGTCGCCAATGCCAGCCCGAAAGCAAAAAGCTTGACCTGCGCCACAGTGACCATGCCGCCAAACAAGGACAGGGTACCAAACCCGGAATCGACTGTACGCACATCCGCGCCAAACACCTGATTCATCAACTGTTGCAGCAGAATGCTCATCCCGAAGGTGGCAAGAATTGAGATAAACAGATCGCGTTCGATGATCCGGCGGATGACCGTGCCGTACAGCCCCCAGCCAAGCAGCCCAAGGGCCGCAGCGGCAAGCGGCACGCAAACAAGCGGCGGCACACCAGCACCAACGGCAAGCCATGCGATATAGCCGCCAAGGATCACAAGCTCACCCTGAACGATATTGATGATGTTCATGACACCCCAGACGAGCGCCATGCCATAGGCCGCCAGCGCGAACACCGCACCGATCAGCAAGCCATTCAGAATGAGATCAAGGCCAAGAACCGGATAGCCCGCAAGAAGTTCCAAATTCGCAATCATGCGGGCCGTTTAGCATGTTTTGGCGAACCGATCACCCGCGTTGCTGCCCGTAATCGCGGAATTTCGCAATCACCCGCGCCATCTCATCCGCGTCGAGCAGCACCGGCCCGCCAATCGCAAGCGCGGCGCAGTACTGGGTGGCAAGGGTTTCAACTTCCGCCGCCATCGCCAGCGCTTTCGCAGGCGTCGGGCCAAGTGCGATCTGGCCGTGATTGGCAAGCAGGCAGGCCTGCCGCGCCCGCAAGGCTGCCACCGCGTAGGCACCGAGCGCCTCGGTCCCGAAAGTGGCATAAGGGGCGCAGCGAATGCAGTCCCCCCCTGCCACCGCAACCATGTAATGGAAGGCCGGGATTTCGCGCCTTGCGCAGGCAAGCGCTGTCGCATGCCGCGAGTGACAATGGACAATCGCCCCGACCTCAGACCGGGCGGCATAAATTGCCAGATGAAACTGCCATTCGCTTGAGGGGCGCAGCGCATCCTCGGCCACCCGTCCCGCCGCATCAACAAACACGATGTCCGCAGGGCAGAGATCCGCATAGGGAACCCCTGTCGGGGTGATCAGCATGCCATCGCCGCACCGGGCCGAGACGTTACCCGACTTCCCCGGGCTCAGCCCACTATCGGCCATGGCGCAAGCCAGATCGGAAGAGCGTCGTGTAGG
>CALAQW010000191.1 GCA_937888955.1 uncultured Alphaproteobacteria bacterium | reverse complement strand
GATAATGGCGGGGACATGCCTCGCCCGTTCTCCTTGCCCCCGCCATTATCGGTCCACAACAGCCGCAAGCCGAGGCGGCAATCCGCGCTGAGGTCGACCGGCTGGGTGCACTTGCCTTGTGGCATGGGCAGGACTGGTTGAGCTTCAACGAAAATGGCCGGCTGATATTTCAGTACAGGAACGGCTTATTGGATCTTCCTCTGCCTGGATTGCCGGGCAATCACCAGTTGATCAATGCCGGCGCGGCCATAGCCGCCCTGCTGGCGTTGGAAGATGCGGAATTCCCCCAGCCCGCGATCGCGCATGGGTTGACCCATGTCAATTGGCCCGGACGGCTGCAAAAACTGGACAAGGGTGCGTTGTGTCGCCCCCTCAACACTGGCAGCGAGCTTTGGCTCGATGGCGGGCATAATCCGGCGGCGGGTCGTGTACTTGCGGCCGCGCTTGCCGATATGGAGGAACGGCACCCAAAACCGCTTTTTCTGATCTGCGGCATGCTGGCGAATAAGGATGCGGCCGGCTTTCTGGAAAACTTTCAGGGACTTGCCACGGCAGTTCACACCGTTCCGGTTCCCGGCGAAGCAAGCGGACTACCTGCCGACAGACTGGCTGCGACCGCCCGGAAGCTTGGCTTTCAGAGCATCGCTCATGACAATGCCGCCACAGCGATCGCGATCATCCAGAACGAGCGGCCCGATCATGACGTGCGGATTGTCATATGCGGATCGCTATACCTTGCAGGCGCGATCTTGAAGCAGTCCGACTATATTCCCCGTTGACAGGAAATTACGCCACCTCACATGTATGGCGTCATATGCACCTGTCAGGAAATGCCGCTCAGGTTAACGGACAGAAATACGCCGCGCGCAAGCAAGAACGCGATGCGGCTTTAGAAATCCCAACGCCGGTTGAGCAGGAACTGACCACGGAAATTATCGTAATCGAAGTTCGGAATATTCGAATTCGAGTTCTGATATTCGGCGCTGACCGTCAGGACCACATCTTCAAGAAATGGCGGGCTGACGAAGCTTTCGCCAAGATGTTCGGTCAGATTGGCGACCGGAATGCCATAGGTCAGATTGAACGTGGTATCCAGATCGTGGCGGGTCTGCTGCGTAATGAAAGGATCCGGCCCCTGATAGAACTGCTTCTCGATCGTCACGCTGCCGGTCAGGAAGGTATCGGCCGGCAGGATGCGGGTGAAATCGACAGCTATTTCATAGCTTTCATAGGATTCGAAATTGATCGCATCGACACTGTTCAGGGACAAGGCGCCATGCACCAGCGTGCGATTATCGAGCGCCCGGCGCCCGCCGACCGTCAACTCATGATACTGGCCGCTTTGCTCGCGCGCGAAGGGCAGATTGCGGGTATTGTTATATTTCCGCCAGCCGGCCTTGATCTCCGCATAAGCCGCGACCTTTGAATTCAGGATCGGCCGCTCCCCGCGCAGGGATACCGCATAGTCGCGGGAATATTTCTCACGGTCCAGTTCGATCAGTGCCGCATGCAGACCGGGCACAAGCGTACCGAAACGGGATTTATAGGTCAGCCCGCCATTCAACAGCAATGCACGGACGTCCAGCTCGTCAATCTCGACCTGGTTATCGTACAGCACCGCCGCATCCGCGAAGATTTCCTGCAGCTGCTGTCCCTTGGTATCCATCCGCATATCGGTCGCGGCGATGACCACATGACCGAAATCATCAACCTCGCCCGTCGTGCCCTGTATAGGCGTACCGCCGATCAGGAAAGTCCCCCTGTCGGGAAAGGCATTGCGGTTGGAGTCATAATGCATGCCGATACTGACCGCGGCCGAACGCTTGATCGGGCGGTTCCGTTCGTCAATCAGCTTGCGGTACCGGGCAACTTCTTTCAGGACCGCATCATCCGTGCTGCGCCCTTCCAGAATATCAAGCTGCGCGGCGGCATCGTCGAGTACATCCATGCGGTACAGCAAAATCGCGTAAAGCAGCCTGACACTGTCAGCGTCCGGATAGCTGATCAATATCCGCTCAACCGTCGCGGCAGCCAGTTGCACATTGCCTTTCAGGATCAAATCCTGCGCGTAGCGCAGATTCACCGCCGGATCGTCAGGCGATTCCAGAACCTGAGAAAAGGTGACAGGCGGCAATGCCTCCGCCGCGGCCATCAGATCATCGTCGGCCGCGACAGTCTTGCCGGCCTGCTGCGTGGCCTCTTTCGTCCGCCGCTCCGCCGCCTCCGTGCCGACCGGCTGCGCATGGACCTGCGTAATTGCCAGACATGCGGCTAAAACAGATGTAACAGTCAGGCCACGCCTTTTCGTCGCCTGCCCTTGCAAGAGTTTGCTATATTCCAACACCGCCCCGCGCCCCATGTTACTCGATTCACCATCAAATACGTCAAAATACGGCTTATCTATGCAGCCCTATACTGGCTGCTTCAAGCTCTGTTTGAGAAGTCGTATCAGTTTTAATTCAAATTGTTGCCTTTGTGCACTTGTCGCTTGCGCAAAAATCTGACAACAAAAGACAAGTTCGGGGCCTTGTCGGGGTAGTTAAAATGCACATTTTCGGGAAATTGGTTGGTTTTGCAGCCGTTTCGTCGGCAATCCTCATGCCATCTGTGGCATTTGCGGCAACGCAAGCGGGAATCGCCGCAGGTGTCAGCGGTTCGGTCGCAGTTTCCGAAGGCGACCGGGAAAGCAAGCAAGCGGTTGTTTCGGGCATGGATATGCTGCTTGGCGACAAGCTTGAAAGCGCTGACGCCTCGCGTATGCAGATCCTGCTGCTTGACGAAACTGTTTTCACCGTCGGCCCCAACAGCCAGCTTGTGATCGATGAATTCGTCTATGACCCCAATACTGACACAGGCAAGCTGACCGCGAACTTCACGCGGGGTGTATTGCGCTATGTATCGGGCAAGGTTGCCAGCGCCAACCCCACCAATGTCACGATCAAGACGCGAACCGCCACGATCGGTGTGCGCGGAACCGCGCTGTTTGCGGTTGACGATCCGGAAACCACGGAAGATCAGACCTTTGTCGGCCTGCTTGGCCCGGGTGCCAATAATGACGGCAATTTGCGCGCCGGCGGCATGACCGTTTCCAATGAAATGGGATCAACCGACGTATTGCGCGCGGGCTTTGGCACCTTTATCCGGCCCGGCATGGCCCCCGGCCCCGCGATCCCCACCCCGCCGCGCATCACGCAGGCGATGCAGGCACGCCTGACAGGCCCCGTCGCACGCGGACAGAATGGTGGCGGCCAGGCTGGCAACCAGGGCGGCGGGCAGAACCAGGGTGGCAATCAGGCAAATGACGGCGGACCGCAAGGCGGGCCGCAGAATGCCGGCGGACCGGCCGGTGGCGGAAGTCCAAAGCAAGCAGAAAATGCCGCGGGAGTGGGAGCCGCCAAAACGGCTGGAGGCGCAAAGAAAATAGCCGTACCGCTGAAGACTGTTCAAAAAATCGACTCGCAGGCCTTCAATGCGACAGAAGAAGGCGCCGGGATCTCGGATGCGGAAAATCCGCAACAAGCCATCAATGATATGGTCGAAATTGCACAGGAACTCGGATTCGGAACACTTCCCTTTGGTGTCGCAATCCCCACCGCCATCGAAACCCGTTGGAGCAATATCGGTATCCTTGATACGCATCTGACCGGGCCGAACCCGGGCGGCGATGGCCGGTTTCATGTTTTCTATCAGAATTTTGGCAATTTCAACAGCGCTCCGTTTGCACAACTGGATGCTGACAATGTCGCAAATGGCGGTTCAGAAGTGATCGGTATATCCCAACTGAACAGTGGTGGTGTCTACCGTGCGTCACTGCATAACTTCCGCGATCGTAATCTCGTCGGCTCTACCGCGCTTTCCAATGAAGCCAACGCCCGCATGCGCCTGATCCAGAACGGTCAGATTTCGCGCGGTCCGGGTGGCAGCACCATCGTCAGCGGCAATGTGCTTGCAGATATTCAGGCGCCCACCGGACAGGTCGGCAACACCTGGGTAGGGCTGGAATTCGATTCGACCCTGTCGAACATAACTGTCGTTAATCAGTTCCAGGACAATGTGAACCCGGCCAATATTCAATAGCCCGACCTGGGGCTGCTGATTGCGTTTAGTTGGCCGAACCTCGGTACAACGGCGGGTTTGGCAGGCGGCTCCGGGAGCGGGAGAGGCTGAGCCGCCTGCCAAACC
>CALAQW010000190.1 GCA_937888955.1 uncultured Alphaproteobacteria bacterium | reverse complement strand
CGCGGCACTCCGCGCGGCTTGTTCGGCAAAAGGGGCTGGACCACAGACCACTCAAAATCCGTCAGATCAAAACGCGCCATATCAAACCTCCCTGGTTAGAAAGTTTGAATCACAAATCAGCCCAGATGGAAATCATGTTTATGGGTATGTGACCTGGTCTCGATCGTTTAATAACAAGGCGGGGTCAAGCCGTACTTCGAACCAGTTCACCCGCCAGTCAAGATGCGGGCCTGTCGCGCGGCCCGTGGCGCCGATCTCCCCGATTTTTTCTCCCTGCGCGACAAAGTCGCCTTCGCTCACGGTAAGTGCGGAAAGATGGGAAAACACACTTGTGATCCCCCGTCCATGATCGATCATTAACGTGCCGCCAGTGAAATAAAGATCAGGTTCGGCCAATGCGACCGTGCCCGCCGCAGGGGCAATTACTGCCGTTCCCGTTGGCGCGGCGATGTCGAGGCCGAAATGCGGGCGGCGGGGTTCCCCGTTGAGGATCCGCTGACTGCCATAGACCCCGGAAATCGGGCCTTCTGCCGGGAGGATAAAGCCTGCGCGGAAGGCATCGCTTTCCGTATAACCTGCGCGCACTTGCGCGATTTGCCTGTTTTCACGCCGGATGCGTTCAAGCGCCTTCTGGTCCGGGCTGACCATTTTGGAGGGCAAACCATCAATGCGCTGAACCTGATAGTCCCGCTGTCTGACGCTCAGCGGGTAGTCAATCTGCTGATCCTTGTGCTGAATAATAAGCAGGGAATCGGTTGCTGCGTCGCGTCCGAACCCGAAGACAAAGCGCCCCTCCGCATCGAGCTTGAGCGGCCGTTCGTCAAGATGCACCACAGCACCAGGCGTTGTGCGCGCAAACAAAAGCCCGCCTTGAACAGGCTCGCCCTCAATCGTGAGCTCAAGGGCGGCGGATGGCTGATTTGCGCTGCAAACCACACCAATCGACAAGCCAAAGACAAACAGAATGACGATATGCGCGCGATGCCACATCTCAGGCGCTCGCCGCGAGTTCCTGTTCGCGTTGCGCGGACACATTGGCATCGAGGTAAGCTTCCTGCCGGTCAGCATTCCAGTAGCGTAAATCCTCCAACAGGATGGGTTTGCCTGTAACCGCGCAGGTCACGAAGGTGCCCGGTGTCAGGATCTGATAGTCGGCAAGGCCATAATGCACGATCGCGGCCTTTTGTGATGCTGATGTCATTCGGAACTACTTTGAAGATTGAACGCAAAACGAATTATTGGATGATGAACGGGCTTCGGCGGCATGATAGGCGAAACCCGGCAATGTGAAAATAACGCAGCGTCAGAACAGCTCCCCTTGCGGGTTCTTTTTCTGTGCTGTCCTGGGCTTTGCGGAAGTTTTTTGCATTCCGCTTCCGATGGCGGTCTTTCCCGGCTCGATTACCGCTGTTCTGCGGCCGTCCTGAAATTCGATGGAGACAGGCATGGCGGGTTGGGCTTCCGCCGCCCGGTGGAGCGGCTGGTTATCGGCATCGCGGATAACGGCAAATCCGCGCGCGAGTACCCCGCGATAGCTGAGTGAACCAAGCAATTTTCCCAGCGCCGAGAGGTTTTGCCGCTCCGTCACCAAACGGCGGCTTTGTGCTTGGGCAAGGCGGCGGGACCATTCATCCACATCGCGCCGCCGCAGCAGCATCCGTTCCCTTATCGTTTCGGGGCGGATGCGCGGCACAAGCCTGGATAGCCGCGCGTCGCCATGGCGGATATTGACCATCAATGCGCGCGGCAACCGCTCGCCCGCCGCGTCAAGCCGTTGTCGCGGCAGGCCCAGTATTTCGCCAAGCCGCGGCAAGCCGCGCGCCTGGTGCGCTTGGCCGTAAC
>CALAQW010000189.1 GCA_937888955.1 uncultured Alphaproteobacteria bacterium | reverse complement strand
CGTCGTGACGCGCGAGGTAGCGCAAGCGTCCGCTCGAACCGCAGGCCTTGGCCTTGAGGATATCGGTGTGCAGATGGAACGCGGCATGATCGTCACCGATTCCCATTATCAGACGAATATTTCCGGTATTTTCGCGATTGGCGACGTTATTGCGGGACCGATGCTCGCGCATAAGGCGGAAGATGAGGGAGTTGCCGTTGCGGAACTGCTTGCCGGTCAGTCCGGGCATGTCAATTATGACGCGATCCCCAGCGTTGTGTATACCGCCCCTGAAGTCGCATGGGTTGGCAAGACCGAAGATGAGCTGAAAGCCGAAAACATTGAATATCGCGCAGGGAAAGCGCCATTTGCGGCCAATGCGCGCGCAAAGGCAGCAGGCGAAACCGCAGGCTTCGTCAAAATTCTGGCCGACGCCAAGACCGACCGGATTTTGGGCGTCCACATTATCGGGCCTGATGCGGGCAATATGATCAGTGAAGCGACCCTTGCCATGGAATTTGGCGGCGCGGCCGAAGACCTCGCACGCACCTGCCACGCTCATCCCACATTAGCCGAGACGATCAAGGAAGCCGCCCTTGCGGTCGATAAAAGAACGCTTAATTGTTAACGGTTTACTTGGATGAGTGTTTGCAAGACCAGGGCCGGCCCAACACGTCGAACCTGCGAATAAAACTATTCTGGGCAAATCAATGTGGCGGGCCTGCGCACATGAACCGTGCGATACACAAAATCCTGCAACAAAATTTGCAATAATATCTTGCATTCATCACACCATTGATATTTGACATTCGCACTCAGAACAGTTAGGAAAGGTTAATTTTAAATTCCACTGTTTTTGGTGGATTGGCCGCTCAGCTTCTGATTTTGGAGTGAATTTTAGGGCGGGTTTTAACTAAGAAAATGGTTACCTTGATATTCGTAGCCAATGTGTTTTGAAGAAAGAATTCAGCGTTTAGCAAGGAATTTTGACGAATATATTAGCCGTAAAGAGAATTTGCAGAAAGATTGATTACAACCACTTCAGATCTACCGTAAAACTTGCACAAATGCGCGTCGATATCGGCGGAGAGCATATAGCAACACCAGAATTTTTAATTTTCGGTAGAGTTGCCACCTTCTTACTGCGACATTCCTTTACAAAACCGTTACAAAAGATTTCCATTTGTTGGAAACCTTTTGAGGTCGCATAGTGTAACATAAAATTTATTGCTGCTATGGCAAGCTCGTCTTCCAGTGATATTGGGTTTTAGGGCGAGAATTATTTATAATGAAGGGCCTGAAATGCGTTTAGGCAATCGATTAAAAAGATATGTTCTTCTTTGCGGGTTGCTCACAATTACGGTTGTAGTCTGCAATATGCCCTATCCTGCACTTGGCAACAGCAACCCGAAAAACTGGGTGGTCTACTATCATAACGAACTGCCCCCCAGTGCGTTCGAAGATTACGATATTGTCGTCTTTGATAGTGAGCACCATCCGTCGATCCAGTCTGTACAGGCGGCCGGCGCGACCGTCTATGGCTATATCAGCCTGGGCGAGGTGGAACAGTATCGCAGCCATTTCGAGGCAGTGAAGAAGGACGGCATTCTGCTGCGCGAAAATGTTAACTGGCCGGGCAGCTACTATGTGGATATGCGCAGCCGCGCCTGGACCGAGCGGGTTATTTATGAGCTCGTGCCGGAGATTTTACGCTCGGGGTTTGACGGTATCTTTATCGATACACTCGATAACCCGATCGAGCTCGAACAGGAAGACCCCGTTAAATATCGGGGCATGGCCGATGCCGCGGCGATGCTTGTTCGGACAATTGCCGCAGAATTCCCCGAAACGAAAATAATCGTCAACCGGGGATACGAAATTTTGCCTCAAATCGCCGCTTCCATTACCGGCGTTCTGGGTGAATCGGTCTACACAACTTATGACTTTGAAGAAAAGCGCGCCAAACCGACGACAAAGGACGATTACACCTATCAAGTCGACATGCTGAAAAGCCTGAAGAAAATCAATCCCGATCTGATTGTCATGACACTCGACTATTGGGACATCAGCGATACCCAACGGGTACGGGAGCTTTACGCAAAGCAGCGCTCAAACGGTTTTCTGCCCTATGTCGCAACGGTTGATCTGCACAAGCTCATTCCGGAGCCTGCACCATGAACCGGTTCGGCGCGATGAACAAACACCATGTTCGCGGCAAGCTCGCGGCGTTTGTCCTCCTGCTTGCCGTTGCCCTCACATTTTGCACGGCATCCAGCCTGCATGCCGCAAAGCTGTCTGGGGATTCCGGGCAGGCAGACGGGAAATTGGTTCCGCGTGAAATTCTGGCACTTTATTCCCGCGAGTCGGAAGAAACGCCTGTCCTGTCCCGTATTCATACGGCTGCGGAAACGCCACTCAATCACATGGGATTCACCCTGCGTTTCCACGCTGTCGAGGATGGCCTGCCGGAGATTGAGGATTATTCAAACATCAGGGGGGTCATAACTTGGTTCCGTTCAAATGATGTGTTTACTGATCCAAATGCCTATCTCAATTGGGCATCCAGGATGGCCGCACGCGGCATGCGCTTTGCGATCTTGGGTGAGTTCGGTTTTTCATATGACAAAAATGGCCGACCCGTTTCATCCGTCCGTATTGGTAACTTTCTGGAATTGATCGGCCTGAGGGAGGAGGCCTCCTCCGTTTCAGTTACCTATGATGTCAAGACGATCATTGCCGACAAAAATATGGTGGAATTCGAGCACGATTTATCGGGCACACTTCCTCCGTATAACATCGTAAGGGCACTGGATACGAATTATGGTAATCGCTATCTGATTTTAAGAACCCGCGACGGTCTGGAATCCGATGCAATCGTGACGACCCGCAATGCAGGATTCGTGGCCGATGGCTATGCGATGTATGAATTGAAGGTGGCGGGTACCAAACGCTGGATCAAGAAATGGCGCCTTAACCCGTTCCGGTTTTTTGCCGAAGTTTTCGAACCGGGCAATGACCCCGTACCCGACACGACCACCCGTGCCGGGCGGCGGATTTTTTACAGCCACATTGACGGCGATGGCCTCGCCAACATCTCGTGGATTGAGCGTTACAAGGAAACGCCGACATTATCATCGAAAGTGGTGTTGGATGAAATCCTAAAAAAATTTCCTGATATGCCGGTTACGGTTGCACCGATTGCTGCGGATATCGACCTGAACTGGCATGGCAGCGCGAAAACACGCGAAGTCGTGCGTGAAACATTCGCTCTGCCCAATGTCGAAGTCGGCAGTCACACATTCAGCCACCCTTTTGATTGGGGCTTTTTCGCAAATAACAATCACCGCGATCTCGAAACATTCTTTTTTCAGGAATACCCGGCTGCTGAAAAGTTATTCGCAAAATACCCTGAACTAAAGCGGCAAAAAAAGCTTGATAAAGACAAGAAAGAGAGGCTGATCAAAGATCGCTATGAACGCCCACGCGCCTATGCGCTGGAACCATTTTCTGTCGAGCTCGAAGTTATTGAGGCAAATCGCGTTATTGAAGAGCTTGCGCCGGAGCACAAACGCGTCGAAGTCATACAATGGTCGGGCAACACACAGCCATTCGAAGCAGTTCTGAAAAGCACGCGCGAAGCCGGCCTCACGAACATCAATGGTGGCGACACACGGTTTGATCCCGAATTCGCGTCTTTCGCCTGGGTAGCGCCTGTCGGACTGCGGGTTGGTGATGAGATTCAAATCTA
Organism: uncultured Alphaproteobacteria bacterium; assembly: GCA_937888955.1. Classification (GTDB taxonomy): domain Bacteria; phylum Pseudomonadota; class Alphaproteobacteria; order UBA11222; family UBA11222; genus CALAQW01. The sequence goes on along the minus strand of CALAQW010000189.1, from coordinate 19,267 downwards.
CTCATCCAACAGCAACGAAAACACCTATACAGAGGACTGGACCGATCGTTTCTTTGGTTTTCGCTTCCTGGAAAACACGGCCCGAAACACAAACTCCCCGATCCGGCTGAAACCGCTCAACATCTATTACCACTATTATTCAGGTGAACGCGAAGCGGCGCTGAATGCCTTGTATCTGAACTATCAGCACGCGCAAGAGCTGCCTTTGCTGCGTATGCGTACATCTGAATATGCCCGTATTGGCGAAGGCTTTTTCACAACGAAAGTCATTCGCCTGGAAAAGGATAAATGGCGCATCGAGGATCGCGGCGCCTTAAATACATTCCGCTTTGACCGCGCACTTTATCGCGCCGTCGATTTTTCACGCTCTTCCGGCGTCATCGGGCAAAGCTGGCTACATGGAAGTCTTTACGTTTCTATCGATCCCAGCGCTATCGAGCCGGTCATCGCCCTCACCACACGGTCTCAAACAGACCGCCCAAATGCGGATTCAGCGCCCTATCTGCTTGGCGCGCAATGGGACATTCTGAAGAAAAGACAAGTCAAAGCCGATAGCTTCACTTTTTCTGCCAAAGGTTTTGGCAAAGGGGATATGCGTTGGCTGGTTCCAAATCCCGGAACTTATCAAATCGCTGTAACTGATCGTGGCGATACCATTGTCGAGAGGCAGGTCAAAGTCGACGATAGCGGTATTCTCGCATTCTCTGCAGCGGATGAACCGGTTGGCCCCTGGAGCGAAAGGCAGGTTCATATCCTGGTCAGCAAGGTAAATGAGTCATGATCCGGAACCTGTTTTGGATCCTGCCCGTTATACTTCTTGCGGCGGGAATGAGTTACCTCTTTATCCCCAAAGAGCAGGATCTGGCGTTAGCACGATTCCGCTCCAAGGAGTTTTATTCCGCCCAAGCCACCTACATGAAGGAAATCGAAAAAGGCAACGATTCCGTCGAAGTCGTGCGCGGGCTTGTCGAACTTTATATTCATTATGGCGAGGTCGATCAGGCGATCGAACTGATGCGCAGTTATGTCAAAAAGCACCCGAATGACATTTCCGCCCTGCAAAAGCTCGCAAAATATTATCAGTATGCGCAGCGTTATGACGATTACATTCGGACACTGGAGGAGATCCGCGAGCTAAAACCGGATGTGAGCGTTTTACGGCAATTGGCGGATTTGTATAACACGCTCGGCCGCTATCAGGACCAGGTGACAATCCTGCAAGGTATTGTGAATTCGGCCGAGGCGGAACCCCGCGATTACCTGAACCTCGCGCAAATCGGCGCATCGCTTGGCCAGCTCAATGTCGCCGCCGAAACCCTGCAGGCGCTGTATGAAGATACCAAAGGCGACGTCGAACTGAATGCCATCCTGCTTTGGGTCAGTCTGCTGGCGCAGACCGATCAGGACACACTTGCTGTTCAGCGTGCACTGGAATGGATTGTTCTGAAAAACAATCCCGATGCATCCGCAGAACTCGCTGAAGCGCTCGCATTCCGCTCAAGTCAGAAAGTTGCTTATCAGTTTCTCTTGAAGGCGCAGGAGCGCTATCCCGACAATATCGCAATCGAAGTTCAACTGGCGATTGCCGAAGCCGAAACAGGCCAGAAGCAGCGCGCGCTCGCACGGCTGAAGAAAGTGCATGACGCGGGCAAGCTGAAGGACAGCATGCTGGATATGCTCGTCAATCTTGCGCTTGATGAAAAAGATTACGATACAGCTTTTGACATCAGCCAGACGGCCGACCCTTTCCTGTTCGCGCGCGGTACGCTTGTCTATGTGGTTGAAACCGCAGTTGAAACAGGTTCGATCAAAGTTGCCGAGACGATCGTTCACGGGCGCGGCGAACAGTTCCTTGAAATCGCGCCGGTCCTGGGCGCACGCCTGTCGCTCATTCTTGGTGACCGGAAATCGGCGATGAAATGGGCGATGGTCGCATTGGAACGCGAAGGATTGCCACTTGAACGCCGCATGACACTGCTCCAGCTTCTGATGGATCTTGATCGCAACGATCTGGCCAGAATTTATCTGGTGGAAACGTTAGAGCGCGAAGGCGATGAGATTCCCGATTGGGTCCTAAGTCAGGTTGCCAGCCTTTACTGGGTACTCGATGAAATCAAGCCTGGCCGCAATTACTTCCAGCGACTGATCGATAACGGCCGCACGACACCGCCTGTTTATGCTGGCTGGGCAGTATTGAGCGCTGCGGCCGGGCGCGAGACAGAAGTTTTGAAATGGTACAAGGAACAGGATCCACGGCAGATCCAGCCTTATGCATTGCAGGATCTGTACTTTGCGGCAGTGGATGGCAAGGCGGACAAACTGTCGCTAGCCGTCGCCGAAGACCGCTTCATGATCCAGGCTGACAGTGTGCGACGCAGGCTGCTTGCCGACGCACTGATCCGCACAGGGCAGGCCAAACAGGCATTGCCATTCCTGCGCGAACTTGTGCAGCAACCTGAAATAGAAGAACGCACCGCATTGATCGCCACATATGTCACTGCGTTACGGGCAGCCTATGCCGAAGGCGCGCCAATACGCGGGGAGCTGATTGATGCCTCTTTGCTTGGCTTGCGCGAGGCAAAGGGCACTGAGGAATATCCCACCCATGTGCAGGGCCTTGTCGATGCGGAAGCTTTCCGTCAAGCGCTGCCCTGGATGGAACGGCTGGTTCAGTCGGAGGGGATCGACTGGCTGACAGCCTATGTGGATACCGCGCTCAAGGCGAAAAAGCCGCGCGCCGGGTTGCGCGCCTTGTCGCGGACATTGACGTCGTCAAATATTGACGATGAGACAAGGGAAAGTCTGACTTACTACCTCTTGGAGGTTGGCGGGGCGGGGGCTGCCCTTCCCTTTATCGAACGGCTGGCCCGCGAGAAGGGCGGCGATTGGGAGTTTACTTACCAGACTGCGCTGCAGGAAGCGAAGGGGCTTGAGGCCTTGCTCGACTATCTCGAGGCGCGGGGATCGCAGCCGGGTATCAGTATCGAAGAACGCCGCAATATTGTTTTTCTTCTACTGGAATCCGGCCGCAAGGATCGCGCAGTCAAAGTCTTGAAACTGCTCGCTGATGGTGCCGCGCCGGATTCCGATGACCTTAACCAGCTACTTTATCTGTGGGGCCCCAGACCTGGCCCCGAGGCCGTCAATTGGTTAGCCGATCAGGGGATGACTAACTATCGCGGCCGCGCAGAGCTTGCGAAATGGGTTGAAATCCTGACTAATGCACGTACGCCCGATATTGCAATACAACTGGCGAAACTCGAGCCGGTCACAGGCGAGCTTGACGATCTTGCACGCGCAACGATACGTGCGCTGCGGTCGCTCGAAGACCGCAATAAGCTGAAAGAATATGTCGGATTTCATCTCAACCATGCGACCAAGATTTCCGATGTCCTGTTTCTCGCCACCGTCGGTTTCGAAGAAGGTTTTACGGATATTGCGCGGAGCGGATTTGAACGGATCCTGGTTGTCCGTCCGCAACATATCGAGGCGCTGAAAGGAGCCGGGCAATCCGCATTTTTCGCAGGGGAGTTTTCCGCTGCCCAGAACCGGCTGCAACATTATGTCAGCCTGGTTGGTGATAAGGCCGATTATAACAGCTTGTTCCAATTGGGTGAAATTGCACGCAATGCGCAAGAGAACGATATTGCCCAGAAATATTATGAAAAATCATTGGCGGCTATTGATAAAATTGATAGACAAGATTCATCTACAAAAATAATTCAGGCACTGGTTAAACATCGTCTGGGCAATGATAGTCAGGCCCGGGAAGAATTTGAAAATCTGATGGCCAAAAGCGCAATACGCAAGGAGGTCATCCCTTATTACGCACAGTTTTTATTAGACAAAAATGAATTACGACCGGCCCGGAAAACTCTGTGGCCAACCGGATAATTGGTATGGCAATTTTTAGATGCGCGTGCCGTCCACTAAAATACGTGGCGGCGGCAATTATCGTCACATCCGCATTTTTGCGTGGTACGGCCCTGGCCGCTCCGCTTCCGGTGGTTGGCGAGTTGTCGATTGACGGGGATCAGGCGCGGATCACCCTGAGCACTGACGCGCTGGTCACAGAAATCGACACAAGAAATCCGCGTGAGCTCTTATTGCGTTTTGCAGATGCAATTGATGCAACACGGCTGCCGGAACTACAGCAAGACGCACCCGATTGGCTCGCTGAGTTATCCTATGGCTATGACGCGGTATTGATCGTGGCGACCAGTAAAGTCGAACATGATATCGAGCTTCTGGATAATGGTGTGCTGATCCGGATGAGCCTGGCTTCCACAGCCATTTCCGAAAGCGACAGTGCACAAGAGCCGGCGGATTTCCAAACTGCATTGCAAACGGATCTGTTGCGGGCCACCTACAAGGCGCGTACCCGCGAATATGACGATGCGGAACTCATGCTGGTTGAACTTGCGGAACGCGCGCCCGACAATCCGCAGATCTATTCAACATTGGCGGATGTGGATCGGCAGCGCGGCCGTTGGCGGGCCGCACTATCGGAATATCAGCGGGCGCTGATACTCCGCCCCCTGGATGAAACCTTGCGTCGTGCCGAACAGGAACTACGGGACATCCATCGTCCGCGTATCGCAGGCGAATTGATCAATAACAGCCCGGAGGATGGTGAGCGCCGGATCACAGCGATTTTCGACTGGCAAGACTATTTGACCGATAACATAAAGACCGGACTTCACTATGAAGTGGCCAAATCGGGCGTCGATGGTCTGCGGCGGCGCAGCGGTGCACTGGCGGATTTTGATGGCTTCAGGCACCGTGCCGCGCTTAACGTGCAATATGACTGGCCAGAAGCGGATTCCGTGCAAGGCACCTTGTTTGCCGGTGGTTCCGGGCCGGGGCTTGGCCTTCGCTACAATTTCGTCGGCGTCGAGCCCGAACGCAGCATTGCAGTTACCTATCATGAGCCGAGTTGGGACTTTGTCGAGAGTTTCGTGCAGGATGGCAGCCGAGACCAAATTCTGGGCAGTTATCTGACATCATTCCGCCGCGAAATTCCCATCAGCTTCCAGGCCTTTCTGAGACGCTATAATCTGAGGGAAAATGACGGGCTGGCAACAAGCGTCGGCGGCAATTTTACAGTCGCCTACCCGATTAATCAGAGCTTTCCACAGTGGGAAGTTGGTTATGTGTACGATTCAGAATATCGGCTAACCAGAACCCGCCGTTTCGATCCGGTCAATAATGATGAATTTTTTCCGATCCCCCTGGAACACCGGGAGCTTCATTTCGTGCAGGCAACCGTTCGGCATGAATGGGATGAATGGCTGCAGGCGCGCGCCACACTTGGCTATGGCAAGGATCGCTATGGCGAGGCGGGGCCTTCCGCCGGCGCCGGCTTCATCGCCGACGTCACGCAGGATCTGCAATTGCGCGGTGATGTGAGTTTCGGTGTCGATCTGACGGATACGGACCGTTCGGTGATTACCGCCAGCCTCGGTTTCGTCTATCGATATGCCGAAGATCATAATAGTGGATTAAAGCGCCTTATCGACAATTTAAAACGATAAGGAAAATATTATTAATTCAGCGTATACTTAATTCTTGATTTACAACTAAACCAATTAATACCGGTATAACTTGAGATGAGTTCAAGCTTTACAAATGAAATCATAACCGAATTAACGACGCCGCCCAAAACCATACTTCCGGGCATCAAGTTGAGTGCATTCGTGGAAATCACCCTGTTCATGGTGATAGCGATTGCGGCCGATCATTATTTTTTTGCGGGCGATCGTTACTGGAGCATTTATCCTCACCCGTTCTGGCTGCCGGTTATCCTGCTCAGTGTGCAATATGGCACAACGCCGGGAATGATGGCTGCGGGTATCAGCAGCATTCTGCTGTTCACCGGCGATTTCCCATCTCAGGACATGGGGCAGGATTATTTTAATTACCTGTTCACTTTGTCTGCCCGCCCACTGATGTGGTTCGTCACTTCGATCGTTCTCGGTGAGCTGACCAATCGGCATGTTCAAAACCGAATAGAGCTGGTTAACGCGCTAGTCTCGGAGAAACAACGCGCCGATGATATGACCGATGCTTATAAGGAAAGCGACGCAACCAAGACCCGGCTGGAAGAACATATTGCCAGTCAGGTGAAGTCGTCGGTTTCTGCGTTCGTACTCGCCGGGACAATGAATGTCCGCCATTATGACGAAGCTCTTTCAGATTCTATTGAGCTTGTTCAACACACAACAAATGCAAGTAAGTTCGCTTTTTATTTTCTGGAAGAAGAGGGGTTACGTGTAAATGTTCGTAACGGTTGGACAGAGAGCGACAGATTTCCTGAATTAATTAAACCCGAGACGGCTCTGTTTCGGGCGCTCGTTGGGGAGCGCCGCCTGGTTTCGGTAAACCGGGAAGTTGATCAGAAAATACTCGATCATTCGGGTATTGTTGCAGCGCCGATCATCGACCCCCTGACAGAGCAAGTGCTGGGAGCGCTGATTATTCAATCAATTCCTCTGACAAACCTTACATTTTACGCCGTCGAAATGATCCGCGCTGTCGCTGGCTGGATCGGCGTCACGCTGGGGCAGGCTGAGCGTTACGGAAAAATGGCGCAAAACAGCATGATTGCCGACGGCGGAAATGCACTGTCGTCTGTTTTCTATGAAAAGCAAATCAACTTTCTGAGCTCTCTGGCAAGACGAACTGGCATCAATATTGCCATCGCCTCGTTATTCCTGCCTCCCGAGGTTACCCGAATGGGTAACAATGCGAACGAGTCTGCAGCCCGGATCAATACGGTGATCGATACTTCCCTGCGCGATACCGATTTATTCTTCGAAGGTGATGCAGACGGGAATAGTTATCATATATTGCTGCCCACCGCCGATGCGCAATCCGCAGAAATGGTCGTCGAGAAAATCAGACCGAAAATCGCTTCTGCGCTTGGGTTGGAACACTATCCGGAACTTATTCGCTGCGAAATAGAGTTACTCGGCGAAAAGTGAAGCTCTTAATACGGGAAAAGCATGCGCGGCCTTCTTAATCATCTTGAATTCTTGATCATCGCAATCCTTTCCGTTGTGGTTGAGTTATTCGCCGGATATTACGCGATAGAAGGATTACTTGATTTCCGAGATATTCTTATCGTGCATGCAGCACTCAGTGCGCTGCTGCTGCTTTGGGCGGGCTTGCGCAAACTTGCAGACCGGCGTTTTTCCATCACCCTGGCCATCGCAACCGCCATCATGGGGCCGTTTGGCGCATTGGGAACATTATTGAGTTTTAGCGCATGGTTTCTGTCACCCCACAGCAGAAGCGGTGCGGACGACTGGTACGACTTGCTATTCCCCGAATGGGAACACACGCCCGAAGAGCTGATCTATCAGGAAGTACGGATGAAAAAACGCTCGATCATGAACAATCTGGATACGGATGTCGCACCATTATCGGATGTTTTTGAGAACGGCACGATTGATGAGCGTGTGGAAGTCATTGCCTATCTGGCGCGAAACTACAAACCGCATTTCAATGATGCCCTGAAGAAGGCGCTTAACAATAACGAACCCGCTATTCGCGTACAGGCAGCGGCGCTTGCCGCGCGGGTCGAAAGCGAACATCGCGATGAAATCGATAAATTCGAAAAAGCGCTGAAAGCAAAGCCAGGTGATCTAGACATACTCAGAAATCTGGCGGATGCCTATGACCGCTATGCGCTCAGCGGGCTGCTGGCGGACGTAACGGCGCATGAAGTGCGTGGCAATGCGATTAGAATGTATCAGCAACTAGCCGATGCCGCCACAGACAAAGGCAACTACCGCCTCGCATTGGTTCGCCTCTATCTACGTAACGGTGAACCGTTCGAGGCTCTTTCACTGCTCAGCAAGGAAATCAAGGGAGTGGAGCAAATCCCTCTCAAGATGCTGCCATGGACGATCGAAGCGCTATATCAAACCGCACATTTTGATGAACTCCGCGCCGCCGCGCGTTACTGGAAAGATCGTCTGTCATCGGAGGATCACCCGATCGCACTGATTCAATCACTTCAATTCTGGGGGGGAGGCGAGACAAGTGGTTACACAAATTAATGCCATCAATCCGCCGCGAAGCCTACTGAGGAAGCAGTATCAACCAGATGAATATGATGCTGATGTCTGTTTGCTGCTGGAAGGTACATACCCCTATGTCACAGGCGGGGTATCCAATTGGGTCCACGATGTCATCGGAATGCAAAGTGACAAGACCTTTGCTCTATTCTGTATTACGACCGAAGATCAGGTAAAGAATATCCGCTATGAGATGCCGGATAACATTGTCAGCCTGACTATCGTCTCTATTCAGACAATTCGCGCTGGCGCAAAGAGATTCAGAAAACAACGGCATCTTTGCCGGGAACTTGAAAAGCCGCTGGTCAACCTGCTCGAACGCGGATCGGCGGCGGACCTTATGTCAATCATTCACTCGATTGCCCCGTTCAAGGCGCAGGTCGGAAGCAATTCACTGCTGAATTCATTACCTGCCTGGGAACTGGTTACCAGTATGTACAGCCATTCCTATGACGATCTTTCCTTTATCGACTTTTTCTGGTCCTGGCGAACATTGCTAACCGGCCTGTATGCCGGATTATTGGCCCCTCTGCCGCGGGCAAAGGTGTACCATGCATTATCAACTGGCTATGCCGGTCTGGCTGCAGCACGTGCAAAAATTGAAACCGGCCGACCCGTTATGCTGACTGAACATGGCCTTTACACGAACGAGCGACGCATCGAATTGGCGATGGCGGACTGGCTGCATGATACCAGCGCACCGACACTTGAGCTCGGCAAACGTCATAATGACCTGCGCAATGTCTGGATAAATGCATTTTCTGCCTATGCGCTCGCCTGTTATGAAACCTGCGATGAAATCATCACCTTGCATGAAGTGAACAAGGAGATGCAGCTTCACGATGGCGCACCTGCCGACAGGCTGAGTGTTATTCCCAACGGCGTCGATATCGATTTTTATGGCAAGCTGAAGCCCCCGCAACGCCCGCGACGCACCGTCGCTTTTATCGGCCGCGTCGTGCCGATCAAGGACGTCGCAACCTTCATTCAGGCCTGTAACTTTGTCATCAAGCAGGTGCCGGATGCGGAGTTTCTGGTGATGGGGCCGACGGAGGAAGATGAGGAGTATTTCGCCCGGATGCAGTCGCTTGTGGAGCAGTTCGGGCTGACCAATAATCTGAAATTCCTTGGCAGTGTCAAATTATCGGAATATCTGCCGAAAACCGATGTCATCGTCCTGACCAGCATCAGTGAATCGCAACCGTTGGTTATCCTGGAAGGCGGCGCCGCAGCCATACCGGTTGTAACGACAAATGTCGGCGCCTGCTGGGAAATGCTGAACGGCAGGAGTGATGAGCGTCCGCTGCTGCCGCCGGGCGGGTATGTGACGCCGGTCGCCAACGCACATGCAACCGCCAAGGGTATAATTCAACTGCTGACAGACGAGGCCAGCTACAATAGTTGCAGCGAGGCAATGCAAAAGCGCATTCAGACCTATTACCGCAAGTCGGATGTCGACGCCGCATATCGCGAGCTTTACACGCGATTAAGCGAACAACCCACAACGCCATTTCAACTATCGAATGAAGCGGAGGAGGAAGTATGGCCGGAATTGGCTTCAGCCTGAGACGCCTCACCCGCCAGGACAACCTTTCTGGAATTTTCCAAGCCTACGGACACGCCGTCTTTTCGTCGACCGGACCGTGGCTTGCGACCGTGTTGTCGCTGGGCTCCATTTCCTTGTTTGGCGCGCAGATGACCGATGCGGCGACGCTGCAAAGTTTTCGTCTCATCGTTATTTACAATTTTGCTCTGTCTCTGATCGCGGCAGGCCCGGTGATGATGGTTACAACCCGTCAGATTGCGGATCTCGTATTTGCGAAGCGGGTGGACGAATGCGCGTCCCTGTTCTTTGGGGCCGTTCTTCTGCTGACCTTTATCAATCTGCCCATCATGCTGGGGCTTTATGTTTTTTATGCGGAATTCGACCCGATAACCACGGCAATGGCGTGCATTAACTTTTTTCTGGTCAGTGGTGTTTGGCTGGCCAGCGTATTTCTAAGTACGTTGAAAGCTTATTCCCGCGTGACCTTGGCATTTTTCGTCGGACTGGTGCTCGGCGCAACAGGCGCTCTTCTGGCTGTATCTGATTTTGGCACCGCCGGTTTGCTGGCGGGATTCAGTTTTGGCATCACCGTTACATTATTTGTTCTCATCGGCGAGCTATACGCGGAGTATCCTGTTGGCAGAGGCAGCTACCTGCTCATTTTTACCGCATTCAAAAATCACTGGATTTTGGGATTGAACGGCTTCGTCTACAACATCGCCTTGTGGATGGACAAATTCATCATGTGGTTTTTTGCGCCCGAAAGCGAAATGCATTCCAGCGGACTGATCTCATATCCTGATTACGACAGCGCGATGTTTATTGCCTACCTCACTGTCGTACCGGGCATGTCATTGTTTCTGGTCATAGTGGAAACAGGCTTTTTCGAGCGCTATCACCGCTACTACCAGGACATGTTGAACCACGGCACACTGGCGACGATCCAGCGAAACCAGCAAAGTTTGATTTCCACCCTGAATGCCGGAATGCGCAACATGATCGTGCTTCAGGGCAGTCTGACCGTGCTCTTCGTCTTTGGTGCGGTTAAAATGTTTGAATTGGTACAAACCGATTTGACGCAGCTGTTTATGTTCCGCTTTGGCGTAATCGGATCCTTTTTTCAATGCATGCTGATGTTTTCCACGGTCATGTTATCCTATTTCGACTTACAACGCATTACCCTGACACTTATGAGCATCCTGACAATACTTAGTACTGTCCTCACTATTGTATCCATTAATGTCGGATATGCTTATTATGGACTGGGCTATATGGCAGCGACAGGTATCACCTTCCTTATTTCCTACGTTATTCTTGCGCTATTCATGCAAAAGCTGCCTTTCAACGCATTCGTCAAATATAACAAGGCAATTACGGGATAGTTTTTGAGCCAAGCCACTGGGTGCGCTGGCATGTGGTCAGCCGCCCGACCCTGTGTAAATTTGCCGCAGGCGGGCCAATACGGATTTTCACCGACTATTTGCATTGACAAGACCCCAATCTTATTGTGAGTTTAAGTTAAGAATGAATTTCAATAGCAGGATGCCAGGAAGATGTTTGATGAAATCAGGGATGCTGCCCTTCGGGTGTATAGCGAAATGCGGAATTTAGGCTTGGCCGACCCGCTGGCCTTTGATGCTGCGGTCAATCTGTTCCGGCATCGCGCACCGCAATCGGGCGATGTTCAAGCGGAATATGTGGTCGCGGACTGGATCTGCGAAGCAACCGGCGAAGCGCTTTGACGCCCTGCCGGCAAGGCTGTTTCCGGCCGCCTCTTGTGCAATATGATCGGGCAGGCTAGATGCGATCGACCGCGAAGCCTGCCAGTGCAAGCCCAAGGACAACAAGCCAGGGCGGTAAGCGAAAGCCGATCAGAAGCGCAAGCCCGGCAGCGACAAGTAAAAGATCGCCTGGCTCCTTGATCGCGCCCAGCGCGACCGGATCATAAAGTGCGGCCGCCAAAATCCCCACGACCGCAGCGTTAACACCGCACAGCGCAGCCAGCACTAAACGCCGTTGCCGCAATCGGGCCCAAAAGGGCACAAATCCAACGACAAGCAGGAAGCCCGGCAAGAATATTGCCAAAAGGCAAATCAGGCTGAGCAACAGCCTATTTTGCGGCACATCGGCAACCAAACCCAGATAGGCCGCGAAGCTGAATAACGGGCCAGGCAACGCTTGCGCCACGCCATAGCCCGCAAGAAACCGGTCCGCGGTGATCCAGCCCGCAGGCACAAGTTCCGCCTCCAGCAATGGCAACACCACATGCCCGCCCCCGAATACCAGCGCGCCGGTGCGATAAAACACGTCAAATAGCGCCAGATACCCCCCATTGCCCGCAAGCTCCAACAACGGAACTGCCAACAGCAACAGCAAAAAAACAAGTAACGCTATTCCGCCAGCCAGGGGCGAAATCCGCAACGCCTGCAGGCCACCCCCCTCCCCTGACCGGCCGGACGTCGGTATATCGCGGCATATCAGGCAGCCCGCAACGCCCCCCAGCAATATAACCGCAAGGTGCGACAGGCTTGAACTGGCGATCAAAACGATCAATGCCGCCCCGATCGCGATGAGCCGCCGCCGGGTATCGGGGGCCAATGTGCCCGCCATCCCCCATAACGCCTGCGCCACAATCACAACAGCAACAAGCTTCAAGCCATGCAACGCACCATCCAAAACGCCCTGCGCCGACATCTGAACAACGGCTGCAAAGATCACAAGCAGACCAACTGAGGGGGCCGTAAATGCAATCCAGGCGGCAAGCGCCCCCACTGGCCCCGCCCGCATCCAGCCGAGCATAAATCCCGTCTGACTGCTCGCAGGTCCGGGCAAAAACTGGCTCAATGCAAGTATCTCACCATAGGCTTCATCGCCAAGCCAACGGCGGCGGACCACAAATTCATCGCGGAAATAGCCAAGATGCGCAACAGGCCCCCCGAACGAGGTCAGCCCAAGCTTCAGAAAGGCCAGGAAAACTTCAACAATTCGCATGGATACCGACTATTGCTGCGACCGGCGGCTGAATCACCGGGAACTTCTCCTCTTGTTATATTAGGGCTAAACTAAGACAGACATAGCTTTATGGCTTTATGCACGCTTCACGATAGCAAGATCACAACAATCACAATAAGAGAGACTATGTGGACGCCGCCAATAACCGAACACTGACCTTCCAGATATTTGATCTTGTATCGGGTGACGATGATGCCCGGCTATGCCGCGATATCCCCGAAGCGCAATGCAATGAACAACCCCGCAGTTTTGTACTGCAGACGCTATCACAGGCTCTAAGCAAGATCGGCGACAGCCTGGCTGATGCCAAAATCGTCCTGCCCTGGCTGCTTGGCGCAGTTGGCGCGCCGATGTTTTTTGTCGGGCTGCTTGTGCCGATACGTGAAGCGCTGGCCTTGATACCGCAGATCCTGGTCGGCGGTTACATTCGACATTTCGCAGTCAGAAAATGGTTCTGGGTCATCGGGTCCGCCATAGAGGGCGCGTCTATTCTCGCAATGGGTTTACTGGCCATGTTTGGTGTGAGCGGCAGCCTCGCAGGCTGGTTGATCATCGGGCTGCTGGTGCTGTTCAGCTGCGCCCGCGGCGTTGCCTCGGTCGCGGCAAAAGATACACTTGGAAAAACTGTATCAAAAGGCAAGCGCGGCAAAGTCAGCGGCTATGCCGCCACATTATCTGGCATCGTGGCCTGCGCGGTCGGCGCCTATTTCGCGCTTGCACCATCTGATTTTCGACCCGACTGGCTGCTTTACGGCTTGCTCATACTGGCGGGCATCAGCTGGTTTGCCGCCGCCACGGCTTATGCCCGCATTCCCGAGCTGCCTGGCGCGACAGAAGGCGCGCGCGGTATTTCCGATTTGCTGACCGCCCAGATCAAGCTGCTGTTGCAGGATCGCGAGTTACAGAAATTCCTGCTGGCGCGCGCTTTGATGATCGCAACAGCGCTTGTCGGGCCGGTCTATGTAACCCTTGCCCAAAGCAGAACCGGGCAGGAGCTTAGCGCGCTGGGCTGGCTGATGCTGGCGACCGGGCTTGCAAGTACATTAAGCGCGTCATTCTGGGGCGCGCTGTCGGACTATTCCAGCCGCGCGACCATGGCAATGGCAGCAGCGATTGCCGGCGTTTTGGGTTTTGCCGTATTGGCTGCCTCATACTTGCTGCCTGCTGCCATGACCCATATTGGCTTTTACGCAGCGGTTCTGTTCATTCTGGGCATTGCCCATGCGGGTGTGAGAATTGGCCGCAAGACGCATATCGTCGATCTGGCCGGTGGTGACCGGAAGGCTGAATATGTCGCGGTCAGCAATACGTTGATCGGTATCTTGCTGCTCATGATTGGCGGGCTGGTCAGCATATTGCTGAGCTTCGGGGCTGAGGCCGCGATCGCCGCCCTATCCACGATGGCACTGCTGGGTGCGCTGACAGCCTACCGCCTGACACACGCGCAGGCACCCGATTGATCAGCTTTCGCGCATTGCCCGGCCCAACCGCCGCGACAAGGGTTCGAACAGATAACTCAACACCGTGCGATGACCCGCCACGATGACGAGCTCAACAGGCATCCCGGGATAGATGCGCTTGTCATCAGGCAAACTCACGCCCGCATCGATCACAACACGCGCGGTATAATAACTGCGCCCGGTTGCCGGATCGATCAGGCTGTCGGCTGACACATCTTCAACCTGCCCGAAAATCGTCTGGACTTCATCTGTCCGGTAGGATGACAACCGTATTTCAGATTCAAGCCCGGGATAGACAATATCGATATCCAGCGGATCGATCCGGGCTTCGACAATCAACAATTCGTCGGCCGGCACGATATCCATCAACGGTGCGCCCGGCGCAATTACCCCGCCTTCGGTAAAAACCTGACTATTGACGATCCGCCCACTGACAGGCGCACGCACCTGCAGCCGCTCCAATATATCCGATGCCGCAATGATACGGTCACGCAGATCGGCAATTTCTTCTTCGGTTTCGCGCAACTGCATGACGACTTCATTCATAAACCGGGTCCGGGTACTGCCCAGAGCCAACTCAGCCTCGACGATGCGCTGACGCGCCCGCGCGATCGCAGCCAGGTTCTTCTCCCGCTCGCCCGCAATGACCGCCGCCTGCCGCTTCAGCTCCAGAATACGCGGCTTTCGCGCAAACCCCTTTTTCAGCAAGATTTCCAGCGCATCGGTCTCTTCCTTGATCAGAGCCAGCTGCCGCTCCTGCGCCTGAACCTCAGCGCTCAGTCCCTTGATCTCTTCTCGCAACTGCGCGATCCGCTGCTGCGTCAGATCCGATTGACTGTCGAGGAAGCTGCGCCGCGCGTTGAAAATTTCCTGCTGCCCAAGCAGGATATCGAGATATTCGGACTGCCTGTCGCGCATCGGCTGGCTGGAATCATACTGAAAAGTGATTTCATCAGCCTCATTCTGTTCCGCCATGAGACGATCGCGGGTTGCCATTGCTGCCGCCAGCCGCCCGCCCAGAAGACGTATTTGCGTCTCTGCCTGCGTGCCGTCGAAGCGTAACAACAACTGACTGGCCTCGACCGTATCGCCCTCACGCACGAGGATGTCTTTTACGATCCCGCCTTCCAGATGCTGCACAGTCTTGCGATTGCCCGCAACGGTGACCTGACCATAGGCAATTGCCCCTGATTGCAACGGCGCGAAGGCCGCCCAAAGACCGAATGCACCGAAAAATATGCCAATGACGATCAGCGCCAGCCAAAGACGGGACGACATCCCCATCGCCTTCATCGTGGGGGCCGTATAGGCCGGTATCGGTTCAGCAGGAAGTCCGCCAGCCGATGCGCCTGACGACACCGTTACCTCAGACCCCATATGCCCACACACTCCCCTTGCAACCAATCTGTGTCGACGTCTTTGTCATCTCACGATTGCTCCGCAGCCGGCAAGGCGGTCGCCGCGGGCGTTACTGCCTGCAACACCTCATCGCGTGGACCGAACTTCGCGACAGCCCCGTCCTGAAGGATCAATGCCTTATCCATTTCCGCCAGAATACGCGGCCGATGCGCAACGATGACCATTGTGCAGCCTTGCTGTTTCAGGGCACCGATCATCGTGACCAATGCCTGTTCACCAACCGCATCCAAATTCGAATTGGGTTCATCCAGAACGATAAATCTGGGCAGGCGGAATACCGCCCGCGCCAGGCCGATCCGCTGCCGCAATCCGCCCGACAGCTTTATTCCGCCGACCCCGAGCTGGGTCTCATATCCATCCGGCAAGTTCAAAATCAGTTCGTGAACGCCAGCAAGCTGCGCGGCGGCCACAACTTCCCTGTCCTCCGCATAAGCATCAAAACGCGCAATATTTTCCCAGACCGTTCCGTCAAGCAGCTCGATTTCCTGGGGCAGATATCCGACATGCCGGCCTTTTTCCGCCGGTGCCCAGTGCGCCATATCCGCGCCGTCAAGGCGTACAGCACCGCGCGCGGGTGTCAGCGAACCAACCAGAAGCCGGGCCAAAGTCGACTTGCCAGACCCGCTTGGCCCGATAAGCGCCATTGCCTCACCGGCATTGAGCCTGAAGCTCACACCTCTTATCAAAGGAACATTACTCTCGGGCGGTACGAATATAACCGTCTCAACCGACAATTGCCCCTGCGGTTCAGGCAATTTCGTCTGAATATAGCCAATCGGCAAATCGCGCAGCATTGCCGCAAGACGTGCATATGTCGTTCGCGCGCCTGTCAGGGCCCGCCAGGCGCCAATGGATTGTTCCACTGGCGCAAGCGCACGTCCCATCAGGATTGCAGATGCAATCATCAGGCCCGGTGTTATTTCCTGACCGATAACAAGCCAGGCGCCAAACCCCAAAACCGCACTTTGCAGAATGAAGCGCAATCCCTTTGCCATACCGCTCAGGATACCGCTGCGGTCGGCTGCCAGCCGCTGCATCTGGAACGCCTGCCCGTTTACCTGCGCCAGCTTGTGCTGAAGCCCTGGCGCAATCCCCATGGCGCTGACGACATCGGCATTGCGGATAACAGCTTCGGCGAAATTCAATGCCTTGCTGTTACCGCTATTTGCTTCCGCGGCCGCGCGCCGGGTTACGCGGTCGTTGATAACGCCAATAACGAACAACAAAACCATTCCAGCAAAGGCGATTGTGCCAAGCAACGGGTGCGCCAGAAAAATAATGGCAAGAAATACCGGCGCAAACGGCGCATCGAATAACGGAAAGACATTGGGACTTGCGATATAGGCCCGCAATGACGCCAGGTCGCGCAGCCCCTGCGCCGTGCTGCCACCGCCGCGCACGCCTGCGGCAATCGCACTGGCCATGACCGGGGCGCTCAGCTGTTGCTCGAACCAACCGGCCACCCGCACCATCATCTGCGCGCGCAGCCCGTCAAGAACTCCCAGGACAATGAGGGCAAAGGCAACAATCACCGACAAAAGGATCAATGTATCGATATTACGGCTGGTCAATACATTGTCATAAACCTGCATCATATAGATGGCACTGCTGAGCATCAGCAGATTGATGCCCAGGCTGACAAACGCCACAAAGCCAACCGCCTTGCGCACCGCGCTGATCGTTGTTTTCAGTGGTGTGGTTTCCATTACCCGACCAATTGCCCGCACTGCGGAGGGCACAATGTCAGCCTAGATAACCCGGCATTCGAGAATAACAGACGCATGACGCCCCCAACCAGCCGCAGCTTAACATAACGCTCCCCGAAAGCATTATAATTACACGATTATCAGCGTTTGCGTGCGATGCCAGCTTCAACATAGCGGCTGCACATCCCGCAAATATATCAGCTGTAAATAACAAGGCCGACCCGAAGGGCCGGCCTCTATCTCCGTGATACTGTCACACCGCCAAATGCACCGTCAGGAACTGGTGAAGATAATCAGGCGTTACAGCAAGAAGTCGCCACTATCCAGGCTGTTTGCATCGATCCCGGCAAGGGTAATGCTGCTGTCATTATCAAGCGTGATAACCGCATCGCCACTGACATCGGCAATCTGCAACTCGTTGAAGCCGTTCAGGCCATAATCGGTCAGATCGATCAGATCGCCCTCGGCGCAGTTGAAATCCATGACTTCATCATGCCCGTCGCCGACCTGGAAAATGAACAAATCATCGCCCGCGCCGCCAACCAGACAGTCATTGCCCAGCCCGCCAAGCAACTGATCAGCCGCCGCGCCACCATCAAGATGGTCATCGCCTGCGCCGCCATCGAGATAATCGAAATGACCGCCACCCGACAGATGATCGCTTCCGGCATTGCCATACAGCTCATCACACCCGGAACCGCCGAAAAGGCAATCATCGCCTTCCCCCGCGATCAGCAGATCGTCGCCACTGCCGCCGAACAGATCGTCATTACCCGCGCCGGCATCCATATGATCATTGCCGCGACCGCCGTGCAGGCTGTCATTGCCGTCGCCGCCATCAAGGCAATCTTCACCCTTGCCGCCGCGCAGATCGTCATTGCCTGCGCCGCCATAAAGGGAATCGTCACCGGCATTGCCAACAACCCAGTCATCGCCATCGCCACCGTCAACATGATCGTTGCCGCGACCGCCAGTCAGCTCGTCATTGCCCAGGCCACCGTAAAGCTCGTCATGCCCCTTGCCGCCCTGCAGCACATCGTTGCCTTCGCCGCCGGACAACACATCATCACCCCAACCGCCGGACAGAAAGTCGTTGCCGGCTTCACCATCCAGGATATCGTAGCCGCGACCACCAATCAGGCTATCATCGCCATTACCGCCAAACAGTTCGTCATGGCCGCGATTGCCGGCAAGGAAGTCATTGCCGTCACCACCAACCAGCAAATCATGACCACGACCGCCGATCAGATTATCGTCACCCATGCCGCCTTCGAGGTAATCATGGCCATTGCCGCCATTCAGGTCATCGTTGCCGGCACCGCCAAACAGCAGATCGGCGCCCTTGCCACCTGACAGGAAGTCATGGCCGTCGCCACCATGCAACTGGTCATCGCCGCGACCGCCATAAAGCAGATCATCGCCTGCATCACCGGACAGGATATCGCTGCCAAGGCCACCATTCAGGGTGTCATTGCCATCACCCCCGAACAGTTCGTCATGGCCACGACCGCCATTCAACGTATCGTCCCCGTCACCGCCGAGCAGCAGATCATGCCCTCTTCCGCCAGCCAGGAAGTCATTGCCGGCACCGCCCGTCAGGTCGTCATGACCACGGCCACCGACCAGCACATCTTCGCCGTCGCCGCCTTCGAGGTAATCATTGCCATTGCCGCCATTCAGGTCATCGTTGCCGGCACCGCCAAACAGCAGATCGGCGCCCTTGCCACCTGACAGGAAGTCATGGCCGTCGCCACCATGCAACTGGTCATCGCCGCGACCGCCATAAAGCAGATCATCGCCTGCATCACCGGACAGGATATCGCTGCCAAGGCCACCATTCAGGGTGTCATTGCCATCACCCCCGAACAGTTCGTCATGGCCACGACCGCCATTCAACGTATCGTCCCCGTCACCGCCGAGCAGCAGATCATGCCCTCTTCCGCCAGCCAGGAAGTCATTGCCGGCACCGCCCGTCAGGTCGTCATGACCACGGCCACCGACCAGCACATCTTCGCCGTCGCCGCCTTCGAGGTAATCATTGCC
>CALAQW010000188.1 GCA_937888955.1 uncultured Alphaproteobacteria bacterium | reverse complement strand
TGCCATGACAAGAATGCCAGATGATTCGGTCACGCCGGAAACCCTGTTGAGCCATGTGGACGGGCAGGCCGGTTCATTGATCGTGTGCGGCCATTCGCTGGCCGAACTTGTTGCCGGTTTCGGCTTTGTCGGTTGCGCAACCATGCTTTGGCAGATGGCAGCAACCGACCCGGCTGCAGTGTCGCGTCCGCTTGGCTCAGAAGCCGATCGTGTGGCAGAAACCGAATTCGCCAGGGCGCGGATCGAAGCCTGGGCCTTGCTGCCGTCATTGCTTCCCCATGCCCCCGCGCCCGATGTCAATGAAGCCTTGCGGTTCCTGCTATCGTCGCTTGCGGCGGCCGACTCCGACTTGCCTGAGGCCGTGCGGTTGTGCGGGGCGGTGGCGGTGTTTGCTGCGGCCCTTATCCGCCGCGAAACCGGCCAGCCGCCGCTCGCGCCTGATCCCTGCCGCGCGCATAGTGCCGATTTCCTGCATATGTGTCGCGGTGCCGCCGTCACAGCCGCGGAAATTGCCGCGATCGATGCCTATCTGACCACCGTCGCCGAACATGGCATGAACGCCTCAAGCTATGCGGCGCGGGTCATCGCCTCGACCCGTGCGGGGCTGATCTGGGCGGCAATTGGCGGGTTTTGTGCCCTGACGGGCCCTCTTCATGGCGGTGCGCCGGGCCCGGTGCTTGATATGCTCGATAGAATTGGCACAGCGGACCGGGCCGAACCCTGGCTGTCTGAAGCAATCGAACAGGGTGAGCGTTTGATGGGTTTTGGCCATCGCATCTATCGCACCCGTGATCCGCGCGCGGACATTCTGAAAGCGCAGCTTGCCGGTTTGCCCCATGCAGCCGAAAGCCGCGCCGCCTTGGCGGAACAGGTGGAAAGCACCGCGCTGCGCATTCTGTCGGCCCGCTATCCGGACCGGTCCCTCGACACCAATGTGGAATTCTATACAGCGCTTTTGCTTGATGCCTTGCAGATTCCGCGCGCAGCCTTCACCGCTGTTTTTGCAGTCGGCCGTATGGCGGGCTGGACCGCCCATGCGCTGGAACAGGAACGGACCGGTCGTCTCATCCGTCCTGCCTCGCGCTATATCGGTCCTGTGCCGGTTGCCGCCTGAGAGCTGATCTGAGGCGGATATTTACGGGCAGAGCTTATAGCCGCCCTGATCGGTGACAAGCAGCTGCGCCTCGGATGGATTATCCTCTATTTTCTGGCGCAGCCGGTAAATATGGGTTTCCAGCGTGTGGGTCGTGACCGCCGCGTTATAGCCCCACACCTCGTGCAACAGCACATCGCGGCCGACGATCTTCGCTCCCGCGCGATACAGAAACTTGAGAATTGCGGTTTCTTTTTCGGTCAGCCGGATTTTGCTGCCATCCGCGTCATCAAGCATCAGCTTTGCGGCGGGTTTGAAGGTATAGCGGCCGATATTGAATACCGCATCCTCACTTTGTTCATGCTGGCGCAAATGCGCGCGGATCCGCGCCAGCAGCACACCGAACCGGAACGGTTTGACGACATAGTCGTTCGCCCCCGATTCCAGCCCCAAAATCGTATCGGCTTCCGAATCCGCGCCGGTCAGCATGATGATGGGGCATGTCACCCCCTGCTTGCGCATGACGCGGCAGGCTTCACGCCCGTCCATATCCGGCAGCCCCACATCAAGCAGTACAAGATCGGCCCGCTCCTGCTTCAACAGGGCAATCCCGGCGGCGGCATTATCGGCAATCTGCGTGGTGAACTCTTCATGCAAATTCAATTGCTCCGATAGGGACTCACCGAGCGCCTGGTCATCATCTACAATCAATATGTTTTTTTCAGCACCCATCCGTATGGCCCCGATCTGATCCGACTCTGTTCAGGATGTTCCATCTATGACACGTAATTCATGAATCATTATAACATGTTACATCCATTGCGCATGACCCCGCCGCAAAGCCGGGAATTGTCTCGGCCTGTTATCGCGCGGGCAAGGCATGCTAAGGCATATCTATATCGGGATGCGGCCCGCAAAAGGCCGTCTTTCCGAGACGGTCGCTCAAATCTGCGTGAGGATGCGGGCTTCGGCGTGGTTATTGAGGAAAAAGGTAGCAAAAAGGGTGTCTGAGATTTCCCCACTTGTGGCGGTTGACCGCGCAATCGGCGAATTTCGCCGCGCCCAGACGGTGATGATCACCGATCCCGCCCTGCCGGGGGCCTGCTGGCTGGCGCTGCCTGCGGAATTGGCGCAGGATGACACGCTTGCCACGCTTGGACGGTTGGGGGCGGACGTCCCGCAGCTTGTGCTGACCCATAACCGCGCCCGGACATTGAAGATCCGCCTCTATACGCCCGAGATTGTGCTGTTGCCGCAACAGCAATGGGGTGACGCTGCCGCCGCGCGCGAGATTGCCGATCCTTCGCGCGATCTTGAACATCCGCTGCGCGGGCCGTTTACCGCCGCCCGCGATCTGCGCGGCGCGGGCTGGATGGCGGCCGTCAAGCTGGCCAAGCTTGCGCAGCTTCTTCCAGCAGCGCTGGTCGTGCAATTGCCCGACATGGATGCCGAGGCGCAGCAGGCGTTCTTACGACAGCATGATCTGCTGCGGGTCGGCGCGGATGCCATTCTTGATTATGATATGGCGGCGGCAAATGCCCTCGTTCAGGTGACGGGCGCGCGGGTACCGCTTGCGGGTGCCGAAAATGCGCGGCTGATCGCCTTCCGCCCTGCCGATGGCGGGATCGAGCATCTGGCCATCGTGATCGGCGATCCGAAACGCGGCACACCGGTGCTTGCGCGGCTCCATTCGGAATGTTTCACAGGTGACCTGATCGGCTCGCTCAAATGCGATTGCGGCGAACAGCTGCGCGGTGCGATCGCCCAGATCGGCGAAGCGGGCAGCGGGATCCTGCTTTACCTCGCACAGGAAGGGCGTGGCATCGGCCTGATCAACAAGCTGCGTGCCTATGGGCTGCAGGATCAGGGGTTTGATACGAATGAGGCAAATGAGCGGCTTGGTTTCGAGGTCGATGAACGGGTTTTCCTGCCCGCCGCGCGGATGCTTGCCTTGCTGGGCTTCTCGCAGGTCAGGCTGATGACCAACAATCCCGACAAGGTTGCGGGTCTTGAACGGCTCGGGATCGATGTGGTCGAGCGGGTTCCCCATAAATTCCCCTCCAACGAACATAACCGCTTCTATCTGTCCACCAAGCGCGACAAGAGCGGCCATCTGCTCTGAGCGGTGCCGCGGGGGTTGGGTAAACCAGTCACGGGCAGATGCCATTCATCCGCAGACGGTTGCAAATTGCAACGCGCTTCAAGCATTGGCGTGCGCGCAAATGACGCTTATGTTGATGCAAAACAAACCCGGCAAGCGGGCAAAAACATCAGCGTTGAGTGAGGAAACACATGCACCCTTCGGTACAGGCGGAGAAAAAACCAGACCATATTGCCATGATCATGGCGCGCAGCGGGGAAACGGTTACCTATGGTGAACTCGAGGCGCGATCCAATCAGGGGGCGCAGCTGTTTCGCGCGCTCGGGCTGAAGCGTGGCGACGGGATCGCCATGTTCATGGAGAATAACCGCCACTTCATGGAAATCTATTGGGCGGCACAGCGCAGCGGGCTTTATCTCACCCCGATCAGTTCGCGCCTGACCGCGGGCGAGGTCGCCTATATCGTGCGTGATTGCGGCGCGAAAATATTTATTTCGTCGACGGAAAAGGGAGATGTCGCTGAAAAGGTGGTGGCAGATCTTCCCGATGTCGCGGCCTGCTATTCGGTCAACGGGGTCGTGCCGGGCTTCCGATCCTATGAGGAAGCGATTGCCGCGCAGCCTGCTGAGCGGATCGCCGATGAAAGCGGCGGCGATGTGATGTTGTATTCCTCGGGCACGACGGGGCGGCCCAAAGGTGTGCGGCGCAATCTGCCCGATGCCTCGATCGATGCGGAAGTGCCGGTTGTGGCCCTGCTTCGCGGCCTGTTCGGCTTCAACGAGGAGACCATCTACCTGTCTCCCGCGCCGCTTTATCATGCCGCGCCCATCGCCTATTGCGGCGCCATTCAGCGGATGGGCGGGACGATTGTGATCATGGAGGACTTCGACGCGGAACAAGCGCTCGCCAATATCGAGAAATTCAGGATCACCCACAGCCAGTGGGTGCCGACCATGTTCGTGCGTATGCTGAAGCTGCCGGAAGAAGTGCGCGGCAGATATGACCTGTCCTCGCATATATTCGCCATTCATGCGGCTGCACCCTGTCCGAAGAAGACCAAGGAAGACCTGCTCGCCTGGTGGGGACCGATCGTGCATGAATATTATGGCGGCTCCGAAGGCAATGGCATTACCTATGTTTCGCCGCAGGACTGGCTGAGCCACAAGGGCACGGTGGGGCGCGCCCTGCTTGGGGAAATCAAGGTTCTGGATGATGAGGGGAATGAACTTCCCCAGGGCGAGGCGGGCACGATCTATTTCGCCGGCGGCCCGGAATTCACTTATCACAATGATCCCAAGAAGACCGCTGAATCGCGTAACGACAAAGGCTGGTCGACGCTTGGCGATATCGGTTATCTCGACGAGGACGGGTTCCTTTATCTGACCGACCGCAAGGCCTATATGATTATTTCGGGCGGTGTGAACATCTATCCTCAGGAAACCGAGGATATTCTGATTACCCATCCGAAAGTCGCCGATGCCGCGGTCATCGGTGTGCCGAACGAAGATTTCGGCGAGGAGGTGAAGGCCGTCGTGCAGCCCATGAATATGGCTGAGGCGGGGCCGGAACTCGAACAGGAGCTGATTGCATTCTGCAAACAGAATCTGTCCGCGATCAAAGCGCCGAGAAGTGTCGATTTCGAGGCTGAACTGCCGCGCCATCCCACCGGCAAGCTCTATAAGCGGCTGCTGAAGGACCGCTATTGGGGCAATAAGGATTCGCGCATCGTCTAGGGGCGTGTGCCTGGACACGCCCCGGGGCGGTGCGGGCGCCGGGCAGGGGCAGGACGGCCGGGCAGCCGCCCGCAGCCGTCCCGTCCGCCTGCCCGGCTTGTCTCAGCCGTGCCGGAAAATCACGGTTTTATCGCCGTTGAGAAAGACCCGGCGTTCGGCAATCCAGCGGACCGCCCGTGCAAGCACCTGCGCCTCGACATCGCGTCCGATGGCGGCCATTTCTTCCGCTGTATGATTGTGATCGACCCGTTCGACCATCTGTTCGATGATCGGCCCTTCATCAAGATCGGGGGTCACGAAATGCGCGGTCGCGCCGATTTGTTTCACGCCGCGACGATGCGCCTGCTGATAGGGTCGTGCGCCCTTGAAGCTGGGTAGAAAGGAATGGTGAGTGGCAATTGCATGATGC
>CALAQW010000187.1 GCA_937888955.1 uncultured Alphaproteobacteria bacterium | reverse complement strand
TACATATCCGCCGATTTGGCCGCGCGTTTGCGCAGATGCGGCTCCAGGAACCGTTTGCGCAACCGCAGATGATTTGGCGTCACCTCGACAAGCTCATCATCATCGATATAAGCGATTGCCTGTTCAAGACTAACCGGCCGGGGCGGACGCAACCGCACCGCATCATCCTTGCCGGCCGCGCGGATATTGGTCAGCTGCTTGCCCTTGATCGGATTGACGTCAAGATCGTTATCGCGGCTATGTTCGCCGACGATCATCCCCTGATAGACCTGCGTGCCCGGCCCGATCAGCAACTCGCCCCGCTCTTCAAGGTTCCACAAGGCATAGGCTACTGCTTTGCCGTCGGAATTTGCAATCAGCACCCCGTTGCGGCGTCCCTGGATCGGTCCCTTGTAAGGCGCATATTCGTGAAAGGCGCGGTACAGAATGCCGGTGCCGCGGGTATCTGTCAGAAACTCGCCCTGATAGCCGATCAGACCGCGTGCGGGGCAATGCAGAACAAGCCGCGTCTTGCCCGCGCCAGAGGGCCGCATATCGCGCAATTCGCCGCGACGTTCAGCAAGCTTTTCGATGACGATGCCGGAAAACTCCTCATCTACATCGATCTGTACTTCCTCGATCGGCTCAAGCTTCGCCCCGGTTTCAGGATCTTCGCGGAACAGCACCCGTGGCCGGCTGATCGACAGCTCAAAACCTTCGCGCCGCATGGTTTCGATCAGGATACCAAGCTGCAATTCGCCGCGACCGGCGACCTCGAAAGCGTCCTTTTGTTCCGTCTCGCGTACCTTGATCGCGACATTGCCTTCCGCCTCCGCCAGCAACCGTTCGCGGATCACCCGGCTTTGCACCTTGTCCCCGTCCTGTCCCGAAAAAGGCGAATCATTGGGCAAGAAGGTGACCGCAATGGTGGGCGGATCGACCGCGTCGGCCGGAATGGGCGTGGTCAGCGACGGATCACACAAAGTATCGGAGACGGTCGCTTTGGAAAAACCGGCCAAAGCCACGATATCGCCAGCCGACGCGGCATCGACACTGACCCGTTCAAGCCCGCGAAAAGCCAACACCTTGCTGACGCGCGCACTGTCCACCTTTTCGCCATCAAGGTTAATTGCCTTGAAATTCTGATTGGGCCGCACCGTGCCGCTTTCAATTCGCCCGGTCAGGATACGTCCCAGAAACGGGTCCGATTCCAGCAGGGTAACAAGCATCGAGAAAGGTGCCTCAGACCGCTCCGGCGCGGCGCTTGCCGGCGGCGGCACGTAATCGAGGATCAGATCGAATAATTCTTCCATCCCCTGACCGTCTTTGCGACTTGGCTCACTGCCTGCCCAACCTTGCTTGGCCGAGGCGAATAGCTGCGGAAAATCGAGTTGTTCATCGCTTGCGCCAAGCGCTGCGAACAGATCGAACACCTCGTCAAAGGCGGCGTGCCCGCGCGCATCGGGCCGGTCGATTTTGTTGACCACGACAATCGGCCGCAAACCAAGGCCAAGCGCCTTGGCGGTGACGAATTTCGTCTGCGGCATCGGACCTTCGGCCGCATCGACCAGCAATAATACCCCGTCCACCATGGACAGGATACGCTCGACCTCGCCGCCGAAATCCGCGTGGCCGGGCGTATCGATGATGTTGATGCGCGTCTCGCGCCACATCACGCTTGTGCATTTGGCAAGAATTGTGATGCCACGCTCGCGCTCCAGATCGTTGGAGTCCATGGCGCGCTCGGCCACCTGCTGATTGGCGCGGAAGGTGCCGCTTTGCTTCAGCAACTGATCGACCAGCGTCGTCTTGCCATGATCGACATGGGCAATGATTGCAATATTTCTTAGGGACATGAAGAAACTGAATTTCTGTTAGAGCCCGAAGTCAGCCCGGGCAAGGTGATAGCAACGCTATTACGCGCAGGGATAGCCCGCCGCGCGCGCGCCCGCAAGCATGATCCGCTGCCATCTATAAAAGCCTAACGCCGCGATTCGATCGCATCCCAGATCAAAGCGGCGATATCGGCGCCGCCAAAACGCCTGACCTCCTGAATGCCGGTCGGCGATGTCACGTTGATCTCAGTCAGATATGTACCGATCACATCGATCCCGACGAAGATCAGGCCATTGCGTTTCAGGGTCGGGCCGATGGCGTCGCAAATCTCGCGGTCGCGGGCGGTAAGCTCGGTCGGTTCGGGGCGGCCACCGACATGCATATTCGACCGGGTTTCGCCTTTTGCGGGCACGCGGTTGATTGCGCCGACCGCCTCGCCATCCACCAGAATAATGCGCTTGTCGCCACGCCGGACGTCAGGCAGATATTTCTGCACGATCATCGGTTCGCGATAGAACTGGCTGAACACATCCATCAGGGAGTTCAGATTCTCGTCCTCGGGCGTTACGCGGAAAACCCCCTCCCCGCCATTTCCGTAAAGCGGCTTGATGATGATATCGCGATGCCGCGCGCGGAAGTCGCGCACTTCCTCGCGGTCATTGGTGATAAGCGTCGGGGGCATCAGCTCCGGAAAATTGGTAACCAGCAGCTTTTCGGGCGCATTGCGCACATGTGCCGGATCGTTCACGACCAGCGTGTCGGGATGAATATGCTCAAGGATATGGGTTGCGGTGATATAACCCATATCGAATGGCGGGTCCTGACGCATCAGCACCGTGTCGAATTCACGCAGATTGACCGTCTCCCGCGCGCCCAGCGAGAAATGGTTCCCCGCCTCGCGCCGCACGCTCAGGGCATGACCCTTGGCGATCACCGCATTCTCGCGCAGGCTGAGATGGGCCGGCAGATAGTAAAACAGCGCATGCCCGCGCGCCTGCGCTTCAAGCGCCAGGGCAAAACTGCTGTCGCCATCGATATCGATCCCGGAAACCGGATCCATCTGAATTGCTACTTTCAATGTCATATTTTCCTGTATCCGGTCTTTTTTGTCCGCTGCCACAAGGGCTGCGGTTCAGCGGGCTCTGGCCTGCAGCCGCCCGGGCCCGAACGCGCCTTTGCAGACGCTGTCGTCCTGCCCTGACTGATCCTGTCTTGATTAAGTCCTGCCTTGATTAATTAAGGTGCTGCCGCAGTTTGTCGAGCGCAATCTCGGCAAATTTTTTCAGCTTCGGATCCTGCGCATGGGTTTTGCACTGTCCCATCGACTCGATCGCGCCGCCAATATCGCCGCGCCGCGCCCGGACCATCCCCTGCTCGTGCCACATGATGGCCTCTTTCGGCGCGATCAGCAGCATGCGTGTCAGGATCTCATCAGTCCGCGCAAGATCCTGCGCCGCCACCGCGCGCGCCTTGATATTATTGAGCAGCCGCAACAAAAGTGCGTGATCGCTGACCGGTTCGTAAAAATGCGGCTTCAGCTCCGCCTCGCCGCCGCCAAAATATTTCAGCAAGTCGCGCAGATCGTTGGGGGCGAGAATCTTGCCGCCATTGAAAGGATCGAGGATGCAGCGTTCCGCGCCAAGCGACAGCCGGATCAGGAAATGCGACGGAAAATTAATCCCCTCGCAGTGCCAGCCCTGGCCGCGCGCAGCAGTAATATAAAGCAGCGCCAACGCCACGGGCAGCCCCTTGCGCCGCTCGATCACCTGGATGAGATCGGCATTACGCATATCCTCGTAATTTTCCCAATCCCCCTGATAACCATATTGCTGCGCCAGCGTCGCCGACAGTGCCGTCGCCCGGGCGGTCAGATCGTCGGGGTCGGTGCAATTGACGGCAACCGCCCGGTTCAGCTCCTGCAAATGCGCGTAATAGGGAAATAGCGGCGTATCGGGGGCATCGAGCGCGGCCAGCGCCAATCCCGCCGAACCCAGATCAAGCCCCTGATCGGGGGCAGCATTGCCGACCGCGCGCAGCATGGCAAGCAAGGCCTGCATTCCCTCCGGCGCGGCTTGCGGCTCGAATGACTGTTCATCGTCCATATGCCGAGTTTAGCGCAAGCGGCAAGCGAAAGGGAAATTTTGCCGGCTTATGTTTTTGGTTGTTGCGGTTCTTCTTTCATCCGCACATGACTGACAACCCGCGTGACCCCGCGGATATTGCGGGCATAGTTCGTCACCCGTTCAAGCTCGTCGGGGCTGCGCGCAATCCCCAGCAGATAGACCGAACCGTTCACTGTCTCGACCGAATAGTTGATATCAAAAACTTCCGAATCGGTCAGCATCTTGGTGCGGAGCTGGGTGGTGATCCAGCTATCCTTGGCGAAATTCACGATACTTGAGCGGTCGACGATCTGAAGCTCGTTGATCACCTCCCGCACGCCGGCGGAACGCCACGCCACCATGGTGGCGGTCACCCTGTCATCGGGGGTGGGCACGGTGCCGGTCAGCAGAACGCGACCTTCCAGAACCTCGACGCCGACCTTGCGGAACAACCGCTCATCCTGCTTGAGCAACAGCGCCTTGATGTTGAACTGGGTTGTCGTGTCATCCACCGCATTGCCGACCGAGCGTTCCTGCGCCACTGCCAGCCCGGTTGTCGCCGCGGCACCGGCAACCGCCCCGGGTAAAGTGCATCCTGCCTGCAAGGCAGCAGCAGCCATCAGCGCAACGGCCGATAATAGCGACCGCCAGCCCGCAAACCCGAAAATCCTGCCTTCCACGATGCATTTCTTCATAACCACCCTCATCGTCTACTTAACTGTTTGCCGCATTCAGGCCGGTCGTCACACGCGCCACGCATCTGTGAGATGTTGCGGCAATATACGCCGCCATGACCGGATTCGCGAGCGTTCCGCAGTGACCCACATCACATCAAAGCGCCAATCGCAGCGCGCCAGTTGCGGGTGACAGGCCAGAAACTGCTCCGCCGCGCGGGTGATACGCTGCTGCTGCCGCTGCGTCACCGACAACAATGCCCCGGCCGCGCTGTCACGCGCCTTGACCTCGATTGCGGCGATCACCTTGCCGCGACGGGCGACAATATCGATCTCCCCCGCCACGCATCGGTAACGACGCGCCAGGATGCGGTATCCGCGCGCGCGCAAGGACAGCACGCACAGCCACTCCGCATCGAGGCCGCGTCGATAGGCGCGTTGCCTTTTCTGAACTGGCGACGATCCCCCCATGGATCCGGTTAATCCTGCCCGCTTAACGCCAGCGCGCGCGCATAGACCTGCTTGCGCGGCAGACCGGTATCGGCGGTGACCCGGGCGACCGCCTCCTTCAACCGATATTGTGCGAGTTCCGTCTGTAGCCGGCTGTCGAGGTCGCTTGCCAGCGCTTCGCTTTGCTGCTGCGATACCTCTTCGGACGCGCCGATCAGGATGACAATCTCCCCTTTCGGCGGGCCGTCCTGGGCATAGCGCTCAGCAAGCGTGGGCAGACTACCGCGCACCACCTCCTCGAAAAGCTTGCTCAGCTCGCGCGCGACCGCTGCCGGCCGGTCGCCGAATATTTCGGCCATATCAGCGCAAGCTTTTCGAGGAGGTCCACCGCTCCCGGCCGCGGGCCGAATACCTCGGCCATATCGGCAAGACTGCCGACAAGCCGGCGCGGCGATTCGAAAAAAATCAACGTGCCCGGCACTGCCGCAAGCTGCCGAAGCTGCGCCTTGCGCGCAGATTGTCGCGGCGGCAGGAAACCGGCAAAGAAAAACCGGTCGGTCGGCAAACCCGACAAGCTGAGCGCCATGACCGGTGCGCAGGCGCCAGGTAATGCCGACACATGCAGCCCTTCGGCCACCGCCATGCGCACAAGCTTGTAGCCCGGATCGGAAATCAACGGTGTCCCCGCATCGCTGACAAGCGCAATCCGCGCGCCATCGCGCAGTCGGTCGATGATCGCTGTGCGCACCGATGCCGTACTGTGATCGTGATAGCTCTGGGTCGGGGTCGTGATCGCGTAATGCCGCAACAGCCTCGCTGTTGCGCGTCTGTCCTCGCACATGATGACATCGCATGCGCGCAAGGCCTCAAGCGCACGCACCGTGATATCAGCAAGATTGCCGATCGGCGTGGCGACAAGATACAAGCCCGGCGGCAGTTTACTTGCCGCATCGCGCGGATTAGTCTCCGGCCTGGCCTGCTGCTTGTCCTGGAGTTTGCGCTGTGAATTCATTCCGGCAATTCGTTTCTGTTTCCGCCCGGTTCTGTCGATTTTCCCAAATTAGCAAATTTCCCGGCCTAATCCCCGCAATTTTCGCGCTCGCCATCGGCGCCTGCGCGCAACTGCCGCCGCTATCCGCACCACCCGCCCCCTCATCTGCCGCACAACCGCCCGCCAGATCACTACCATCGGTGCAGAAATTCCCGCCCCTGCCATCGCAGACAGACCCGCGCATGACAGCGCCGCCGCAAACAGGTCTGGCGGCCATGACGGTGCGCGCGCCAGCCTTGCAACCGCCGGCCTCAGATAATGCGCCGATCCGCATCGGATTGCTGCTGCCCTTGTCGGGTCAGCATGCCGCGCTGGGGGAAGCTTTGCTGCAGGCCGCGCAGCTTGCCTTGTTCGATTTCGCCGATCCGCGGCTATTCCTGCTGCCACGCGACACCGCCGGCACCCCTGAAAAGGCCGCAAGCGCCGCAGAAAATCTGATTGCGGAGGGCGCGGAAATCCTGCTTGGACCGGTATTTGCCGATGCGGTTGCCGCGGCGGCCGAGCCCGCGCGGCGCAACGGGCTCAACGTCATCGCCTTCTCGACCGACAGGGATGTGGCCGGCGATAATGTTTTTCTGCTCAGCTTTCTGCCCGAGCAGGAGATTGCACGGATTATCGGCTATGCCCAGGCGCAGGATATCTGGCGCTTTGCGGCACTGATCCCCGAGACCGCCTATGGCGACCGGGTTGAAGAGGCCTTCCGGCAGAGCGCAAGCAACGGGGCGACAATGCTGCCAAGCATAGCCGAACCGCCGCGCATCGGGCATTACTGGAATACACCCGAAGCGATGCACGATTCCGTCAAACGCATTGCGGATTATGAAGACCGCCGTCAGGCGCTTGCGGAACAGATCAAACTTCTTGAAAAAAGCGCCGACCCGTTCGCGAAAGAAGCGCTGGAGGAGCTGCGGCACCGCGAAACGCTGGGCGATGTGAATTACGACGCCATTCTGGTTGCCGAAGGTGGTGCGGATCTACGCGCACTCGCGCCTTTATTGCCCTATTACGATATCGACCCCGCGAAAGTAAAATTTCTTGGAACCGGCCTTTGGAACGACCCGTCGATTCACCAGGAGCCGGCACTGGTCGGCGGCTGGTTCCCCGCACCACAACCTGAAGCCGCCGCCCGTTTCCGTGCACAAATGCAGTCTATTTACGGCACGAACCCGCCGCCCGTCGCCGCACTGGCCTATGATGCCATCGCATTGACTGCGGTTCTGGCGCGAAACCCTTCCGCCACGACATTCAGCCGCCAGGCCCTGATCAATCCCGACGGATTTGTCGGCGTGAACGGCCTGTTCCGCTTCCACGAAAACGGATTGTCAGAACGCGGGCTGGCCGTGCTTGAAGTCATCAAGACCGGCACCCGTGTCATCGATCCCGCACCGACCCGGTTTGCCCCGATGTTGCGGTGATCCCTGGCCTGAACACACAACTCAGATAGCATCGGACAATTCCCGCAAAATTGCATCGAGGAGTAATTGTCCCCGCCCCGTCGTACCGATCCGGTCACCACGCCGCCACAACAGATCCTCCTGCACAAGCGGCGTTATCCGTTCATCGGCCAATGGCACCCCGGCAAGCTTTTCATAACGCGACAGCGAAATGCCTTCCATAAGGCGCAATCCCATGATCAGCATCTCGCTGGCCTGCTCAGCCGCGCGCAGCACGCTACGCTCTTCCCGCCCGACGCCGGTCTCACGCACCGCGGACAACCATCTTTCGGGTTTCCGCAGGTTAGCGGTCGCAATCCGCTGTCCGTCAACTGACAGCCGCCCATGGGCGCCCGGTCCGATCCCCGCATAATCCCCATAGCGCCAATAGACAAGATTGTGGCGCGACTGACCGCCGGGCCGGGCATGATTGGAAATTTCATAGGCAGGCAGCCCGGCATCGACGCAGATTTCCTGCGTGATTTGATAGAGGCTGGCCGCATGATCAGGATCAGCCGGCGTAAAGACGCCGCGCGCCACCGCCCCTTCAAACCCCGTCCCCGGTTCGATCGTCAATTGATAGAGCGACAGGTGATCCCCCGCCAACTTCAACGCTTCACATAGCTCCGCTTCCCAGGCCCGCGCGCTCTGATCCGGCCGGGCATAGATCAGATCGAATGAAAAGCGATCGAAATTTTCAGCCGCCAGGTCGATGGCGTCGCGCGCCTGCGCCACATCATGGCCGCGCCCCAGAAATTTGAGATCCGCGTCGCGCAGTGCCTGCACCCCGAGCGACAGCCGGTTGATCCCCGCCGTGCGAAAATCTGCGAACCGACCCGCCTCGACACTTGTCGGATTGGCCTCAAGCGTTATTTCCGGCGCCGCCGC
Organism: uncultured Alphaproteobacteria bacterium; assembly: GCA_937888955.1. Classification (GTDB taxonomy): domain Bacteria; phylum Pseudomonadota; class Alphaproteobacteria; order UBA11222; family UBA11222; genus CALAQW01. The sequence continues at coordinate 374 of CALAQW010000187.1, read as the reverse complement.
ATAACCCCAAAGCGCATCGAGATCAACCGGCTGTCGCTCGCCGCCGCATAACCCCAAAGCGCATCGACCCGGTCGAGGATCGCCGCGACGGTCGCCGGCGGCATGAGCGAAGGTGTGCCGCCGCCGAAAAAAACGCTGTCGACCCGCCGGCGCCCGATTTCGGCCGCATGACAGTCAAGCTCACGCAGAAGCGCCGCGCGCCAGTCTGCCTGATCGACCGTCTCGCGCACATGACTGTTGAAATCGCAATAGGGGCATTTGGACAGGCAAAAAGGCCAATGCACATAAACCGCGAAACCGGCCTCATCTGCCAGGCTGTCACCGGATATCTGGTCAGTTTGCGCGAGGGTCCGCATCGGCTCTGGAGGCACTGG
>CALAQW010000186.1 GCA_937888955.1 uncultured Alphaproteobacteria bacterium | reverse complement strand
GTCGCCGATGCAAAGCTGCTTGAATGCGGGCAGCATCAAAGCCCCGAGGCTGTCGCGGTGGCGCTGCGTGCCTGCTTGCGCCTGCTCGGCTTTTTTGGGCATAAGATTCCCGAAAAGCTTGAGAAAACCATGCAAGAACAGTTTCATCTCGGGGCGGTGAAAGACCCGCCGGTCCCGCAGCAGGTGGTGACCATTACCGATACCATTACCGTGCGTACTGACAATTACCGCTATCTCGGACCGAAAAAGGCACTACATACCGTGACCGAGACCGGGACATTGATTGCGCGCGACGGCGATCGCGCGATCACAACCCCTTATCCCGATTGCATATTACTGATGCCGGCATTGCAGGCATCACCGGGCCAGACCGCGGTGCGGCTGGGCAGGCTGAGCAGGTGAGCAGCACTACCCCCCAGATCGGCAGCACATTCAGCTGGCCACGGCTTTGCGGCACACTGGCGCTTGCGGGCGGGGGCGGCGCGGTCTTTGCCTGGCTCGGCGTACCGCTTGCCTGGATGCTGGGCGCGATGTTGAGCGTCACGGTTGCAAGCCTTGCGGGTGCGCCGACGGTAATGGCGCAACCGCTACGCCGGGTGATGATCGCAATTCTGGGGATCATGCTGGGCAGTGCCTTTACCCCGGAGATCCTGTCGGACGCGCAAAAATGGTGGCCCGCGGTCATTACCATGCTGCTCTTCGTCAGCATCGGCACCGCCGCATGCTATGTCTATTTTCGCAAGATCGCGAAATTCGATCCGACAACGGCCTATTTCTCAAGCGCGCCGGGCGGGCTTAGCGAGATGGCGCTTGTGGGGGAAAGCTATGGCGGCAATGTCGCCGCGATCAGCCTTGTTCATACGACCCGCATCCTGATCGTGGTCGGCACCATTCCGGTCTATTTCCGCTATGTCCAGGGATGGGACGTGCCGCCAAGCCCGATCGATAACGGGGTGGCGCTGCAATGGCTGGACATCGTGCTGCTGACAGGATGCGCTGTTGTGGGCGTGCCGCTGGCCGACAAGCTGAAGCTGCCCGCCGGGGCGCTTGTCGGTCCGATGATCCTGAGTGCCGCCCTGCATATTGCCGGGCTCACCCATGCCGCCCCGCCCGCGCTGATCGTCGCGATCGCGCAGATTGTGATGGGGGCAGGAATTGGCTGCCGCTTTTCGGGGCTGTCACTGAGCCGGGTCGGCACGATCATTCTGGCCGGCGCGGGATCGGGCCTTCTGCTTGTGACAGGCGCGGCACTGACTGCAATCTATTTTGCGACCGCCGCAGGCCAGACGAGCGAAGCACTATTGCTTGCCCTGGCGCCGGGCGGACTTGCGGAGATGAGCCTGATCGCACTTGTCATCGGTTCGCAGACCGCCTTCATCTCGCTCATGCATATGCTGCGGATCGTGTTTGTGGTGCTGATCGTGCCAAGCCTTTTCCGTCTGTTCGCGGGGCAAAGCCTGACAGGCGAAGACGCAATACCAAGCCCTGAAAAACCGAATGAAAGCCCAGGCGATTGAGCCGCGTGTGCGCCTGCTCTACATAGTCAGGCATGGCACGTTATGATTTTCTTATCGTCGGAGGGGGCATCGTCGGGGCCGCGATCGCTTATCGCCTCGCCCCCCATGGCCGGGTCGCCATCCTGGAGAAGGAGGCACAGCCTGGCTATCATGCCACCGGCCGATCGACCGCCACATTCGTGGAAAGCTATGGCGGGCAAGCGGCGCATCTACTAACCGTCGCCTCGCGCGGGTTTCTGGAATCGCCCCCCGCAGGTTTCTGTGACGGCGCTTTGTTGGCCCGGCGCGGAAATTTGCGCTTTGCAAGGCCGGGGCAGCGGGAACAGCTCGCGCAGACGCTTGCCGCCTGCGGCCAGCGCATTCCTGATTTGGCCATCATCTCACAGCAGGACGCACTTGCGCTTTGCCCCCCACTGCGGCCCGAACTTGTCGACTGTGCCCTGTATGAACCGCGCGCGGCCGATATGGATGTTCATGCCATCCATCAGGGCTATTTGCGGGCAGCGCGCGCGCAAGGCGCGGACATTTACACAGAAACACCGCTTGAACATATTGAACGGCCCACTGAAGGTAACCCCGGCAGACGGCAAGACGCCCGGCACTGGCGCATCCACGCCAAAGACCGTGTCATCGAGGCACGGTGGCTTATCAACGCCGCCGGCGCATGGGCCGACAATATCGCCCGGCTTGCGGGGGTCCGGCCGCTCGGCATTACCCCCAAGCGCCGTACGGTAGTCACATTCACGCCCCCCGCCGGCGGTGCAATCGATCATTGGCCGCTTGTGCGCGATGCCGACGAAAGTTTCTATTTCAAGCCGTTTGGCGGTGATATCCTGCTAACCCCTGCGGATGAAACGCCGCTTGCCCCCTGCGACGCACAGCCAGAAGAGATCGACATCGCCATCGCGCTTGCACGTATGCAGGCCGCCACAGGCATCGCGCCCAGCCATTTAGCGAGCCGATGGGCAGGGCTGCGCAGCTTCACCCGCGATGAGCGCCCCGCCATTGGACGTGCGGCAGATGAGCCCTATTTCTTCTGGGCGGCGGGTCTTGGCGGGTATGGTATCCAAACCTCCCCCGCGATCGGCTTCATGACCGCGCACCTGCTTGCCGATGCCCCGCTGCCGACAGCTGTTGAAGCGGACCTTACCGCCCTTATCCCCGACCTCGCACCAGCGCGCTTTTCCTGACGACACCAACGAAATCGACAGGCAAGCAAATTAACCTATCGTTATTCGTGTATTGATATATTTATACACGAATAACGATAGGCTCGGTATCTGCATGGAAACAAACGAAAAATACGGTGTCATCCCGCCAAACACCGCCCTTCAGGAACGGGTCGGCGGGCCACTAAGACCACTTGATGATGCAACAGTCGGCAGGCTTGAACAGGCCATGAAAAGCCTTGAAGGCGAAATGGGCGACTGGATCAAGGCCGATTTGGAACGTCTGATCACAGCGCATCGGAGTTTCATGCGCGATGGCAATGCGGGCGCGAATGTCGTGGAATTGCATCGCGCAGCCCATGATCTGCGCGGCCTTGGCAGCACCTATGGTTATCCCATCGTCACCGTTATTGCGGATAATCTGTGCAAGGCAATGGAAATGACAATGGACAAGGGCTGCGTGCCGGAAGATCTGATCAAGGCGCATGTGGATGCCTTGCGCGCGGTGGTCAATCTTGATTTGCGTGACCCTGACCGGGGTCCGGCTGCCGAACTTGTCAGCGGATTGCGCACGCTGGCCGCAAAGAAAGTACAGCAAAACGACGCATAGCGCGCACGCGCCGGGCGAAACCCATCAGGGCGTAGACACCATGGCCTGAATGCAGGTATGAGTGCGCCATGAGCGACGAAAATACCGCCCCGGACAACCCGAACACAGCCATGACCTACAAGCAGGCCGGCGTCGATATCGATGCCGGGGAGCGACTGGTCGAGATGATCAAGCCGCTGGCAGCGGCAACCCGGCGGCCCGGTGCCGATGCGGCACTGGGGGGTTTCGGCGGCCTGTTCGATCTGAAGGCTGCGGGATTTTCGGACCCGGTTCTTGTGTCCGCCACCGATGGCGTTGGCACGAAACTGCGCCTTGCCATCGAGCTTGGTATCCATCACACAGTCGGCATCGATCTTGTTGCCATGTGCGTCAACGATCTGGTCGTGCAAGGTGCCGAACCGCTTTTCTTCCTGGATTATTTTGCAACCGGAAAGCTTGCGCCCGAAATTGCCGCCCAGGTCGTGCAAGGCATTGCCGAAGGATGCCGGCAAGCCGGTTGCGCGCTCGTTGGTGGTGAGACGGCGGAAATGCCCGGCATGTATGCCGCTGGCGACTATGATCTGGCCGGGTTTTCGGTAGGGGCGGTCGAACGATCTGACATCCTGCCAAAAAATACGATCGCGCCGGGTGATATTCTCATCGGTCTTGGTTCAAGCGGCATCCACTCGAACGGGTTTTCACTTGTGCGGCACATTCTGACGACACACGGAATAGCGCTGACCGCAGCAGCGCCATTCGCACCCGCGGTGCCGCTTGGCGAAGCCCTGCTGACCCCGACCCGCATCTATGTCAATAGCTGTCTTGCGGCGATAAAAACCGGCGGTGTGAAGGCGCTTGCCCACATTACCGGCGGCGGGTTGACCGAAAATCTGCCGCGCATTTTACCCTCGGGCCTCGCTGCGGAAATCGACCTTGCCGCCTGGGATTTACCGCCGATTTTCAGCTGGCTCAAACAGCTTGGCCAAATTGCCGATGCTGAATTGCTCAAGACCTTCAACTGCGGAATCGGCATGATCGCGGTTACCGCGCCCGATCGGGTGGAGGAAACGCTCAATTCCTTTGAATCGGCGGGCGAACAAGCGCACGTTATCGGCAGATTGACAGATACCAAATCAGCCCCGCAAGTCATCTATCGCGGCGCGCTGCAGGACAATTGACGGGCAAGACAGGCTTGGCAGGATTATGGCGCGATTGAAAGTTGCGGTGCTCATTTCAGGTTCGGGCACAAACCTCCAGGCCCTGATCGATGCCTGCGCCGCCCCGGACTTTCCCGCCGAAATCACAAAGGTCATTTCCAATCGCCCCAACGCGGGCGGCATTGCACGCGCCGAACGGGCGGGCATTGCGGTGCAGGTCATCGATCACAAGACATTCGCCGATCGCCGCGCATTCGACGCCGCGCTGGACGATGCATTGCGCGCATCCGATATCGAACTTGTTTGTCTTGCCGGCTTCATGCGCCTGTTGACCGAAGAATTCGTCAATCGGTGGCATGACCGGCTGATCAATATTCCCCCCTCCCTCCTGCCATCCTTCAAAGGGCTTCACGCTGCCGGTCAGGCCGTGGCGGCAGGCGTGCGCATAACCGGCTGCACCGTACATTTCGTACGCGCGGAAATGGATTCAGGCCCGATCATCGTTCAGGCCGCCGTGCCGGTCAAAAGCAGCGATACGGAAGAAAGCCTGCAAGCGCGGATCCAGCGGGCCGAGCATTTATGCTACCCGCAAGCGCTCAAACTGATCGCCGAGGGGCGGGTGCAGGTCGCTGGCGAAAAAGCCAGCGTCAAAGATGACGGATTTGCCGAAGATAACCGGCTGATCAATCCGACCTGACAGCGGCATCACCATCGATCTATCGCAGGCCGTTTGCCGCGCCAAACAAGGTTGCCCGAAATAAAAAAGGCCGCAACCTGACGGCTGCGGCCTTTTCATGATGAACAAAAAGCTTATCCGGTAATTTCAGAACCGGAAAAGAAATAGGCAATCTCCTGCGCTGCGGTTTCAGGCGCATCGGAACCGTGCACCGAATTACGCTCGATGTTTTCGGCGAATGCCTTGCGAATCGTCCCTTCGGCTGCGTCCTCTGGATTGGTTGCGCCCATCACTTCACGATTGCGCGCGATCGCATTGTCGCCCTCCAGAACCTGAACGACGACAGGGCCTGACGTCATGAAGTCGCATAAATCGCCAAAGAACGGGCGCTCCTTATGCACCCCATAAAACTCTTCCGCCTGCTGCCGGGTCATCTGGATGCGTTTTTGCGCCACAACACGCAAACCGGCACCTTCCAGCATCGCCACAATCTGCCCCGTGATATTGCGGGCCGTGGCATCGGGCTTGATAATTGAAAATGTGCGCTCTAAGGCCATTTACTCGTTCCAGTATATATAAGTTCGACACGCCCTGCCGCGTGCCCGGATCATTTGCGTGCTTGCCTGAACCAGCCAAGCCGTGCGGTTATAGCCATGCCGCGTGTGCCCTTCAAGCCATCAGGCGCGCAGCGTGGCTTTCAACCGCCCAAGATAATTTTAGTGCACATGATTTAGCGGCGGATCGGCCCGGAAACCACAACCCGACAGGCCCCACTGATTGCCACCAGCCGCAGGGCGGTTCAGTGCCTTCACCAGAACTGCATGCGCCCCCTGCACATGACCGATATATCCGCAGCGCAACGGTTTGGCACAAAGTCCTGCGCCAAGCCGGCGTTAGATCAACTCGGCCTCGCGCGCGGAAAGCGAATCGGTCTCCCCCAACGCCACCAGCAGGTTTTCCCGCATCGTCGCAATGCAGCGAATGACCGCCTGCAGGTCGTCCTGCTGCACGCCTTTGGTCAGGCTGGCATTCAACCCATCGGTCACAAGCTGCATGCGCGGACTGAGTTCCTGAACGCTTTCGGTTGCAAATATCCTGCGCACGCGCCTGTCGCGCGGATCAAGCCGCCGCTCGACATATCCTTTATCTTCAAGCTGATCGATAATGCAGGCCAGGGGCGCCTTGTGAATACCGGTATATTGCGACAATTCCGTCTGGTTGGCGCCGTCGCCCAAGGTGTTTATCCCCGCAAGCACAATCGTCTGTGGGCCGGTCAATTCAAGCGACGCCACCCCTTCATGCCAGTAGCGACGCATCAGCCGCATCAGCTGATATAGCTCCCCCCCGACATCGATCTGCTCAAAATCGTTCGCCGAATTTGTGTCTGCCGGCAAACCTGCTGCAAAAGTTTCTACCATGACCAACTGGCCTCCCTTCTTCTGGGGCTTTGGGTTATTTGGTCAGGGGAAAGCCTACACACTCACTTGCCGAATTCAAACATAAAATTCCCGCAACCTTTTGAAAGAACGTTAGAATTAGTCGCTTGAATACAAATATCTTAGTTAATTTATCGCACTAGCCCCGACTGCCGATACAAGGATTGCGGCCGCCCGACAGCTGCCGCGCGGTTCAATGATTTGGCGCAGCAGCCGGTTGCCAGAGTTAAATCAGCAGGGTTTGAGCGTTCAGTAGGATTTGGGCTGCCCCAGCACCTGCTCGGCCACAAAGCTCAGAATCATTTCGCGGCTGACCGGTGCGATACGGGCGATCATGATCTCGCGGAAATAGCGTTCGACCTGATATTCCTTGGCATATCCCATCCCACCATGGGTGAGGATTGCCTGTTCGCATGCCCGGTAACCGGCCTCGGACGCCAGATATTTGGCGGTATTGGCCTCCGCCCCACACGGCTTGCCTGCATCATAGAGTGCCGCCGCCTTCAGCATCATCAGATTTGCAGCCTCAAGATCCATCCAGCATTTGGCGAGCGGGTGCTGAATGCCCTGATTCTGGCCGATTGGCCGGCCGAACACCTCCCGTTCCTTGGCATATTCGACCGCACGTTTGAGCGCCACCCGGCCAAGCCCGACGGCCTCGGCCGCGATCAATACCCGTTCGGGGTTGAGACCGTGCAGCAGATACTTAAAACCTTTCCCCTCATCCCCGATCAGATCCTCGGGTGGAACAGGCAGATCATCGATGAACACCGCATTCGAATCGACGCATTTGCGCCCCATCTTCTCGATTTCCTGAACCTCGATATAGTCACGGTCGAAATCGGTATAAAACAGGCTGAGCCCGTCCGCAGGCTTGCCGCCGGCATCGGGATCGCCGGTGCGGACGATCATCAGGATCTTGTTGGCTGTCTGCGCGGTCGAGGTCCACAGCTTGCGGCCATTGACCATATACTGATTGCCGTTCCATTCCGCACGCGTTTGCAGGGCGGAGGTATTCAGCCCGGAATTCGGCTCGGTCACCCCGAAACAGGCGCGCTCCTTGCCTGCGATCAGGGGCGGCAGCATCCGCTTTTTCTGCTCCTCGCTGCCGAACACCACGATCGGGTTGGGACCGAAGATATTCATGTGGATGGCAGACGCGCCGCTCTGCCCTGCCCCCGATTCAGCAACTGCCTGCATCATGATCGCCGCCTCGGTCACGCCAAGGCCCGAACCGCCATATTCGCTCGGCATTGCAATCCCAAGCCAACCGCCATCGGCGATATCCTTGACAAAATCCTCGGGAAATTCGCCCGAGCGATCATGTTCGAGCCAATAGGCATCGTCATATTTTTCGCACAGCTTGAAAATACTGTCCCGAATGGCTTGCTGCTCGGCTGTAAGCTCGAAATCCATGGCTCTTCCCCGTCGAAAATTGTTGCTTTGTCGTGGCTATCATCTGCTGCCGGTCGTGCACCGGCAACAAGCGCCACTTATCTGTCTTATAGCATCCTCCACGCCGCCTGCCAGCCAGACAAAAGCGCGGCGGCCGATCTCTGACTTGACGCGGACCTCAGAGAACGCGAAGTTGACGGCCAGTAGACGTATGCAAATTGAGAATATCCAAGTCAGGGAGGAAGATATGGCAGGGTTATGTGAAGGTCGTGTAGTTGTCGTTACCGGCGGCGCGCGCGGTATTGGTCGCGAACATTGCCTGTTGTTCGCAAAGGAAGGCGCAAAAGTCGTCGTCAATGATCTGGGCGGCGATGTCGCAGGCGACGGGGGCGAGTTGGGCCCGGCACAGGCAGTTGCCGAGGAAATCAAGGCAATGGGCGGCGAAGCAGTCGCAAATGGTGACGATGTCTCCGACTGGGATGGCGCCGGCAACATGATTCAGCAGGCGGTCGACACATTTGGCGGTCTTGACGTGCTGGTGAACAATGCGGGCATCCTGCGCGACAAGATGATGTTCAACATGACCATCGACGAGTGGGACGCGGTGATCAAAGTGCATCTGCGCGGCACATTCTGCCCGATGCGCCATGCCGCCTCTTTCTGGCGTCAGAATGCCAAGGACGGCAACGCCAATGATGCGCGCATCATCAACACCACCTCGATTTCGGGGCTTTACGGCAATCCGGGGCAGCTCAACTATGCCGCGGCAAAAGCCGGCATCGCGGCAATGACCGTTGTCGCCTCGCGCGAGCTGGCGCGGCTCAACATCACCTGCAATGCGATTTCGCCTGGCGCAATGACCCGGATGACGGAAAATCTGATGCCGAAACGCGATCTCGCCGCCGATCAGTTTGACTCGCAGGATCCGGCCAACATTTCGCCGCTCGTCGTCTGGCTTGGCAGCGCCGAGTCCAAAGACGTGTCCGGGCGGGTGTTCGAGACGATGAACGGCCGGTTCGGCATCTATAATGGCTGGGAACGGGCAGGACGGACCGACAAGATCGACCGCCGCTATGACCCGAAAGAGCTTGGCCCTGTCGTCGACGATCTGCTGAGCCAGGCAAAACCGCTGCAAAAAGTCGGTTAAGTCTATAAAGGACAAAGCAACAATTCGGGGCAACAATTCGGGCGGGCCTTACTTTGCGGGCCCGCCCTTTTTGTTTCTACGGCATCAGATCGCGTCAGGCGGCGCGCAATGTCTGCACCACCTGTTGCACGGAACTGCGCAACTGTTGCGACTGTTCCGCGACACTACTGATCACCTCAAGCAACTGATGCGCGGTGCGACCGGTTGTATCGGCGGAATCGTTGACACCGGACATATTCTCAAGTGCCGAACGCGCGCCATCGGCGGCACTGCGCACACTTTCGGCAATGCCGCGGGTAGCCACACTCTGTTCCTCGACCGCCGCGGTAATGGAATTGGTGACTTCATCGATACGCCCGATGGAAGAAACGATCCCCTCGATCACCGTCACGGTCCGGTCAGTCACCTGCCGCATCCCGTCGATCTGGCGCGAAATTTCCTCGGTCGCGCTGGCCGATTGATTAGCGAGCGCCTTCACCTCCCCGGCGACGACGGCAAAGCCCTTGCCCGCGGCCCCCGCCCGCGCGGCCTCGATCGTCGCATTGAGGGCAAGCAGATTGGTCTTGCGCGCGATATCGGCAATCAGGCCGATAATTTCGCCGATTTTAGTTGCCCCGTCGGATAACTCATTGACGGTCAGCGTGCTTTCCTGCGCCATCGTCGAGGCCTCGCGGGTCAGGCTCACCGCCTCCGACGTGCGCTCGCTGATTTCCTGAATAGACAATGTCAGCTGATCGGTCGCCAGGGCTGCCTGATCGACATTATGGGTCGATTCCTCGGTCGCCCCTGAGGCGCTGTTTGCCTGACCGGCGGTGAAGTTGGCGGCCTCGTTCATCGCCCGGGCACTTTCCTCAAGATTGGTGACCGCCTGAAGGACAGACTCGGTTGCCGCCATCACGCTGCTTTCCAGATCATCCGCAAGCGCGTGCATCGCCTCGCTTTGTTCCTTCTCCGCCTGCTGCTGCACATCCTGCAGATCCTGCAGCGATGTCAGATTGGCATTGCGTTCCTTGAACACCGAAAGCGAGGTGACGATCGTCTGCAATTCGTCCCCACGCTGCAATCCATCCACATCGACATCCTGTTTGCCTTCAGCAAGCTGCAATGTCGCAGCGGCAATATTGCGGATCGAGCTTTGCGTAGAACGGCCCACAGTGAAAGCCAAGACCCCCGTAATCAGCGCCGCAGCGGCCCCCACAAGCAACAGAAAGCGGATCGCCAAGGCGCTGCGCGCAGAGGCTTCCGCACCGCTTTGCCGCGCGATTTCAAGGGTATCGCCATTGATTTTGCTGATTTCCGTCTCAATGCCGCTGAAGGTTGCCTCGAACGGCTCGGCGAAGGAAACCGCGCTTGCGAAATCTATTTCCAGCATGGAAGCGATAAATGTGATCGCCCCCTTGAATTTCTCAAGCTCTTCGGCCACCCGGGCGATTTCAGCTTCCGGAACCCTGCCCTGTCCGTCAAGTCGCGCCGCCGCCTGAAAATCGCCGATAAGATTATCGATAACCTGGGATAATGCCTCGACCTGAGCCGCGACATCCGCGCTACCATTGCCGGCAGCCTGCATGGTCAGAAGACGATAGAGCTGCCCATTCACCTTCTCGATCCGCATCAAGACGGAGGAAAGCTCCGCAATCTGGGGCGAATCCACCTCAACAATCTGGGAAATCAACGTCTGCTGGCGTGTCAGATTGGTCGCCGCACTCCAGATCACGAACATGATCACGATCAGCGATGCCAGCGCCGGCACCGCGAATTTTACTCCAAACGGCCAGTTCGAGACCGATAAGCGTTTTAGCAACATCAGCATGTCCTCCATTCCGCGCAGAGGGCGCGGAAGATGTCCAGTTCACAGTCGCTAAAATTGCACGGAATAGGAAATAAACTCTAAACGTGTATCGTGTTTTATAAATACACGTTTATGGAGAGTATGAAAAATCTAAGCGGCGGCAGTCAGAATTTCCATCACTGCGTCCGGCCCCGCAATCGGCCTTGGATTTGAATGAATCCAATGATCATGCATGGATTTTTCCGCAACTTCCTGAAACTGCGCAGCCCCGACGGATACATCCGCCAGGGTGCAGGGTAGTTCCAGATCGCGGATAAGGCCGCGCACCGCATCGCAAGGCCGCAGATCAGGCCGCCCCAAAGCAGCCGCCACCTGACGCTGCCGCTCGGCATTCGCAGGTTCGTTCCAGCGCATGACATTGGGCAGCATCACGCAGGAGGTATAGCCATGCGGCACATTACACGCACCGCCCAGCACATGCCCGATTGCGTGGCTTGCCCCCATCGGCACCCCGGTCGAAAGCGGGATCATCGCCTGCCACACGCCGATCTGACAATTCTGCCGCGCATCAAGATCACCAGGATCCACCTTCACACCGCGCAACCCTTGCGCAAGCAGGGCCAACGCGCTGCGCGCGATCCCGTCCGCATAAGGGTTTGAGGCGAGCGAACACAGCGTTTCGACACAATGATCAACCGCGCGAATGCCGGTCGACAGCCACAGCCACTCAGGCGTATGGACACTCAATGCCGGGTCGAGCAGCACCGCACGCGGCACGCATAACGGATGCGTATAACCTTCCTTCATTCCCCGGGCTGTATCGGTGCAGCCGCCAAGCGCATTAAACTCGCCCCCCGACAACGTCGTCGGCACGGAAATCTGCCGCACTTCGGGCGCATTGATCCTGGGCCCGTTGCGTGTTCCGAGACGGTAGGGATCAAGCCCTTCAACCGTGTCGATATCATTGGCAAGACAGATTTGCACAACCTTGCCCCCATCGGTCAGGGAGCCGCCGCCAATCGTAACAAGCAAATCTGCCGCCACGGCACGTGCACGCTGCGCCACCTCGATTACTGCCTCGCGCGGCGTATGGGGCGGCATGCCCGAATACTGCCCCGCGAAACGCGGACCCAGACGGTCGCGAATGCGCGCAATTTCATCTGTCTGCTGATCAAGCGCGGCACTCACCATCAGAAAAACGCGTTGTGCATCAAGCCGCTCGGCCTCCGCATTCACGGCTTCCGCCGCCGCGATTCCGTAGACAACCTGCTCCATCGCGTTCGTGACGACTTTTCCCTGATACATGGTTCTTTCTTTACTCTTTCTCTCCGTGAAAGCTCACTCTTTACGGGCAAACAGGATCGTCGTCTTTCGCCGCGCGATCCGCCAACCTGCCTGTGTACGGATGAATTCATCCTCGTAGTAACCGCCCATCAACGGACCGTCGAGCGGCGCAGGCCCGTCCCCGTCATGATCGGCGCGCAATAAAGTCAGATAGGTCAGACCGCGCGCATGATCCGCATCGATCACATCGGTGGAGATATTGGTAAAAATATGCAGGCTCTTGCGATTTTCAGGCCGCGCGGACAGTGCAGCAAGCACCGCGTCGCGACCGCGAATTTCCTGCCCGAACAGTTCCAGCACCCCGTCCTGCGTGAACAGATCGGCGAGCGCCTGATAGTCGCGAAAATCGACATGGCGGGCATAGGCTATGCTCAGTTTTTCGCAGGCGCGCTCGATTTCCGCGCGTTCGGCCTCTGTCATTTGAACCCTCCTGGCTTGTGGCGGATTTGCTTATTCAGCGGGTCGGGTCGTCACCGATCTGCACCAGCTGCTTGCCGAAATTACGCCCCTCAAGCAGCCCCTGAAACGCGCCAACCGCATTTTCAAGCCCGTCCGCGATATCTTCACGAAAACGCACTTGGCCCGCGCGGATCCAGCCCGCAACCTCATTCTGAAATTCATCGAACCGGTCGCGGTGATCGCCGATCACGAAACCGCTTGCGGTCATCCGCCGCCCGATCAGCCCCATGATGAGGGACGCGCCCGGCCCTTCGGGCCGCGATGTCGCATTGTACTGCGAGATCTGCCCGCAAAGCACGAGCCGCGAAAATAAAGTCATCTGCGGGAACACCGCATCAAATACCTTGCCGCCGACATTCTCGAAATAAACGTCGATCCCCTTGGGGCATTCTGCCTTGAGATCGGCAAGCAATGTATCGGAATGGTGACTGACACAGGCATCAAAACCAAGCTCGCGCACGACAAAATCGCATTTTTCCTGCGCACCGGCGATCCCGACCGCGCGCGCGCCCTTGATCTTGGCAATCTGGCCGACCAGTGAGCCAACAGCCCCGGCCGCCGCTGACACGACGACCGTTTCTCCGGGCTTGGGTTTGCCGAGCTCAAGCAGCCCGTACCAGGCAGTAAAGCCTGGCATGCCGAGCACACCAAGTGCCGTTGAAATCGGCGCAATCGCAGGGTCGAGCTTGCGCAGCCCCAGCGCATCGCCGCGCACAATGCCATATTCCTGCCAGCCGACCGGGTCGCAGAAGATAAAGTCGCCCGGCGCAAACCCGTCGAGATTTGATTCCACAACCTGGGAAACGGTCCGCCCGATCATGACATCATCGATCTGCATCGGTGCGGCATAGGAAGGCCCGTCATTCATACGTCCCCGAAAATAGGGATCGAGCGACAGATAAATCACCCGTACCAGCATCTCATCCGCGCCGGGCACCGGCATCTCGGATTCGACCAGCCGAAAGTCGCTATCCTTTGGCGCACCCACAGGCCGCGCCGCCATTCGCACCTGTCGATTGACTGAATTACGCATCGAACATCCCTCCTGCCGCGCTGCCTGCCGAATGCCCGCATGGAACGTCGGTCACAGCGATCATTGTTATCATTTTCAGGAATGCTAGCAGGTGCCGCCGCCGGTTAGAAGCCGAATGCGTGCATTTCGCGCTTCGGGACGATCAGTCCGGCCGGGTGAATTCCGCCGCCAGTTCGATATGTGACGACCAGCGGAACTGATCGACCGGTGCAACCCAGTTGAGCCGGAAACCGCCATCGACAAGAATGCGCGCGTCGCGGGCAAATGTCGCGGGCGCGCAGGATACCGCCGCCACCCGCCGCACGGCCGAGGCCGCAATTTGGGATACCTGCGCCACCCCGCCCGCGCGCGGCGGATCGAAAATCACCGCCTCGAACGGTTTCAACTCATCCGCACTCAAGGGACTGCGGAACAGATCGCGGCGCACCGCCTTGAATTTCCTGATTCCGCGCGCATGACGTGCCGCATGATCGAGCGCGCTTACCATCGCTGCATCGCCTTCCACCGCAACAAGCTGCGCCCCCGCTGCCGCGGGAAACGAGAAAGTACCGCAACCTGCAAACAAGTCTGCAATGCGGCGCGCCGACCCCAACGCTTCCAGAACAAGCCCGCGCAACGCAGTCTCGCCCGCCCCGCTTGCCTGCAGGAAGGCGCCGGGAGGCGGCGTAACCGACACCGCGCCAAACCGCATCACCGGCGGGTGCGGACACATGACCAGCGTGTCATTCAGGCTGAGCCGCGCAAGCTTTGGTAACGCCGCCGCCCGCTCCGTAAGGGGCGGCAGGATCGCAAATTCATCGATCCCGTCCGCAAGCAGCAGAATGTCGAGGCCGGTATCGGTATCATTGACGGAAATCCGCACATCGCTTTTCTTCTTACGCCCGCCTTCTGACAACAGCAGATCCGCAAGCTGCCGCAAACCGGGCAGGGCTGCGGCGATGTCGGCGCTCAGAATTTCGCACCGCTCCACCGCCACAAGCCGGTGCGACCGCGCCGCCTGAAAACCGAGCGTCACCTGCCCGGCAATCATGCGTGCCGTGAAGCTAACCCGCCGCCGGGACGCCGCAGGCACGGTCACGATTGGGCGGATATCAACCTCCCCGATCCCGCGGTGGCGCAATGCGCGCCCACCATGCTCCGCCTTCCAACCGGCCACGCCTTAACAGTTGCTGGCCC
>CALAQW010000185.1 GCA_937888955.1 uncultured Alphaproteobacteria bacterium | reverse complement strand
CCGCATAGTGGCGGAAGATCGCTGCGCGCCGAGGGGGTACATCTGCCCGAAGCGCACATCATGCGCGCGGGCGCGATCAAACGTCGTGCACCACAGCTGCGCGTGACGGTTGCCGCACACAGCCTGCCCGCGCTGATCCGCGCCCGGGCCGCCGGGGCCGATGCAGCTTTGCTGTCCCCGGTATTTCCAACCGAAAGCCATCCGGGGGCGCCGACGCTCGGCGCTCACCGCTTTGCGCGGCTTGCGCGCGCGGCAGGATTACCGGTTTATGCGCTGGGTGGTGTGAACGTGGAAAATGCCGCACGGCTGCGCGGCAGCGGTGCTTTCGGGATTGCCGCGATCGCGGCCCTCAACCCTGATAAACAGGGCTGAGATCACGACCACACGCTAATCATCCCCCATTTTGAGGGCGGCGATAAACGCTTCCTGGGGGATTTCCACCCGCCCGAACTGACGCATCCGCTTCTTGCCCGCCTTCTGCTTGTCGAGCAGCTTGCGCTTGCGCGTCGCATCCCCGCCATAGCATTTCGCGGTGACATCCTTGCGCATTGCGCTGATGGTTTCGCGCGCGATCACCTTGCCACCAATCGCCGCCTGAATGGGAATCTTGAACAGGTGCCGCGGAATCAGATCCTTCAACCGTTCGCAGATTTCGCGGCCGCGCATCTGCGCCCGATCCGCATGCACGATCATCGACAGGGCGTCGACGGGCTCATCATTGATCAGAATCGACATCTTGACGAGCTTGCCCGCCTCATAGCCGGTGATCTGATAATCAAAACTCGCATATCCCCGGCTCACCGATTTCAGCCGGTCGTAGAAATCGAACACCACCTCATTCAGTGGCAACTTATAGACCAGCATGGCGCGGCTGCCGGCATAGGTCAGCTCCTGCTGAATACCGCGCCGGTCCTCGCATAATTTGAGGATTGCGCCGAGATATTCATCAGGGGCGAGAATAGTGGCGAGAATCCACGGCTCCTCGATATGATCGACGCGCACCGGGTCGGGCATATCCGCCGGGTTGTGCACTTCCTGCATGCTGCCATCGCTCAGATGCACCTGATAAATCACGCTTGGAGCGGTGGTAATCAGTTCCAGCCCGAATTCGCGTTCAAGCCGTTCGGTGATGATTTCAAGGTGCAGCATGCCCAGAAAGCCGCAACGGAAACCAAAGCCAAGGGCGGCACTGGTTTCCATTTCGAATTCGAAGCTCGCATCATTGAGCCGCAGCTTGCCCATACTGTCGCGCAGCTCTTCAAATTCCGAAGAATCGACGGGGAACAAACCGCAGAAAACCACAGGCTGCGCTGGCTTGAAACCGGGAAGTGGCGCGGCAGTGGGGCGCTTTTCCTCGGTAATTGTATCGCCGACGCGGGTGTCGGCCACTTCCTTGATGCTGCCGGTGAAAAAGCCGATCTCGCCCGGCCCGAGCGCATCGACCATCTTCTGCAGCGGTGTGAATACACCAACCCGGTCGACCTGATAGGCACCGCCCGTTCCCATCATAGCGACGCGCATACCCTTTTTCAGCACCCCGTCGATCACCCGCACAAGGATCATGACCCCGAGATAAGGGTCATACCAGCTATCCACCAGCATCGCCTTGAGCGGCGCATCGAGCGTGCCCTCGGGAGCCGGCAACTGATGCACAATCGCCTCCAGCACATCCTCAATGCCAATGCCCGATTTAGCGGATACTTCAAGCGCGCCGGACGCATCGATGCCGATCACATCCTCGATCTGCTGCCTCACCCGGTCAGGCTCGGCCGCAGGCAGATCGATCTTGTTGAGCACAGGGACAAGCTCGTGATCATTGTCGATAGCCTGATAGACATTGGCGAGCGTCTGTGCCTCCACCCCCTGGCTTGCATCGACGACGAGCAGCGATCCTTCGCAGGCGGCCAGCGACCGGCTGACCTCATAGGCAAAATCCACATGTCCGGGAGTGTCGATCAGGTTCAGCACATAGCTGTCGCCGTCCTGCGCCTGATAAGTCAGCCGCACGGTCTGTGCCTTGATGGTGATGCCGCGCTCACGCTCGAGTTCCATGGAATCGAGCACCTGCTCCTTCATCTCGCGGTCGGTCAGACCGCCGCAACGTTGAATAAGCCGGTCGGCAAGGGTCGACTTGCCGTGATCGATGTGGGCGACAATCGAAAAATTTCGGATATGTGATAATGGCGTCATGGCAGCGGGCTTGTACCATTGCCACAGCAAACGGCCAAGCGGCGCAAGCAACCGCGCGGCAAAAAAATGCACCGACCCAGCGGATTTTTACCGTCGGCTTATACGGTCCACCGGTCCCTCTTGAACATTTGCACGATTTGCCCAAATAATAACCACAGGCAGCGCCATTACGGGCTGCAACGTTACGGTTTGGGCGCTTTTGGAGGCCCTTACACGTCATGTCGCTTAACAGGAGGACTTGGCGGAATGTCGCATGTATCTATATTCAGCAGTCCGCTTTTGCTTGGATTTGATCGGATGGAGCGGATGCTGGACCGGGTCGCGAAAGCCCCGAATGAGGGTTATCCCCCTTATAATATTGAACAAATTGGCGAAAATGCCTTGCGGATCACTTTGGCAGTCGCGGGATTTTCCGCCGACGAGTTATCGGTGACGCTGGAAAACAACCAGCTCACGATCCGTGGCAAGCAAACCGATGAT
Source organism: uncultured Alphaproteobacteria bacterium (assembly GCA_937888955.1). Taxonomy (GTDB): domain Bacteria; phylum Pseudomonadota; class Alphaproteobacteria; order UBA11222; family UBA11222; genus CALAQW01. The sequence continues at coordinate 12,350 of CALAQW010000185.1, read as the reverse complement.
GATAGCCGCATCTATTTGCATCGCGGCATTGCCGCACGGCAATTCCAGCGCAGTTTCGTTCTGGCCGAAGGAATCGAAATCGTAACCGCGCGGCTCGATAGCGGCTTGCTCAATATCGATCTGAAACGGCCGCAACAGGCCGATGTGGTGCAAACGATTGAAATCGCCACTGGCAAACCCGATCAGACAGCGACAGCAAAAGTTGCCCTGTCATCGGACCGCCCGGCGTCATCGAGCCGATCGTAAACCTGCTGTCAATATTACCAGTCATAGAATGACAATTGCGGGCACGGATGCCTCCTTACCCCCGCCGACTGTCATGGAGGACGATATGAAATCGAACGACAATTCACGCAATGAAGATATCGACACCGTCGAAGCCAAAATGCTGCGTGCGGGATTTGAGGCTTTCGATCAACGGGTTGTCTATATCAAACCGACCGATTCTTCCTTGATCCAGGGACTGGACGGAATCCCCGCCGGCACAATTGTTTATGCGGTCCATCTGGCGGATGGCACACCGGTTGCCGTCATGGGCGACCGCAGCACAGCTTTTTCGATGGCGCGGCAATATAATATGGTGCCAATGAGCGTGCATTAACCGCGGCGCAAAGCAGCGCGCACCGGCGCTCGCCGAACGAACAATATCGGCCCCTGGCAGCCTCCGCGCTGACCGGGGGCTTTTTATTTGCCGCCCTGCATCCGATCCCCTATCGTTTTGCGCCGAAAACAAAGGGCAATCAGCGGCGGTAAAGGGGCAGAACAGCTACCCATGACAGGGACAGTAATCAGCGGCACACGCCGCATTGGCGGGGCGGATCTGGAATTGCGCGCGGCGCGCGCGGCGCGCGGTCTTGCCGGGCTCGGTATTGGCGAGGGGGACGCAGTGGCACTGCTGCTGCGCAACGATATCGCCTTTTTCGAGGCAACCATGGCGGTCGGGCATCTGGGCGCCTATCCGGTGCCGGTCAACTGGCATTACAGCCCCGCGGAAGCCGCCTATGTGCTGCAGGATTGCGGCGCGCGGGTTGTGATCTGCCATGCCGATCTTTATCCGATCATCGCCGATATTCTGCCCCAAGGCGTGCAAGTGCTGATCGTCGCGGTGCCGCCCGAACTCCGCGCCGCCTATCACATCGACGCGCAGGCGGCTGCCCCTCCAACCGGCCTGCCGCTCTGGGATAGCTGGGTGGAAGGACATGCGCCGCATGACGCGCCACCGCGTCCCGCCCCCGCCAGCATGATCTACACATCGGGCACAACGGGCCATCCCAAGGGCGTGCGGCGTCAGCCCCCGACCCCGGAGATGACGGCCGCGAGCCTGAAGATGCGGAAATTCATCTATGGCTATCAGCCGGGCATGCGGGCGCTTTTGACAGGCCCGCTTTATCACAGCGCCCCCAATATGTACGGCACCTTCACCCTTAAATTCGACGGCACGCTGTATCTGATGCCCCGCTTCGATGCGGAACAAACCCTCGCCATGATCGCCCGCGAAGGCATCACCCATGTGCATATGGTGCCGACCATGTTCGTGCGGCTTCTCAAACTGCCGCAGGAGGTACGTGCACGTTACGATCTGTCGCATATCGTGCGGGTCAATCATGGCGCCGCCCCCTGCCCGCCCGAGATCAAGCGGCAGATGATCGACTGGTGGGGCCCGGTGCTTGGGGAATATTATGGCGGCACGGAAACCGGCACGGTCGTGTTCTGCGATTCCGAACAATGGCTGGCGCATCCGGGCACGGTGGGCCGACCGGTCGAGGGCGGACATGTCCGGATCTATGACGCGGACGGCCAAGTTCTGCCCGCCGGCGAAATTGGCGAGATTTTCGTCCGTCTGGATTCATTTCCAGATTTCACCTATCAGGGGCGCGATGCCGATCGCGCGGCATGCGAACGCGACGGGTTGGTCAGTTGCGGGGATATCGGTTATCTGGACGCGGATGGATTTCTCTATCTGTGCGATCGCAAACGCGACATGGTGATCTCCGGCGGGGTAAATATCTATCCCGCGGAAATCGAAGCCGTGTTGATCAATTGCCCTGGTGTGCATGACTGCGCCGTATTCGGCATTCCGGATACGGAGTTTGGCGAAAGCCTGATGGCCGCTATCGAATGCGAACCAGGTGCGGCACTCTCGGAAGATGCGCTGCGCGACTGGCTCGATGGCCGCATGACGCGGTTCAAGATTCCGCGCCATTTTACGTTTCATGATAAGTTGCCGCGCGAGGATTCCGGCAAGATCTTCAAACGTAAGCTGCGCGATCCTTACTGGGAAGGCACCGGCCGCAACATTTAGGATCGCCTCACGATACCCGGTGCAAAAAGGGGGAACGGGATGCAGATCGGGCAGGAGGAAAAGACAAGCCGCTATGCGCTTGGCTGGCTAATTCTCGATTATTTGCGCGCATTTACCTGGCCAGCCATCGCGCTGTTCGTTGTAATGTTCGGCTGGAACGATCTGATGCTGCTGTTGCGCGACAGAGAGGTCAACCTGTTCGGCGTGGCCATCGGACAGAAAGTAGAAGGCGTGCAGCGACGCGCCGAAGGGGAACTTCAGGATATTGCCTTCCTCGTCGGTCAATTGGAAGAGCGCCTGAATGCGATCGAAAATGGTGAGGAAACCGACAGCTCACAGAACACACAAAACGGTGCGCCCGAAGCACGTGCCCTGACACAGCAGATCGAAACCAAAATCGACAGCCTGAGAGGCAATCTGGCCCGCGAGGTGGAACAGGTGCAGATGGCCGCGCCGCCTGTACAGCAACGCCTGCCGCCCCCCGCAACCAGCGCGCCCGGCAAGCGGGAGCAACGTGTCGCCTCACTGGAGCGGACAGGGTTTGAAGCCATGTTGGCCCGTGATTACGAAACCGCACTTGATGCCTTTACCAAAGCGCGGGAAATCTGGCCAGGCTATCACAACGTCGCTGAAATACAGCGATTGCTGGCAGTGCGGCGCGATGATCCGCCGCAGACCGAGCAGGATTGGCTGTCGCTTTTTGAAATGGCACTGATAAAGTTTTCCTGGGGCATGCCGGACGATATCCGTGCGGCCATGCGGGCAGAATTCAAACGCAAATAGGTAAAATACTGCAACAGCAGGAAGCGGAACGGGAGAAAACACAATGCGTGCAATGGTGGTTCACGAGAATAACGAGGATATTTCGGTCATGCGGCTTGAGGAGGTCGAGCTGCCACCGCCTGGCGAGCGCGAGGTAAGGGTCCGGGTTCGTGCTGCCTCCACCCAGTTCCCCGATATCCTGATGATCCAGAAGAAATATCAGTATCAGCCAGAGCTTCCCTATATTCCCGGAACAGAGTTTGCCGGCGATATCATCGATGTGGGACCAGGCGTCAGCGACTGGAAAGTAGGTGATGCGGTTGTTGCAGGCATGCTTGGCGGCGGCGGGCTGGCCGAGGAGGTGAACGTGCATGAAGGCGCGCTGCGCCGCAAGCCAACGCCATTGACTTACGGGCAGGCTTGTTCATTCCGTTCCGCCTATCTGACCGCGCAGGTCGCACTTATCCGACGCGCCGATTTGCAGGCCGGCGAAACGCTGCTTGTGCATGGCGCGGCGGGCGGCGTCGGTCTGGCCGCTGTCGAGGTTGGCAAGATGCTGGGCGCAACGGTGATTGCGACGGGAAGTTCAGACGAAAAGCTCAAGATCGTAGAAAAATACGGTGCTGATCATCTGATCAATTATGGCACCGACTTCAAGAACGGTTTCCGGTTGAAGGTGAAAGAGCTGACCGATCAGAACGGCGCGGATGTGATTTACGATCCGGTCGGCGGCGATGTGTTCGATGAATCGATCCGCTGCATTGCATGGAACGGGCGGCTGCTGGTGATCGGATTCACATCGGGCCGCATTCCACAGGCACCCGTCAACATGCCGCTCATCAAGGGCTTTTCAATTGTCGGTGTACGCGCCGGGGAGTATGGCAGGCGTGACCCTGAAAAGGGCCGCGAAAATATCGCGATGGTCGATCAGTGGGCCGAAGAAGGCAAGATCAACCCCTATGTCTGCGCTGAAATCCCTCTTGAAAACGCACATGAAGCGCTGCGCATGATTCAGAACCGCGAGGTTGTGGGCCGCGTTGTCGTGGTCATGTAGCCCAGTCACAGTGGGAAATTAGCGAAACCGGGACAGAAACAAGTCGGGTTACCAGGAAATCATTCCCGCAACCCGACTTTCCCGGACAAGCCGGTTCTTTTTGGGACTAGTCCGCCTTGCTAGCGGCAGCTATTCATCACGCCCGGCCAGAGCCCGCAACGCATCAAGTAGTGCCGCACGCTTTGAGGCGGGCAACGGTTCGATAACCCGTTTTTCAGCAGCCTTAACCTTGGGCTCCGCCGCTTTCAGAACACGCCGACCCGCAGCGGTCAGCTTGACGGCATTCACCCGCTGATCGTCTTTCGTCCGATTGCGGCTGAGATGTCCATTCTTGATCATGCGACTGATCATATCGGCCAATGTGCTGCGGTCGATACCGGTGGCAGCAACAAGATCGGTCTGGCTGATTCCCTCATTGGCGGCAACCGCTGTCAGCACCACGAACTGCCGTGGCGTCGGCCCGCCGCTGCCGACCTCCTGCATATAGATGTTCATGGCCCGCTGTTCCGCCCGGCGCAGCAAATGCCCTGGCGAATCCGTGAGAACCGGCTGCGGGGCGGTTTTTGCAGGCGCGGCGGACGGCGCGGCGCGTTGCACCGCCGCAGATTTCGCAGGTGCGGCTTTTTTGACTGCAGGTTTTTTGACTGCAGGCTTTTTTGCAGCCGGTTTTTTGACGGCCGCCTTTGACGCCGCAGGCTTGCGTGGCGCGGCCTTGGCGGCAGTTGCAGCTTTCTTCCGTGCCGGCGCCTTTTTGGCAGCAGGCTTACGGGTCGTCTTTGTTACTTTGGTTGCTTTCGCCATTCTCATGCTCCGATTACGGAAAGGGGGATGTTCCGCATTCCCCCAGAGATAAATGGATATTGTCTGCGATTTTTCCGCACGGATGATAAATCATCCGCTTCCTGTACTAACGGGAAATTCCACAAAAACTTTACGATTATTTTTTTGCAACGGTTTTCCTTAACAAACAAGTAAAATTCCGATCACAGTCCTACTTTTTTGCATTTTTTAGGCTGCTGGACCATATGTGACCGACCATGCGATAATCCGCCTATGAGTAAATCTGAATCTCATCATCCTGCGACAGACGGTTTTGACTTTTCACTGTCAGTCCCCGACGGCGACGACCGGGAGCGGCTTGTTTGCAATGATTGCGGCTTCATACATTATGTGAATCCGAAAATTGTGGTCGGCGCGGTCTGTGAATGGCAGGGAAAGATCCTGATGTGCCGCCGCGCCATCCCACCGCGCAAGGGTTACTGGACGTTGCCCGCGGGCTATATGGAGGAACGCGAAACAAGCGAGCAGGGCGCGATGCGTGAAGCGCGCGAGGAAGCCAACGCGCAGATCGAAATTCTGTCGCTGCTTGCGGTTTACAACATACCGCGTATCAGTCAGGTGCAATTGATTTACAAGGCGCGGCTGACCTCCCCCGATGTGAGCGCGGGTCCCGAAAGCACCGAGGTCGCGCTATATGACTGGGATGAAATCCCGTGGGAAGAGATTGCCTTTCCAAGCAGCCATTGGGCGCTACATCATTATCGGCAGGTGCGTCACACAGACCGCTTCGTACCGTTCGGCAATCCCGAGGGGGAAAGCGGTAATTTCCCGCCGCCGGGACAGGGCTTTACAACACCGCGATAGCCGCCGCCCGATGCAGGCCGGGATACGGCCCAGACCCACATCGCACGTAACCGACAATTAGCGGCGGACGCCTAACCCTATTTCGTCTCGCGATAGTCGGAAAATGCCTTGTCGCGATTGCTGAGCGCGGTGGTCAACCCCGCCTCGCCGATCGACCGGATCCATTTCTGCGAGGTTTCGGTAAAGGAGGCAAGCTGCTGGATTTCGGTCGCTGCGCGCAAGGCGGCGCGAATGCCCATCATATCCATCTGGCGATGCACGCTGCGCTTGTTGAACTGTTGCAGATCGGGCGGGATCTGTGCCACCCGCCGCGCCATGTCGAGGACTTTTTCCTCAAGTTCCGACGCCGGACAGGACGCATTCGCAAAACCATATTCCGCAGCTTCCGCGCCGGAGATGGAATCGCCTGTCAGCATCAGCTCCATCGCCTTGCGCATACCGAAAACCCAGGGAAAGAACTGATTGTCGGGCGGGCTGATCGAGCGTACGGGCGGATAGCCGATCTTCGCATCGTCGGCGACATAGACAAGATCACATGATTGCGCCAGTTCCATCCCGCCGGCCAGGCAATAGCCGGTTACCTGCGCAATGACCGGCGTTGCCAGATCCCAGATATAAAAGCAACCGTCGAGCACATGGCGCGGCCAGTTGGCAAGCCCGCCTGCCGTATAATAGGGCTGGTTCTTGCGCACATCCGTCTTCAGGTCATAGCCCGCGCTGAACGCCTTCTCATTGCCGCGGATGATCATCACCCGCACATCGGGGTCCTTGTCCCCCTCGGTCAGCGCCTCGAACAATTCGCCCCGCAAATGATTGCTCAGCGCGTTGCGTGCCTCGGGGCGGTTCAGGGTAATCCGGCGCACATGCTCGGTCCCCTCCGGCGCATCAACGATAATGAATTTATACTCTTTTGCCTCGCTCATGCCGCGTCTCCCAGTTGTCTGCTATTACAAGTTATCTGTTATTGTTTGTTTCGTGATGCAGACAGCTTAATCGCGACGGCAACAAAAATCGACAAGCTTGCCAAGCTTGCTCAGCCGGCAAGCGCGCGACCGACCAGCTCCGCCGCCGCCGGTGGCAGGTCGAGCGCCAGTGCGGCCTGCTGGCCTTCGGCGGACATCTTCTTCCAGGTTTTGCGGATGATATCGACAACCTTTTCGCTGTCATAGCGCGGCGCGAATTCGCCCAGATGATCCTCAAGAAAAACCAGACAGGCAATATCTTCAAGCCGCTGCACATCCGCATCCTGCTTCAGCCGCTCCTTGCGCAGCAACTGCCCCACCCGCTCGACCATTGCCGCATCGTAGCCGGCGGCTTGCAAAATCTCCCCCGCGACGCGTGCATGAAAATGTTTGAGATCGGTACGCCATTTCAGATAGCCGACGCGACCTTCGGGATAATCGGTGCGCGGGCTCTCCCAGCGGCGAATATGCTGACACCGCGCCGCAAGCTGCAACGCTTCGGACGCATCCGGATAGGTTGCCATCAGAAAGTGCGTCATCCGCTGCCCGTAATAAAGCTCCTTAGGCAGATCGAGGCCAGCCACCCGCATCCGGTTTGGGTCGGCGGCATTGGCCGCATCGAAGGCTGCGATCACCGCATCGAACCGGCTCATGGGCAACTCCTTTCACGCTGACATCACTGATTACCAAGCCTGTCACCGATTCTATACCGGCCTGAGCACCCATGTGCCAGCGCTTAAGCGCCCCAGCACCACAAGCAAGGTGCGGGATCGCGGAAGATATGCTTGAATAGGGACAAATAAATCATCGCACCGCCACCGCGACGAACAGGCTGGACGGCGGCGCGGTCAAAGCTGCTCTGGAGGGAATGATGAAGGTAGATGGCGAATTGCCGATCGGCATGGCAAAAGCGGCCGAGCGGGTGGAGATGCTCGAAAGTGCCGGGTTTAATGGCGCACAAACAGTAGAAACCGGCCATGATCCGTTCCTGCCGCTGGCGCTCGCGGCCGAGCATAGCAAGCAGATCGACCTGATCACCGCTATCGCCGTCGCCTTTGCACGCAACCCGCTGAACCTGGCGTCGATCGGCAATGATCTCAACGGCTATTCCGAGGGGCGTTTCATCCTCGGGCTTGGATCGCAGATCAAGGCGCATATCGAAAAACGTTTCTCGATGCCCTGGGGCAAGCCTGCCGCGCGCATGCGGGAAATGATTTCAGCGATGCGCGCCATCTGGGCCAACTGGTATGACGGCGAACCGCTCGATTTCCGGGGCGAATTCTATACCCATACGCTGATGACCCCGGTCTTCACGCCGACACCAAGCCCGTTCGGGCCGCCGCGCGTGTTCCTGGCAGCCGTCGGCCCGATGATGACCGAGGTTGCGGCCGATCTGTGCGACGGGATGCTGGTGCATCCGCTGACCTCAACCCGCTATCTTGAGCTGCACACCCTGCCGGTGATCGAGGAGGGGCTGAAAAAACGCGGCCTGACACGGCAGGATTTCGAACTGTCCTACCCTGTCTTCGTGGTCTCGGGCCAGACCGAGGAGCAGTTCGCCGAAAGCAAGCAGGCAATCAAGCAGCGCATTGCCTTCTATGCCTCGACCCCGGCTTATCGCCGGGTCCTCGATACCCATGGCTGGGGCAGTCTGCAGCCCGAACTCAATCTGATGTCGAAACAGGGCAAATGGGTCGAGATGGGCGAGCTGATCGAGGACGATATCCTGAACACCTTCGCGGTGGTCGGCGAACCGCAGGAGATCGTGCCGATGATCAAGCAGCGCTATACCGGGCTTGTCGACCGGATCACGATCAATTTCAGCTATGCCCCGGTGGCCGAACGGCCCGCGCTGATCCGCGAACTGGCCAGTTGAGCCACCGATAAGCAGGGAGGAAGCGATATGAAAGTGGATGGCGCATTAGGGACATCACTTGCGCGGGTACCTGAAACCGTAAAGATGCTGGAAGCAGCCGGATTTGACGGGGTAATCAGCGCGGAAACCGCCCATGATCCCTTCTTCCCGCTGCTGCTTGCGGCCGAACATAGCAGCAAGGTCGACCTCATCACCTCGATCGCGGTGGCGTTCGCACGCAGTCCGATGAACCTTGCCGCGATGGCGCATGATTTGAACGCCTATTCCCAGGGCCGCTTTGTCCTTGGCCTGGGCTCGCAGATCCGGCCCCACATTGAGAAGCGTTTCTCGATGCCCTGGGGCAAGCCTGCCGCCCGGATGCGTGAGCTGATCCTTGCCATGCGGGCAATCTGGGCCAACTGGTATGAAGGGCAACCGCTCGACTTCCGGGGTGAGTTTTATACCCACACCCTGATGACGCCGATGTTCACGCCCGAGGATACGCAATTCGCCGCACCGCGCGTCTTGCTCGCGGCGGTCGGGCCGCTCATGACCGAGGTCGCCGCCGAGGTCGCGGATGGCATTCTCATTCACGGCTTCACGACCGAACGCTATATGCGCAATGTCACCTTGCCCGCGATCGAGAAGGGACTTGCAAAATCAGGGCGCAACCGCGCGGATTTCGAAATCTGCTATCCGCTTTTCGTGGTCTCAGGTGCCGATGAGCAGCAATTTGCACGCACCAAGAAAGCCACCTGCAAGCAGATTGCCTTTTACGGCTCGACACCGGCTTATCGCCCGGTGCTTGAACAACATGGCTGGGGTGCATTGCAGAGCGAGCTGAACCTGCTGTCAAAGCAGGGGCGGTGGGACGAAATGGGCACCTTGATCGAGGATGACATCCTGAACGAATTCGCGATCGTGGGCGAACCGGGCGACATCGTGCCCGGCATCCGCGCCCGATTCGGCGATATTGTCGACCGGGTGGCAACGCGTTTTCCCTTCGTCACGGAGGCGGATTTGCCCGACATGCTTGCCGCCCTCAAGGCATAAGCCCGCGCACGCCGAAAGATCCCGCAGACAAAACGACAATCGGCGACGATTGGGCTTGCATCGGTGACGCTTTTGCGGGATAAGGGCCGCCCGGTGGGACCATATCCGCCGGACAGAGCGGGCGTAGCTCAGGGGTAGAGCACAACCTTGCCAAGGTTGGGGTCGTGAGTTCGAATCTCATCGCCCGCTCCAGATTTTCTCTCATCAGTCCGAAATACTGCGCGGCGACACTGCCAGCAACTCAGACTGGCGAGCAGAAGCGTAAAAGAGTTATCTTCCCCGTCCGATGCTAAGGAAGCTCAACGGCAAAAGCGATCGCGTCCTCCAGCCGGTCATCCCCCCAGAAGAGCTCATCGCCAACCACAAAACTCGGTGCACCGAATATCCCTTTTGTCACCGCGATTTCTGTCTGGACACGCAAGGCATCCTTGATCCGTTGCGAACGCGCTGCACCAATATCGGCTGATCCGGCACCATGCCGACAGGCCAGCTCATCGATCTTTTCCTGAGTGCCGATATCTTCGCCATCCGCAAATTGCGCAATAAATACAGATTTGCAGAAAGCCTCGCCCCAGGGTTGCTCCAATGCAACCAGCGCCATTCGGGCGGCATATAGGCCGTTTTGCGGGAACCTGGCAGGCCCTTCATGTGGCAAGCGATGAAATTCCAGACCATATTTGGCTGCACGCCGCGCGACGTCGCGCCACATATAGCGGCCTTTATCCTCATAGATATTGAAGGGTGAGGTCGCCCACCCCTGCGCCTTGAAAACAGCCCCCAGCAAAAAAGGTTTCCATTCGACCGTCACATCATGACGTGCCGCAAGATCTTCAATTCGCATAACCGAAAGATACGAATAGGTAGAGCCAAATTCGAACCAGAATTCCAACCGCCGCATATTGACCACCTACGCAACTGAGAGCATTTCATAAATACAGGCTGTCACCCTTTCTGTGCCGCCACCATACACCGGTTGGCAGACATTGTGACTTATCCCAAGCGCTGTCCGCATCACAAAAATAAGCCAGGATAAGCCGATGGCGGTGGATAGGTTTCCCGTCGAATATACCCAGATCATGATGTTCGCCCGCTCGATCGCGGACGATAATCCGATCCGTCGCGATCAAGATTATGCCAAGGATACAGAGGTCGGGAACATCATCGCCCCACCGACCTTTGCCAAGGCCGGCGACCGGAAGCAGAAGACCGTTCCGGCTAGAGCAGAATGCCTTTCAGCGTCATCCACATGGCCATACCAAACATCATCAGGTTTTCGGTCAGAGAAACAAATCCTAGCGGCACATTACTGTTGCCCCCCACGCATGCACATTTGATATCACGCTTGTCTATATAAACCGCCTTGATGACCGAGATCGCCCCAACACACCCGATAAAAGCAGCAACGGGCGCAGCCAGCCAAATTAATTCGCCCGCAAGCATCAATATGCCCGCAAGCGCCTCTCCAAACGGATAAACATAAGCGTAGCGGACGTGCCGCCGCGCAAGCAGGTCATAACCTAGAAAACTGTTACTGAACGCCGCGACATCACGCAGCTTCTGCACTGCAAGCAGGCACATGCTGATAGCGACGAACCATTCCACGGTCCGCAAATGCATGACGCCCCCGAACGCAGCCCAGGCCAGCGCCAGTGCCATCAGTGCGGCAATAGCAAAAATCGCGATGACAGGCTGATAGGTCGGCGCATCCTCATCGGGCACATCCTCGCCGAAATATTCGCGAAGCGCGTCATAGCCTCCGATCCGCTGCGTCCCGATGAAGGTTTGCGGCGTCGTCTCGACCTGCTGCGCCGCTTTGAAAGCTTCCTGCGCCGCACGGCTGTCAAGAATATGATCCTCGACCTTAAAACCCCTGCGTTCGAGCAGGTCTTTTGATTTCAACCCGAAAGGACAGATATGGTCGTCCGTTTCCATCCTGTAAAGCTGTGCAACTCGGGGCTCATTTTGCTGATCTATTTGCTGATCCATGAGGGGGACCTCCGGGCACTTTACGATCTTCCTCCGAATATAACGCGCGGGAATAGCACTTGTTCCGCCACATGACCTGCTTCGGCAAGCCCCATCGCGTTCCATAGGTTGCGGTTATGTCTGCAAACACGGCACCTTGAAAGCCATCCCAAACACGCTAAACTCGTCATATATAAAAATCGGGTATAGAAAAGCTGGACTTGTTGCACAATCGCACGCAGCGATCAGCAGGGCGCAATTTCACGGCGACCGGCCCCGCATCCGCAAGCACGGCAATTCCCGGGGGGAAGGAAACGAGCCATGGATTTTGAGGATACACCCGAAGAAGCCGACTTCCGCGCCGAGGTGCGCGCCTGGCTTGCGAAAACCGCACCGGCCTTTTCAGGCGGGGTGGGCGGGCTCATGCGTTCGGTACGCTCGCCCGAAGAACTCGCCAAAGCCAAGCAATGGCAGGCACAGAAAGCCGAGGCGCGCTATGCCAAGATCATGTGGCCCAAGGAATATGGCGGCATGGACGGCACGCCGATCCAGAATGTGATCTATGCCCAGGAAGAAGCAAAATATGACGTGCCGAACGGCCCGTTTGTCATCGGCCTTGGCATGTGCATCCCCACCGTGATCGCGCATGGTTCGGAAGCGGACCGCGCCCGCTATGTCGAGCCCGCACTGCATGGAGATCGGAAGAGCACACGTCTGAACTCCAGTCACGGCTACCATGCAGTGCGGGCTCGA
>CALAQW010000184.1 GCA_937888955.1 uncultured Alphaproteobacteria bacterium | reverse complement strand
AGATGAAACGGTTCAGAATCCCGCCATCAGCATAGCGGAGCTGGCGCGCACGCAGCCTGTCCGGCTTGTCCCGCTGCAAGGGCCGGAAATCGACCAGATGATGCGCGATAACCGCTTTCTGACGGCCGACATTATTCCCGCAGGGATCTATATATCGGAACAAAATGCGATACCGACCATATCGGTCAGTGCGCAATGGGTCGTCAATGTCGGGCTCGATGAGGAGCGTGTTTATCAGGTGACACGGGCATTATGGGATGAGCGCAACCGGGCTGCATGGGATGGTGCGCATGCGCGGGCGGCGGAGATTACCCCGCAATCAGCGCTTGCCGGTATCACGATCCCGCTGCATGCGGGGGCATTGCGTTATTATCGCGAGGTTGGGCTGCTGCCCCTTGCCGGTTCCCAGAAATCCGATCCGGCGGATTGATACAAGCCCAGCGGCCGCTAACCGGTTGGCGTGCATCCGGCAAGCCAGTCAGCCATGGCCGGCAGCGCCAATATCGCCCCCATATAATCGCGGCAGACAGTATCGACCGGCACCGCATAGGTCTCAAAACGGCTGACGACGGGGGCGAACATCGCATCGGCATTGGTGAAATGGCCAAACAGGAACGGGCCCTTTACCGGTGCCTGCGCACGGCACTCGCGCCAGATGGCGCAGACCCGGTCAATATTTGCGGCAACGCCGTCCGCATCGCATCCCCGGCCGGGATAACGGCCAAGGCAATCCATCGGCAGATGCTGGCGCAGCGGCTGGAAGCCCGAATGCATTTCCGCCGAAATGGACCGGGCGTGGGCGCGCGCATCGGCTGCATCGGGCCATAGCTGCCTGTCGGGAAATTGTTCGGACAGGGTTTCCAGAATGGCCAGCGAATCCCAAATCGCGCGGCCATCCTGTTTGAGAACCGGTACGAGCCCGGAGGGGGAATGGCGCAGACAGGCCGCGCGCGTGCCCGGCTGGCGCAGTTCAACATGTTCCTCGCGAAAGGGGATATCGCTGACGCGCATGGCAAGCCATGGCCGCAGCGACCAGCTTGACCAGTTCTTATTGCCGATTACCAGAATTCGTTCGCTCATCTTTGCCTGTTCCCTGGGCAGGGCTTGCGCCAAAATGGGGTGTCTGTAGATTTAGCTGTTATGGCGAATTCAAACGCAAAGGGAAAGACAAGTGCACCCATTATTCGCGGACAGGACGGTAACCGGCGCAATTCCGATCTGGCCACTGGCCAAAGCCGATTGCGAAAGCTGGCTTGCGCGGCAACCGGCCAGCATGGCGCGATGGGCGAAAACCAATAAATTCGATGGCAGCGAAGGCCAGGTCCTTAAATTTCCAGATAGCGACGGCGGCATTGCGGGTATCGGGTTCGGGCTTGGCGATAATGACAATCCACTTGTCTGGCGGGCCTTGCCGTCAGCGGTTCCCCCGCAGGCTTGTTATCGGATCGATGCGGCGCTTGCGCCAGCGCAGGCCGCGCTTGCAGCACTTGCCTGGCTTCTGGGCAGCTACAGCTTCACGCGCTATAAATCGGCAAGTGAGGGGGCCGACGACAAGCCGCGGCTTGTCGTGCCCGAAGGGGTTGATGCGGCGGATGCCGGCCGTATTGCAGAGGGTGTCTGTCTTGCCCGCGATCTGATCAATATCCCGGCATGCGATCTCGGCCCCGAGGAACTTGCGCAGGCAGCGCATGCGCTCGCCGAGCGATATGGTGCGGATTTCAACGAGATCGTCGGCGATGCGCTGCTTGATAAAAACTATCCGATGATTCACGCGGTCGGCAAAGGTAGTGTGCGCCCGCCGCGGCTTATCGATTTCACCTGGGGGGAGCCCGATGCGCCCAAGCTCACCCTGGTTGGCAAAGGCATCGTCTTTGATTCAGGCGGGCTTGATCTCAAGCCAAGCTCGGCCATGTTGCTTATGAAAAAGGATATGGGCGGGGCGGCCAATGTGCTTGGACTGGCGCAGATGATCATGGATGCGGCCTTGCCGGTGCGGTTGCGGGTGCTTGTGCCGACCGCGGAAAATGCGATTTCGGGTAGTGCGTTCAGGCCTGGCGATGTGCTGCAAAGTCGTAAGGGCATCAGCGTTGAAATCGGTAATACGGATGCGGAAGGCCGGCTGGTGCTGGCCGATGCGCTGACCGAGGCCGATAGCGAGAAACCCGATATGCTGATCGATCTCGCCACCCTCACCGGTGCCGCGCGCGTCGCGCTCGGGGCTGAAATTCCACCCTTCTTTACCGATGATGCTGCGCTCGCTGAGGATCTATATCAGCATGCGGAAAATGTATCGGATCCGCTTTGGCGTCTGCCGCTCTGGAAGCCCTATGCAAAAGGGCTGGAAAGCAAGATTGCGACAGTGAACAATGTCACTGATGGCGGTATGGCCGGGGCGATTACCGCAGCCTTGTTTCTCAGGAAATTCGTGACCGATACAACAGGCTGGGTACATTGCGATATTTATGGCTGGAACGCGGCGGCTGGGCCCGGGCGGCCGGTTGGCGGCGAAGGTCAGGCGATCCGTGCGCTTTATAGCCTGATTTGCGCCCGCTATTTACCGCGTTGAAACTGACCGTGGCGGTGTGGCGGGAAAGCGCGGTGATATGGCAATGACGCTGACGATGCAGCAGGCGCTCACGCTCTGGCGCCATGTGCTTACACAGTCGCTTGCCAATGACGGGCCTGATCTTTCCGCCCGGCAGATGGCCATCCTGCTGACGGTTTATGGGGAGGATCCGCCCCATACCGTACGCGGGCTTGCCGAACGGCTCAATATCCCGAAACCGGCTGTTACCCGTGCCCTCGATACCCTGGGGCGCAGCGATTTGCTGCGCCGCAAACGCGATGCGGTTGATCAGCGCAATATTCTGGTGCAGCGCACGGTCAAAGGCTCGGTTTTCCTGAGCGAGTTTGCCGATATCATAGCCGTGAAAGCGCGTGAATTATGAATGAAGACAGACGCCGCCTGCCCGCCCGGGGTGATATTGCCGCCGTTCATCTGCGGGGCAAAGTAGCGGCAGAGCGCTTTGTCGCAGGGCGCGGCTTTCATGTCTCTGTAGGATGGGTGCCGCTGTTGCGCGCGCCCGATGCGGCCGCACCGATCGATACCGAACTTTTGTTCGGCGAAACGTTTCATGCTTATGAGGTGCGCAATGGCTGGGCCTGGGGGCAGGCTGAAAGCGATGGCTATGTCGGTTATGTCCGGGAAGATGCGTTGATGGCCCCAGCCGCGGCACCGACGCATATGATCTCGGTACCGCGCAGCTTTTTGCTTGCTGAACCGAAAGTGACTGCGCGCATGCGCCATTGTGTCAGCATGAACAGTTTGCTCACCGTGACAGGGCAACAGGATATGTTCTGCGCGGTGTCGTCATCTGGCTGGATTCACAAGGATCATATTGTTCCGATTGAACAGCACGCACCTGATTTTGTTGCGGTCGCCGCACTTTTTCTCGGTGTGCCATATTTATGGGGTGGGCGGACGAGTTTGGGGATCGATTGTTCGGGTCTTGTGCAGATCGCGATGCAGCGGGCCGGTCTGGCTTGCCCGCGCGACAGCGATATGCAGGCGGCGGAAATCGGCACCCCGCGCCCGGCAGCGGCGGAAGGCTTGCGGCGGGGGGGCCTTGTCGTCTTGCCGGGGGTGGTTGGGGTGTTGGTGATGTAACAGATTTTCAGAA
>CALAQW010000183.1 GCA_937888955.1 uncultured Alphaproteobacteria bacterium | reverse complement strand
AATGCAGCCGTTGTCGTTCGCGGATTATCTTGGCGGGTTCGCGGTAACGGCGGGCGAAGGCGTTGACGCGGCGGTTGCGAAATTCGAAGCCGCGCAGGACGATTATAACGCGATCATGGTGAAGGCGCTGGCCGATCGTCTGGCCGAAGCCTTCGCCGAGCATATGCATGAACGGGTACGCCGCGAATTCTGGGGCTATGCCGCAACAGAAGACCTGGACAATGATGCGCTGATTGCCGAGCGGTATCAGGGCATCCGCCCCGCGCCCGGCTATCCTGCCTGCCCCGATCATACCGAAAAGCGACTGCTGTTCGGCCTGCTTGATGCGGAGCAGAATGCGGGCATCCGGTTGAGCGAGAACTTCGCCATGCTGCCCGCCTCATCGGTCAGCGGCTTCTATTTCAGCCATCCCGAGAGCTGCTATTTCGGCGTGGGCCGGATCGACAAGGATCAGGTCGCCGATTATGCCGCCCGCAAAGGTGAGACGATCGAGGAGATTGAGCGGTGGCTTGCACCCAATCTCAACTATGAACGCGGCGCAGGCTGACCGGCGCGGCAACAAAAGATGCATTCATCCCAATGCAAGGGCGTGCCAATGCAAGGGCCGGCGCTAAAAGCTCGCAATAACGAAAGCGCCCAGAAACCCGAATGCCAAAGCGACGAGCGCATGCCGAATGGTTCCGGTTAACATGTCTCCCTCCCAATCAATAACCCTGGCAATGACAGCGGAAAATTCCTCTGTCGGTAGGGTTAATGATGGCGCATTGCAGGAGAATTTCAAGTGGATAAATTCCCGATGAAACTCATCCTAATGACTATTCCAAAAGGCCCTGGAAATGCGTGAAACCGGTGCGGTTTCGGGCGGATTTAAGGGGTTTGTCGGCGCTGCAAGCGGTCATGGCGCAATATCTTCTTAACACTTCCCCACTAATATTGGGGGAAGATAAGGGGTGTGCCATGCGCGACAGGGGATCATTACTGCTTGGTCAGTCAACGGGTGAGGCGAAAATCGCATCAACCGATCATATCCGCGTTTCAGCCGATGAGAAACGACGATTTATCCGCAATCCTGTACCGTTGCAGATTCAGGTGGTCGCGGATGAGGACGCGTTTTCAGCCCATGTTATCGATATCTCGGCAGGTGGCGCCCGGCTTGTCTGCGCGCTCGTGCCCCGCATCGGCGCCGCGATTGAGCTGGATATCGCCGAATTCGGGCGCGTCGCGGGCAAAGTCGTCCGCCGATTTCCCTACAGCTTCGCTGTTGCATTCGATATTGACGCGGAGACGCAATTGCAACTGACCGACTGTCTTACCGCGGCGGCTGCACGCACGGTGGAAGAAGATGCGCCAGGAACGCAGCCCCGGCGCCTGGGCGCTGCCTGACTGCACGGGCTTGTCGCGGCAAACGACGCACTAACGTTCGGGAGGTTTCCCGAAACCGCCGCCGCCCGGGGTTTCGATAAGGATCGCATCCCCCACATCCAGCATCGCATGAGCACATCCTTCCAATGGTTCAAGACGGCCATCGGCGCGCCGGATATGGTTTTCGCCTGGCGCGCCATCGCCGCCGCCTTGCAACCCAAAGGGCGCGGTCGTCCGGCGCATCGACAGGATGCTGACCGCCATCGGCGCGAGAAAGCGAATCTCGCGCACCACCCCGTCACCCCCGCGCCTGCGCCCCGCACCGCCTGAACCGCGCCGGATCGCAAAACGCGCAATCAGAACCGGGAACCGGCTTTCAAGGATTTCCGGATCGGTCAGCCGGGAATTCGTCATATGCGTCTGCACCGCCGATGCACCATCGAAATCAGGCCCTGCCCCTGCACCGCCCGCGATTGTCTCGTAATACTGGTACCGCGCATCGCCAAAGGTGAGGTTGTTCATCGTGCCCTGCGCCGCCGCCATCGCGCCGAACGCACCGAACAGCGCATCGGTAATGGCCTGGCTGGTCTCGACATTACCGGCAACGACCGCCGCAGGATAAACCGGGTTAAGCAGACACCCTTCCGGCACCCGGATATCAAGCGGTTTGAGACAGCCCTGATTAAGCGGAATGTCAGCCGCCACCATGCAGCGAAAGGCGTAAAGGACAGCGGCCTTGCAGACCGCAAGCGGCGCATTGAAATTGCTGCGCGACTGCGCGCTGGTGCCGCTGAAATCGATCACGGCGTTTCGTGCCGCATGATCGGGCCGCACCGCCACCGAAATCCGCGCCCCGTTATCGAGGCTGACCGTAAAGCTGCTGTCGGGCAGGGTTGCAATCACCCGGCGCACCGCTTCTTCCGCATTGTCCTGCACATGCCGCATATAGGCCTGCACCACCGCGTGCCCGAAATGGGCGACCATCCGGCGCAACTCGGCAATCCCTTTTTCGCAGGCTGCGATCTGCGCCTTCAGATCCGCGATATTCTGATCCGGGTTGCGCGCGGGATATCGCCCGCCGCGCAACAGCGCGCGCAGCGCCTCATCCTGAAATTCGCCGCCGGCAACCAGCCTGAAATTGTCGATCAGGACGCCTTCTTGGGCGACATGGGTCGATTGCGGCGGCATCGACCCCGGGGTCAGACCGCCAATATCCGCATGATGGCCGCGCGCCGCGACATAAAACCAGATATCGGATCCGTCGGGGTCGAAAACCGGGGCGATCACCGTCACATCGGGCAGATGCGTCCCGCCCGCATAAGGCGCGTTCAGCGCGAACACATCGCCTGGCGTCATTGTCGCCCCGTGCTGCGCAATCACCGCGCGCACGCTTTCGCTCATCGATCCAAGATGCACCGGCATATGCGGTGCATTGGCGGTCAGATTGCCGTCCGCATCGAACAGCGCGCAGGAAAAATCGAGCCGTTCCTTGATGTTCACCGAATGCGCCGTATTTTCGAGCGTAAAGCCCATCTGTTCGGCAATGCTCATGAACAGATTGTTGAAGATCTCAAGCATCACGGGATCGGCCGCCGTGCCGATGGCCTGCCGCGCGGGCAGCGCCGCATGGCGATGCAGGATCAGTGTCCCCTCCTGATCGCATTGCGCCGTCCAGCCCGGTTCAAGCACGATTGTGCCATGCGCCTCGACAATGATGGCGGGGCCCTGCAACGCCGCACCGGGCGTAAAGCTTTCGCGGCGGGCGACCGGTGCCTCATGCCATGTCCCGGCGGAGAAAAAGCGCGTCTGACGCAATGTTTCAGGTGTTGCCGCGTGGCTGCCGCCGGCTTGCGCCGCATGCCCCTGCCCATAACAAAATTCGAGGAATTCCAGCAGCCGT
>CALAQW010000182.1 GCA_937888955.1 uncultured Alphaproteobacteria bacterium | reverse complement strand
GCCTGCCTGATGGCTGACCCCGAACTTGTCGCGCGCTGCATCACCGCCATGCAGAAGGCCGCGCCCGACGTGCCCGTGACGGTTAAATCCCGCATCGGCATTGACGATCAGGACCCGCACAAAGTGCTGCCCGCCTTCCTTGCCATGCTGCTCGAAGCCGGGTGCCGCCATGTCGTGATCCATGCGCGCAAGGCCTGGCTCAAGGGGCTCAACCCGAAGCAGAACCGGGAAATCCCGCCGCTCGATTATCCGCTCGTCCATGCGATGAAGCAGGCATTTCCCACGCTCCACATCACGATCAATGGCGGGGTGGAGACGCTGGCCCAGGCGAACGAGCATTTGCGGCATGTGGACGGGGTGATGATCGGACGCGCGGCCTATCGCAATCCCTATCTGCTCGCCCCCGTCGATCGGGAATTTTACGGTGCGACGACGCCGGTGCCCGACCGGGGCGACATTATCGCCGAACTTGTCCCCTGGGTCGCAGCGCAATGCGCCGATGGCGTGCCGCTGCATCGCATCACGCGGCATATTCTGGGGCTGTTTCAGGGGCAACCCGGCGCCCGCATCTGGCGCAGATATCTGAGCGAACATGCGCACCTCCCCCATGCCGGCGCGGAGGTGATAACAGAGGCGCTGAACCGGGTTTCGGACGCCCGCCTCGCACGGGCGGCCTGACGCTGTGGAGCTGCTTGCCGGTTACGATTTCGTCGCGCTTGGCCTGCTTGCGGGGGCACTGCTCATCACCGGGATGATTGCGGGGGTTTTGGCCGGGCTGCTCGGTGTCGGGGGGGGCATCGTCATTGTGCCGGTATTGTTCCACCTCTTCACGCTGCTCGGTATCGATGAGGCGGTGCGCATGCATCTTGCGGTCGGCACCTCGCTTGCCACGATCATCCCCACATCAATCCGCTCGATCCGCGCGCACCATGAAAAAGGCGCGGTCGATTTCGACCTGTTGAAGGGGCTGGGCCTGCCGATCCTTGCGGGCGTGGCGCTGGGCGGGGTGGTGGCGGGCATCGCCGAGGGCGGCATATTGATGGCGGTATTTGCGACCGTCGCGCTCATCGTATCGGTACATATGGCGTTCGGGCGTGAGGACTGGCGACTGGCCGACGCGCTGCCGACCGGGCTAGCGCGTGGCGCGATCGGCACGGTGATCGGGCTTATCAGCGTGCTGATGGGGATCGGCGGCGGCACATTGGGGGTGCCGATCCTCAATCTGTGCAGCTTTCCCATCCACCGCGCGGTGGGCACCGCCGCGGGTTTCGGGCTCATCATCTCCGTGCCTGGCACACTTGCGATGATCGCCGGCGGCTGGGGCGTGCCGGGGCTGCCGCCCTTCTCACTCGGTTATGTCAATCTGATCGGTTTTGCGCTGATCGTGCCGACGACAGTGCTTGCCGCCCCCTGGGGGGCACAGCTTGCCCACGCGATCAGCCGCCCGGCCCTGCGCCGCGCCTTCGCGCTGTTCCTTGCGCTCACAAGCATCCGCATGTTTCTGGATCTTGGCGGTTAATTGAGCCCAGCCCCTTCACCCATTCGGCGCAAGCGCGGCGAGTAGTCCTTCGTCAGGCAGTGGCGTGCCCTCGGGATCAAGCGGCTGAATGCAGACATGATCGGCACCGGCCGCGACATGCGCGTCAATACGGGCGCGGATGGCAGCTTCATCCCCCCAGGCAACAAGCCCGTCGACAAGCCTGTCCGCCTGACCGTCAATCTCTTCGACTGTGAAGCCAAGCCGCAGCAGATTATTGCGGTAATTGGGCAGGGCAAGATAAAAGCCGATCCCCTGCCGCGCAATGGCCCGCGCCTTCTCGGGATCGGTTTCGCGTAGCACCTTCTGCTCGACACAGAGCCAGCGATCAGCTCCCAGAATGTCGCGCGCCTGCCGCGTATGTTCCGGGGTCACGAGATAGGGATGCGCCCCGCGCGCATGACTGGCCGCAAGCGCCAGCATTTTCGGGCCAAGCGCCGCGATCACCGTGGGCGGCGTCTCGCCCGGCGGCACCGCACCGTAATCCCCGGCATTCGCCATCGCCTCAAGGTAGCCGCGCATGGTGGCGAGCGGTGATTTGTAATCATGGCCGCGCATCCCCTCGACAAGCGGGGCATGCGACACACCAAGCCCGAGCAGGAAGCGATTGCCCGATTGTTCGGCCAAGGTCCGCTGCCCGGTGAAGGCGGCCCGCGCATCCCGCGCATAGATATTGGCGATCCCCGTCGCAATGATGAGCCGGTCGGTATTGGCGAGCAGCCAGGCCGCATGAGCGAGCGGTTCGCGCCCGATCGCCTCGGGTATCCACAAGGCGGCATAACCCCATTCTTCGAGCCGTTTGGCGAATGCCGCCGCGTCAGCAGCCGACATCGCATCGGTCGCCCACCAGACGCCGAGTTTTCCAAGCTGCATCGCCTATCCTCCCTTACCTAAAAGTTCATGCGCGACCATCACGCATCCCGCCAACATTTCCGTTATCGGGATAGCTCCCCTGCGCGCACCTGTCAGTCAGCCCTGTCTACGCACGCGCAGATAGATAAACCAGTAAACCACCCCCACCAGCAGCACGCCACCGATCACATTGCCGATGGTGACCGGGATAAGATTAGTTGCGAGCGCTGCATAGTCGAGCGCGGCAAAACCATCCGGCGTCTGCCCGATGGCGGCCCAGAAACTGTCCGGCGCAAACCCCTTGATCGCCAGTCCAAAGGGCAGGAAGTACATATTGGCGATGGAATGTTCGAACCCGGCGGCGACAAAGGCGGTGATCGGAGGAATAATCGCAAGGATCTTGTCGGTCGTGCTGCGCGCACTATAGCACAGCCATACCGCCAGACAGACAAGCACATTGCACAGGATCCCCCGGAACAGCGCTTCGGTAAAGGGCAGTGCGGCCTTGGCTTCCGCGGTGGCAAGCGCCGCTACACCCACCGCCCCGCCGCCTAGTGCATAGGTTCCCGCCAGGAACACCATGATGGCGGTCGCCGCCGCACCGATGAAATTGCCGATATAGACAATCGCCCAGGCGCGCAGCATTTCCGACAGTCGCACCTTGCCCCCCGCCCAGGCCATGACGATCAGATTATTGCCGGTGAAAAGTTCCGCGCCACCAACAACCACAAGAATAAGGCCGAGCGAAAAGACAAGCCCCGATAACAGCCGCACGACGCCAAAGGGTAATTCGCCTGCGGCACCGGCGGCGACTATGGTCGAGAAGATGCCGCCAAAGGCGATGAACGCCCCGGCAAGCACCCCCAGCGTCAGCAGGCTCAGTACATCCTGCCGTGCTTTCGCGGCCCCGATGCGTTCCGCCTTGTGCGCCATTTCCCCCGGCAACAACGCATCGATGGAATGGCTTTCTGTCGGCACCGTTTCCGGCATGCCCGCCCCCTTTTTTGTTTAGTGCGGCACTAGCCGACCTGCCGCATGAGAGCGGCATATTGATCGAGGATCGGCAGCACCTCATCGGACTTCGCCGGGGGCAGGCCGAAAATCACCCGTGTCACCCCGGCATCGGCCAGCGCCTTGAGCTTGTCAGGTTCGGGCGGGGCAGCAAACAGCGTCACCTCGACACTATCGGGATCACGATCATGTTCGGCCACCATCTGCCGGAATTGCGGCAGCTCTTCCAGCAGATCGCCGCGCCCCAGAATTGGCATCCAGCCATCGCCATATTCCGCCGCACGCCGCGCGCCATAGGGAAAAATGCCGCCGACATGAATTGGCGGATGGGGTTTTTGCACCGGCTTGGGCCAGGTCATGAACGGTTCGAAATTCACATATTTGCCGGAATATTGCGGCTTGCTTTCGGTGCAGATCACCTTGATCGCCTCGACCCGCTCGCGCATCACGCCCATGCGCTTCTTGAAATCGGTGCCGTGATCGGCCATTTCCTCGGCATTCCAGCCCGCCCCGATCCCGAACAGAAAACGCCCGTTCGACAACTGGTCAAGGGTGCAGATTTCCTTGGCAAGCTGAATCGGGTCGCGCTGCACGATCAGGCAGATACCGGTCGCCAGCTTGAGCTTTTTGGTCACTGCCGCCGCTGTCGCGAGCGAGATGAAAGGATCCATTACGTCGTAATACATCTTCGGCAGTTCGGGCCCGCCCGGCCAGGGGGATTTGCGCGATACCGGGATGTGCGAATGCTCGGGCACCCAAAGCGATTCAAAGTCCCGCTCTTCCGCCGCGATCGCGAGATCGGCGGGCGAGATCGAGTAATCTGTCGGAAAAATCGTGATGCCATATTCCATGATGAAGCTCCCCTGAAATTTTTCCCGAGCTTAGCGCGGCTTCGCCGCTTGCGCCAAACATTCGACAGCCGCCCCTCCCGCGCATAGAATTTCCTGGAACAAGGCGCCCGGAGAAGAGGCGCATAACGGCAGGGGAGGAAAAGATGATCGAGGTTGGAATTTTTTGCGGCTTCAGCGCGGCAACACCGCCCGAAGACGTCATTGCCATGGCGCAGGCTGTGGAAGAACGCGGCTTTCACTGTCTGTGGGTGCCCGAGCATGTCTTGTTTTTCGAGGAATATGCCTCACGCTACCCCTATTCCGAAGACGGGCGCATTCACGGGTTCCGCAATGGCATGCTCGACCCGTTCGTTGCGCTGACCTTCCTTGCGGCCAACACCAGGACGATCCGGCTTGGCACAAGCATCTGCCTTGTGCCGCAGCGCGAGCCGATCTACACCGCGAAACAGGTTTCCGATATCGATTTTCTGTCGGGCGGTCGGCTCAATTTCGGGGTCGGCATCGGCTGGCTGAAGGAGGAGTTCGACGCGCTGGGCATTGATTTCAAGACCCGCGCCAAACGCACGCGGGAATGTTTCGGCGTGATGAAGGCGCTTTGGACGGAAGACGAATCCTCCTATCGGGGGGAGATGTTCGATCTGCCCCCCTGTCTGCAATTCCCCAAGCCCGTGCAGAAGCCGCATCCGCCGATCTTCTTCGGCGGCGAAAGCGATCCGGCGCTGCGCCGGGTGGCGGATATCGGCCAGGGCTGGATGGGCGCGGGCATGAAGCCCGAGGAAATGCTGCCCCGGCTTGCCCGGCTCGATGAACTGCTTGCCGAAAACGGGCGTACACGCGCTGACGTAAAAATCTATGTGATGCCGAATGTGCCAGGCCGTGACCCGGACCTGTTCAAACGCTATGAAGAGATCGGCGTCGAGCAGGTCATTCACGCAGTTGGCGGACGCGGGCTCGATGAATTCAAAACCCGCCTCGATGCGATGGCCAAGACGGCCGGAATCGCGGCATAATCACCGCAACGCATAATCGCAGCAACGCATATGACCGGTAACAGGAAACAGAAGAATGCTTGAAGGAATCAAGGTCGTCGAACTGGCGACATACATGGCGGCACCGTCCGCGGCAATGATGCTGTCGGACTGGGGCGCGGATGTCATCAAGATCGAGGATCTGGAGGGCGATGCGATCCGTAACGCCTTTACCGGCATTTCGCGCAACAAGCTTGAAGGCAATCCCATGTTCGCCTTCGACAATCGCGGCAAGCGCGGTATCTGCGTGAATATCCGCAGCGATGACGGCCGCGATATCGTGCACAAGCTGGCGCGTGAGGCCGACGTCTTCATTACCAATGTGCGGCCAAGCCGGTGACACTGGCATA
>CALAQW010000181.1 GCA_937888955.1 uncultured Alphaproteobacteria bacterium | reverse complement strand
ACAAGAAGTGTTGTGCCGGTTACGGAATGGGTGCCGCGGCACCTCTTTATGCGGTTCAGCGTTTTACCTGACTGTCAATCATACGCCGAAAACGCGGGGAGAAAGGCGGTCGTGTCATTCGGGCCAGATCGAATCGACGCCCTTGCGCAAATACCGCTTTCGCATGGCTGAACTGCCTGAAACCATCAAAGCCGTGATAGGCCCCCATGCCGCTTGGCCCGACACCGCCGAACGGCAGATCCTCCTGCGCGCAATGCATCAACACATCATTCACCGACACGCCGCCCGAGGTGGTGTTAGCCAGGACGCGATCCTGTTCAGCCCTGTCTTCCCCGAAATAATAAAGCCCAAGCGGGCGCGGCCGCGCATTGATATAGTCAACGGCCTCATCCACATCGGCATAGCTTTTCACAGGTAGCAGCGGGCCGAAGATTTCCTCCTGCATGATCTTCATGTCATCTGTGACATCAAGCAGCAGCGTCGGCGGTATCTTATGGTGCGGCTGCTGCGTGAAATCCTCGTCAGCGGGATTGATCTCAACCAGTTGCGCGCCCTTTTCCGCAGCGTCACTCAGATAGGATTGCAGGCGGTCATAATGGCGCTGGTTGATGACAGAGGTGTAGTCAGGATTGTCCTTCAGGCTTGGATACATGGCCGCGACGGCCTGACGGGAGGCGGTGACGAATTCGTCGCGCCGCGCCTGCGGCACCAGAACATAATCAGGCGCAAGACAGATCTGTCCCGCATTCAGCATCTTGCCGTTCATGATGCGATCGGCGCTTTGCTGCATATTGGCCGATTGCCCCAGAACAACGGGCGACTTCCCGCCCAGCTCCAGCGTCAAGGGCACCAGATTATCCGCGG
The DNA here is from genome assembly GCA_937888955.1 of uncultured Alphaproteobacteria bacterium. Taxonomy (GTDB): domain Bacteria; phylum Pseudomonadota; class Alphaproteobacteria; order UBA11222; family UBA11222; genus CALAQW01. Next base: position 4,788 of record CALAQW010000181.1, on the reverse strand, counting down.
CAGCGCGCATCACATGCCGGGCCACCGCTGTCGCCCCGGTAAAAAGCAGATGATCGAAAGGCAATGCACTGAAGGCTGTGCCGACCTCAGGCCCGCCAGTGAACACCGCCACTTCCTCCTCATCGAAGGCCGAGGCGAACATTTCGGCCATCAGGGCCGAGGTCAGTGGCGTAAATTCGGACGGCTTGATCATCGCCCGGTTACCAGCGGCAAAAATACCCGCCAACGGCGTAAATGTCAGTTGAACGGGAAAGTTCCAGGGACTGATGATACCGACCGTGCCAAGCGGCTGATATGCGATATAGGACCGCGCGCCTGCCAGATTAAGCGGAAACATCGTTTTGCGCCGTTCGGGCCGCATCCATCTACGCAGATTCTTCTTTGCCTGCTTGAGACCGCCTAAACAGCCATAAACATCGGTAATCAAACTCTGATCCGGGCTGCGATGCCCGAAATCCTCGCGCAATGCCTCGCAGATCCGATCCTTGTAATCCACCAGCAAACCGATTGTCCGGTCGATACGATCGATACGAAGTTCCGCCGAAGGGGCGCCATCGCGACTATGTGCACGCTGCTGTTCTTGCAGAACATCCCGCATATGCGCATCAAGTGAATCCGGCATCGATTTCCTCCAGCCCCAAACCCGTCGGGATATGTATTTCTCGTTATACTCAGATAGGCTCATACATTACTGAACAAAACTGACGCTTACTTTACAAATAGATCGGCGAAATAATATCAAAACAGAATAAATGGCATTGCAAATATAAGACAAGGCTTATTCAGGCAACTTATCCCGACGCTGCCAAGACTTGCAGATTAACAGCTAATTAGGAATTTTCTATTATAACCTTTTATGGGGATGCGGAGGCACTTTCGCGCTGATGGATACCGATCTTCGCGCTGATGGATGCTGATCCAAAAGTGGCAATCGAACTGCGCTGGGGTATTGAGATGCATGCTGACAATGCTGGCCAATACGGCCAAACCGCTATGGATTTAATGGCGCGCTTTGAAATTCCACCAACACCGCACAACTATCTGGTCTGGTACAGCTACGCCGCGAAGGAAAATGCGGCTTTACTGAGAACGATTGATATTCTGATCGCCGACGGCCGCACATTTACCGATGCCTGGTGCGATGATCTTTATTTCCAGTTCTTCGGACAGGCCGACGATGCGGCCATTCTGTCAGCGCTTGCCGAAAATATGGAAGAATCCCTGGCCGGAACCATTGCCCAGATCCTTGAAGCAAGCGCGGATACGAGCCAGTTCGGCAGCGCATTGAGCGACGTCAAAGGAAAGCTTAACGCATTGACCGACGCCAAGGATGAGACCAAAGCGCTTGTCGCTGCATTATTGACTGCCACGCAGCGGATGGAACGCCGCACATTGAAGCTTGAGCAGCAACTCAATCAGTCAAGCAGTCAGATACAGGATTTGCGTAATGATCTTGAATCCGTCCGCACCGAAGCATTGACCGATCCGTTGACAGGTATCGGCAATCGCAAGGCCTTCGATAATTACCTGCGCGAAAAGGCCATGCATGCGATGGAGGAAGGCAGCGATTTGTGCCTGATCCTTTGCGATATCGATCATTTCAAAAAAGTAAATGATCAATGGGGTCACCAGATCGGCGACAAGGTGCTGGAACTGGTATCACAATGCCTGACCGAAACCGCCGGCAGTCAGGCAATCTGCTGCCGTTATGGCGGTGAGGAATTTGCATTTATCGTTCCCGCCCAACAACTTCAGCAGGCCTGCGATCTGGCCGATATCCTGCGACTGGCGCTGTGCGAGAAATGTGTCATGAACCGTGCCTCGGGTGCCTCGGTCGGCACCGTGACAATGTCATTCGGTGTGGCGCAGTTTGCCTTCGGAGAACCGCTGCCAAGCCTCATCGAACGTGCCGATACCGCGCTCTATGCCGCCAAACATAATGGCCGCAATCAGGTGATGAGCGAAGCCGACATCCCCAAAGAACCCGGCGATCAGATAGCGGTTGCCGGCTGACTTACGCCGTCTTGGCCGCCAGGTGCCAGGCCTGTCCCAGATTTGATCGCACATTATCCTCGCGCTGATATCGGTAACGGCTTGCCATGTGATAGGCTAACGTTACGCAAAAGCAAATCGGGCCGGGAGGAAACATCATGCCGTTTGAGCAAATCCAATTCGATTGCAGCGAAGGCATCGCGCGCGTCGCCTTCAACCTTCCTGACAGCCTGAATTCCCTGACCCGGCAGATGCTTGCGGAATTCGACGCGGTGCTCGATCAGTGCAGCCGGCCGGACAGCGGCATACGCTGCCTGCTTGTCACCGGCCAGGGCCGCGCCTTTTCCGCGGGCATGAATCTGGCCGATCCGGGCGGGCCGAAGCTTGATCTGCCCGATGGCGGGCATGTGCTGGAGGCCGCAATGTCCCCCATCCTGCTGCGGATGCGCGAGCTGGACGTGCCGATCGTTACCGCACTGAACGGCCTTGTTGTCGGCGTATCGGTCGGGATCGCATTAATGGGTGACATTATCCTTGCCGCCCGGTCGGCCTATATCCTCCAGCCTTTCGCCAATGTCGGACTCATACCGGACGGCGCATTGACCTATCTGATGCCCCGGCTTGTCGGCAAGGCGCGGGCTTTCGAACTTGCCTATTTCGGCGACCGGCTGCCCGCCGAAAAAGCGCTGGAATGGGGGTTGATCAATGCCGTGCATGACGACGATGCACTGCAAGATGCGGCAGAGGGCTTAGCGCAAAAACTGGCGCAAGGGCCGACCCGGCTTTACGGGATGACGCGGCGCGCCATCTGGCAAGGCTATGACAATAATTTCAATGATCAGCTTTGGGTGGAACGCAATATGCAGCGTACAGCCACCCGCACACAAGATTCACGCGAGGCGATGCGCGCCTTTTTCCAGAAACGCACCCCCAATTTCACCGGCAATTGAGGAGCCCGGCCATGCAATGGCAAAATAGCGGGGCGCGTTACGGGGTGCCCGCGCAGACACTGCATTGGGGGATCGCGCTGCTGCTGCTGATCCTGTTTCCGCTCGGCTGGTATATGACCGGGCTGCCGCTTGGGCTTGAGAAATTCGAGGCCTATCAGCTGCATAAATCACTGGGCCTTGTGGTGCTTTCGGTAATGCTGTTGCGGCTTGCCTGGCGCTGGCGCAATCCGCCGCCACCTGCCCCGGCTGGGCTGCCCAGCTGGATGCGGCTTGCGGCAACATTCACACATTTTGCGCTTTACGGAACGCTTTTCCTGCAAGTGGGGCTTGGCATCGCCATGAGCTTCAAAGCCAATGCCCCGATTGCTTTTTTCGATCTGTTCAGCCTGCCCAATCCACTGACCCCGGACAAAAAGGTGGCCGAATGGCTCAGCACGGCCCATAGCTGGACCGGTAACGCAATCGTGAGCCTGATCGCATTGCATGCAGGGGCCGCGCTTTGGCACCATTTCGTGCGTCGCGACGATGTGTTGCGCCGTATGCTGCCCTTCGGGGCCAACGCACGAAACAGCAGCTACCCGCCCACAAAGACAGATTAGAATGCGCCGCAGGAATCAATACCTCGCCAACGCCTTGTCCGGGTTCACGCCATTAGCAGCCCTGATTGTCTGGGTGTGCCTGCTTGCCATACCGGACCACGCCCAGGCAGAAGAATGGCGCTGGCACATGCTGCCCGAAAGCACGCTCACATTTACCTTTACCCAATCGGGAAGCGCGCTTGAGGGCCGCTTTGCGCACTTCAGGACAGAGATAAACTTGAACCCCGCGGCACCGGAAACCGGCGCGATCAGCGCCGTCATCGACGTAACAAGCATCAATACCGAAAACAGCAATCGCGATACGCTGCTGCAATCGGCGGAATTGTTCGATACCGGCCGCTGGCCGCAAGCGGTATTCACCACGAACAAGATCACGCGCGAAGCAGATGGCAGCTATCTGGCCGATGCGACCCTTACGATCCGGGATGTGAGCCGCCCGGTTGTCCTGCCCTTTACCCTGGATATTCAAGGGCAGCGCGCCATCGCAAAAGGTGCGCTCACCATCCTGCGCAGTGATTTCGGTATCGGTCAGGGACAATGGGCCGGTACCGATATTGTCGCCGATCCGGTGACCATCCATCTTCTCATTCACGCAAGCAAACAGTCCTAACCCGCACTGAAAGGAACAGCATCATGCGTCCATCCCGGTTCCCGCGAAAAGCGGCAGTTTTCATGGTTCTGGCGGCATTTGGCCTTATGACCCAACTGGCATCGCCCGCCCTTGCCGCCTCAGAACGGTTTGTATTCGACGACACCCATACCGATATTCTGTTCGCCGTCTCGCATCTTGGCTTTTCAAAGACTTATGGCCGCTTCAACCGTTCCGAGGGGCTTATCGTTCTTGACCAATCCGCCCCGGAAAACAGCACGGTTGAGGTCACAATCGATGCTAGCAGCATCGATACGAACCTCGAAAAACGTGATGATCATCTGCGCGGCGGGGATTTCTTCGATGTGCAGGCGCATCCGACGATCACTTACAAAAGCACGGCCGTCACCCTGACCGGTGAGAACAAGGCCAATGTTACCGGCAATCTCACCATGCTGGGGGTGACAAAGCCAGTGACGCTTGATGTAACGCTGAACAAGACGGGACCAAGCCCGGCAAGCCCCGACAAGATCGTTGCGGGGTTTTCAGCAACCGCCACATTGAAACGGTCAGATTTCGGAATGACCTATGGCGTGCCCGTTTTGGGTGACGAGGTCGAGATGATTTTCGAAATCGAAGCCTAGATCGGAAGAAGCGT
>CALAQW010000180.1 GCA_937888955.1 uncultured Alphaproteobacteria bacterium | reverse complement strand
AAACCCATAAACCAGCAGCCAGTGCCACCCTTCCGCTAACCGAAACGCTCAAAAACCCCGGCCGCAGCCGGATCGGGAGAACGCTTTCGCGCGGGCAAGTGGCGGATGGGGTGGGATTCGAACCCACGAGACGGCTCGTCACCGCCTACACACTTTCCAGGCGTGCGCCTTCGACCACTCGGCCACCCATCCTTGCGTGCCGGAATATAGCGTTCTGCGGGGCAGACGCAACCCGGAAGCTAACGGGCCGCACATCCGCGCCACAAACGGGCGCCGAATTGTCTCAAATACCGGCACGATCCTTGTCATCAAGTCGCACGGGCAACGGCTCGGCGCTGCGCAGATGCAGATCGCGCTGCGGAAAGGGGATTTCGATATTGTTCTCGTGTAATTTATCCCACAGCGCCAGCAGCACAGCCCCTTTCAGATTGGCGACCCCGTCTTTTGGGTCATGCAACCAGAAGCGCAAGATCAGATCGACCGAACTGTCGCCGAATCCGCGGATGAAGCAGTTCGGCTTCGGCTCGGTCAAGATACGGTCGGTTTCGTTTGCCGCCTCGATCCCAAGCCGCATGGCCAGCCGGATATCGGCATGATAGGACACGCCGAATATCACCTCCTGCCGGACAAGCTTGTTGCTGTAAGACCAGTTCTCGACCTGCTGGGTGATCAGATCCTCATTAGGCACCAGATATTCGATGCCATTGCGGGTCACGAGCGACACATAGCGCGCGCCCATCGAATTCACCCAGCCATAGGTATCGCCGATCGTGATCACATCACCCGGCTTGATCGATTTATCGAGCAGCAGAATAAGCCCGCTAACCAGGTTGGACACGACTTTCTGCATGCCAAAACCAATCCCGAACCCCAGCGCGCCAGTGAAGATGGCCAGGGTCGTGATATCAATACCCACAGCTCCGAGTCCGGCGAGGATGGCGATCACGATCAGGGCCAGCTTGACGAGCTTGCCCAGCAGCACCTGCATGGCGGGGCTGAGATCGTTACTATCCTTGAGACGCCGTTCAATGAATGTGGACAGAACCACCGCAAGCCATAACAGCAGCCCGAGCGCCAACACCGCCTTGCCCAGCATCAACAGGGAAAAGCGGAAGTCACCGGCCTGAAACGCAATCCGGTCAAGTGTCTGCATCACCGGCTGCAACCAGCCCAGAATATTGAGCGCCGCGACCGTCCAGGCGAACAGGGCGAACAGACCCGCCAGCGCGCGATTGCCGATGAAACCTGATGCGATCTGAATAATCACCCAGGCGGCAAGCAGACTTGTCGCGATGGACAAGAGCTGATGCGGCCACCCCATGGCCTTCGCCACCTCGACCGCCACAAAACTCACAAGCAGCCAGACAACGAACCGGAACTGGCTCAGGAACCTGTCGATCCCGCGCGAGAACAACGCATGCCGCTGAAGGAAGCCCGATTTCTGCGATGCCAGCAAATTGCGCACCGGACCGACAAGCAAAGATGCAAGCGCAAACCCGGCCAGAAGCACCAGCAATTGCCATCCGGTCGCAGCACTCAACAGGCTTTCATTCGCCCACTGCGCAAGCCAGCGCCACCAGTCGGCGAATTTTTCAGAGGTTACCAGATCCATCGATGTCTTTCCTGATGCCGCGCCAAGAAGGCAGCTTCACATGGCGCTGATACCGCCATCGATCTTAAGCTCGGCGCCGGTCATGAATTTGGATTCGTCGCTGGCGAGATAAAGCGCGCCATAGGCGATGTCGTCGGGCTCCCCGATCCGGCCAAGCGGCACCTGCCGGCCGAGTTTCTCATGGGCTTCTTCCCGGCTCATGCTGCCGGTCAGCCCGTCAAGGATCGGGGTCGCGACGAAAACCGGATGGATCGAATTACAGCGAATATTGTATCGCCGCCGCGCGCAATGCAGCGCCACGGATTTCGTGAAATGCCGCACCGCGGCCTTGGCGGAATTATAGGCGGCAAGATTGTGCCCCGCGATAATGCCCGAAATTGACGAGATATTGATGATCGAACCGCCGCCGGAGGAACGCATATGGGGAATGGCGTATTTGCAGCCAAAGAACACACTATCGAGGTCGATGGCATGCACTTTCCGCCAGTTTTCGTATGTCTCATCCTCCACGGACCGGGTGCTTGCCACCCCCGCATTATTGACGAGGATATGCAATCCGCCAAACCGGGTAACGGTGTCGTCCAACACCTCCTGCCAGCGCGCCTCGTCCGTCACATCATGTTCGAAACCGATTGCGGCCCCTGGCAGTTCCGCATTGATCCCGGCGACCGCGGCCTCAAGGCCAAGCCCGTTAATATCGGTCAGCGCAACCTTTGCCCCATGGCGCGCAAACATCACCGCCATGGCCTGCCCCAGCCCCTGCGCGGCACCGGTGACAAAAGCAACCTTACCTTCTACCCGTCCTGTCATCTGCAATTCCGTTCGGCGTCAGCTGAAAGGCGATACCCGATCTGGCAGGCACCGCGATAATCTGGCAGCCTAACATCATTTCCAACCGACAGCACCAGCAGCCTCACTCGGACATGACCGGGACATAGGCAACCCGGCGCAGCAGAAAGTCACTCGAATCGGTCAGGATCAAACCGGGCGCGATTTCCACCCCGTCATCGGAAATATAGGGGGTGGCACTCAGCAGCAGCCGGTCAAATGGCGCGCGCGGCATTACCGGCAAACTGAAATGACCATCATTCGAATTCGACACAAAGCTGCCCCGGTCAACCTGCCGCGCGCCGTGATAAGCCTGCCAGACGCCGCGTTCATGATAGTTCCGTCCCGCGCTTTCCGCCTCACCCGCATAGAAATAGCTCAGATCAAGATAGGCGCGCGTGATTGCCTCCTTAAACTGGATGACAAGTATTTCCGACCTTCCCGATCGCGGATCAAAGCCGGTTTCAGCCTTGATCGAGGGTGCCGTCGCCTGCCTGCCCGCGGCCCCGATCCCGTCGCGATGACGTTCAACGGCCTGGGCATTGGGCGCGGCCTCGCCAATATTCTGCGCCAGCAGGTCAAGCTGGAAAATGCCCGCGCCGACATCGATTCCAACGATAAGCGGTTCCGCCATAAGCGGTCGCGGGACAAGCACGCCGCTTAGCGCAATCAGAGACGACATAATGCAAATCAGAACTGCCCCGGGACGCAATGGCGCCATCCCATCCCCGCAAACCATCGCATTTCCCCCCGATCGATGCTTCGCCTATTATCTTGCCGGGAAAATTGAAACACAGCGCCGCCATCCGCAGCAAGGATATTATGACGGAAAATCAGCGACCATCTGCGCAATCATCGGACGGGGAAAACCTGTCAGAGCCTGCCGCGGCGGAGCTGACGAACGCGGTCGCGCAAGGGGTGGAGCGGCTGTTGCGGCAGATGGGTCTTGCCACATTGCGTGAATTCACCCTGGCCAATGGCAGGCGGGCGGATGTTGCGGCACTGTCGCGCAAGGGGGAGATAGTTGTGGTGGAAATCAAGGTCTCTGTTGCCGATTTCCGGGCTGACGGGAAATGGCCCGAATATCTCGATTTCTGCGATCGGTTCTTTTTCGCCGTACCCGAAAGGTTTCCCCGCGATATCCTGCCCGCAGATCAGGGGCTGATCATCGCCGATCAATTTGGCGGGGCGGAACTGCGCCCGGCCCCCGAAGCACGGATCAGCGCCGCCCGGCGCAAGGCCGTGACCCTGCGTTTTGCCCGCAAAGCGGCTGAACGGTTGTGGCAAGAACAACTCGCCAACCGCTAGAGGCTGACCGGAAACAGCTCAGTCGGGCGGCCCCTTAAGCTCCACCACATTGCCATCGGGATCGCGGATATAGATCGACGGTCCCATTCCCTCGGCCCCGTAGCGCCGTGCGGGCGTGCCCGGCTCCACCCCGTGCGCCGCAAGATGGGCGGCGATTGCCGCCATATCAAACGGTGCGATGCGCAGGGCGAAATGATCCATATTGCGCCCGCCCTGCCCCGGCGGCGGACCACCCGCCTTCCCGAGCGGCTTTGCAATATCCACCAGATCGACCAGCGAGGTACCGGCACGCAATTGAACAAGCCCCAACTCATCGACCTGCCGTTCGCGCACGCAACCAAGTATATCGCAATAGAATTCGATCGCCCGTTCCATGTCGCGGACCCGCACGACCACATGGTCGATGGCAAGCGGGCTGAACGGCCCGCCCGGCGCAGGGACGACGTCGCCCATCGCTAGCCCGCCACCGCTTGCGCATCATCGTCGCGCAGAAATTCCGCAATCGCGGGATAAGCCGCCGCATCCTGCAGCAGGAACAAATGCCCGCCCTCGAAAAAACGCAACTCAGCGTTGGGAATCCGGGCCGCCATCGCTGTCATATTTTCGGGCCGCGCAAGCCCGTCATACCGGCCGCCGCACAAGAAAACCGGACATGTAATGCGATGCAAACGCTCATAAGTATCGTGGCCGGCCCGCGCATTCAATTGCCGTGCCGCACCTTTTTCCGCCAACGGATCATCACGCGACAATTCACCCATGGCGAGGCGGAAATCAATCATCCGCCGCAATGTGTCAGGATTGGCGGCCTGCCACGCCGCATCGTGACGCGTATCGTTGATTGCCACCAGAAACTGCGCCCGCTGCGCGGGCGGCATGTCCTGCAACTCATGCAAGGGATAGGAGGCACCGCCCGCCCCGCCTGCGGAAGTGCAGGCAAGGACCAGTCGATCGATCCTCTCGGGATGACGAAGTGCGAGATGCTGCGCGACCATGCCACCAAAAGAAACACCGAAAACATGCGCACGATCCCAGCCGACCGCCGTCATCAGGGCCGCCGCATCATCGGCATAATCTTCCATACGATAGTCGCAATCGGGCTTGTCCGACTGGCCCAGGCCGCGCTGATCATGGGCAAGCAGCGTGAACCGGTCACCGAGCGGCGATTGAAAGATATTGGGCCTGGCCCGCAAATCGCCACCCGTCCCATTGATGAACAGGAGGCGCGCGCCACTGCCCGCCATTTCGTAGTAAAGTGTAATGTCCCGAACCGAAACAAAAGGCATAATGCAGGATCCATCCTGACATGCTAGGCATCCGTCTATGGGCAAGATATCAGACCCGCCAACAGGCGACACCCCTTTCTGGGAAAGTAAATCACTTGACGCCCTCTCACGCGATGAGTGGGAGGCGCTGTGCGATGGCTGTGGCAAATGTTGCCTCGTCAAACTCGAGGATGAGGATGACGGGACGATCCACTATACCGATGTGGGATGTGCGCTGCTTGATATCGCAGCGTGCCGCTGCAGCGATTATACAAACCGCGCCGAACGCATGCCCGACTGCGTTATCCTGACCCCGGAGAATATCGGCGAGGTCAAACATTGGATGCCGCAAAGCTGCGCCTACCGGCTGATTGCCGAGGGCAAGCCGCTGCCCGCCTGGCACCATCTCGTCTGCGGGGACAGGCAAATGGTGCACCGGCGCGGTAAATCGGTGATCGGAATTGCCGCCATTGAAAGCGAAGTGCCAGAGGCCGAGCTGCCCGCGCATATCATCGATATTGACGACTGAAATGCGCAAGCATTGCCGCGAGGCCGCCGCACCAACCGCTGCTGCAAGCTTGTCCAATCTCTGCCGCTGCCTATATGCTGCAGGGAAACCGACCCTTTGGAAAGGACCGTAACGATGCGGGGTTTCTTATGGCTTCTGGCATTCATATTTGTTGCATTGATCGGTGCTTTTATCGCCGCGCCGGGTGAAAAAGCCGACGCGCTTTTTCACGACGTGCAGACCCGCTGGACAGAAGACGGAATTGCCGGACTTGGGCAAGGGGCCGCAGACGGCAGTATCGCAGGGCTGTTCGCCGAACGTGTGCGGGAACTGGGTGCCTATGTGGAGGCGCAGATTGACGAGGAACTGGCGACAATCGATAAAATCCAGTCTGGCGAAATTCAGGTCGGTGGACCGGCAACAAGACAATCCACACCGTCCGACAAAATGCCCACACCGTCCGATAAGATGAATGTCAGCACCCAATCTTCGGAAACAGCGACCGCAATCCCCGCCAAGGCAAGCCCCGCGAGTTCGCCTGAAACCGGGACAGCAGCGAAAATGACCGCGCCTGCCACCCCGGCACCATCTGCTGCGGAAGGCGCCGGTACAACGCAAACGCCGCAGACCGAAGACATGTTTTCGGCAATTATCAAACAGGAAGATCGCCCCGATCAGGCAGCAAATACTGAATTCTGGACCGAAGAACGCATCAATGAGGCGCTGGAAAATGGCGAACCGAGCTCGGGCGGCAAGCGCGCCTGCCTGTTTGGCTGCGACTGATGGAGAAGCCACGTTAAAAAGACACCGCTTCAAGGGACAGTGCTTAAAAAGACAGCGCTTAAAAAGACAATGGCACTGCCTATATCAGGGGTAGCCACCGCATGTCGGCACGATAACGCCGGGTGCATCCACAAGATATCAATCGACCAATCGACCGCTCAATGACTGAAACGCCAAATTCTCCAGCCCTGTTCCTGGACCGGGACGGCGTCATCAATCACGATGCGGGATATATCCACAGGATCGCAGACTTCCGTTTCATCGATGGCATTTTTGATCTCTGCGCGACAGCACGGGATCTGAACTACAAGCTGGTCGTTGTGACAAATCAAAGCGGCATCGGACGCGGTTACTACACGGAGGAAGATTTTCATCAGCTGACAGCCTGGATGCGGGAAGCCTTTATCGCCCACGACGTCCCGCTTGATGCGGTTTACTACTGCCCGTTTCACCCGGACGGGATCGGCCAGTACCGGAAGACATCCCAGCTACGCAAACCCGCACCGGGGATGCTGCTGAAAGCGCGCGATGAGCTTGGTATCGATTTGGCGACAAGCGTGCTGATCGGCGACAAGGAAAGCGATATTGAAGCCGCCCACAACGCCAAGCTGCCGCTCGCCATCCGGTTTTCAGACAAGGCAGACATACGCAGCAAGGCAGACAGAATTTTCTCAAATCATGCGCAAATCGCGCAATTCTTGACCAGTTTCACAAAACAACAGCATTCCGTTTGTGAACGCGATGTGCGGGGTCATTAATAAATTTGAGGGCCAGAGACAAAAATGGCCCGGTTCAGGACAACTCTGGGGGAGGACGTCTGAACCGGGCCTTTTTGCGTGGCGAAATGGGGGGGATTTTCGCCAGCCAGCGTGCGGTTGGGGGGTACCTAGGGTGTTTAATACCGCGCGCCGTTGAGTAGTAATATGACAGCCCAATGCAACCACGGTATGTCGCAGATGTATCAAATTGTAACAATTTCGAAATATTGCATTACCACAACGCGTACAGTCAAAAACCGGGCAGCACCTATTTTAAGCATTCGGTTATCGTTTTTTTTGTTACACTGTGCCTTGGGTTAGGTACCGAAAGAAAAACATCCAGATTTGGGTAGGGGGAGAGTGACAGACAACGCCCACATCCTTGTTGTCGATGATGATGCTGACATTTGCGAGCTGGTTGAAGCTGCACTGACACGCGAAGGCTATAAGGTAACAACGGCCAATAACACGTCGGAAATGCGGCAGGTCATGGCCCGGACGCCGATAAATCTTGTCGTGCTCGACATCATGTTGCCCGATGGAAACGGGCTCGATGAAATGCGCCGCCTTTCCGCTCAAAGCGATATTTGCGTGATCATCCTGTCCGGCAAGGGAGAGCCCGTCGAACGCATATTGGGGCTTGAATCAGGTGCGGATGATTATCTTGCAAAACCATTTCACGTGCATGAGCTGATCGCCCGCATCCGCAGCGTACTGAGACGCGGCCAAAACCGGGAGGCGAGCAACCCGAGCACGGCGGAATTTTGCGGATGGACGCTCAACCTTGAATCACGCGAATTAACCGCGCCCGATGGCAAGCCGGTTCCGCTGACAACAGGGGAATTCAATCTAATGCATATTCTGGTTACCCATCCGCGCCGGGTGTTGAGCCGCGATCAGATCATGGAGTTCCTGCACAACCGCACCGCGGAACCGTTCGATCGCAGCATCGACGTACAAATCGGACGATTGCGGCGCAAGATCGAACCGGATCCGGGAACCCCGACGATCATAAAAACCGTGCGCGGCACCGGCTATCTGTTTGCCCAGGAAGTGAAACTGAGCACATTACCGGGCCCGTGACGCCGCCTCGGCCGGGGCCCATTTACCTGCCCTGGTACCTGCCCTGGCCCTGACGGGTTTGCAGAGTGCAGAGTGCAGGATTTCGCACAGGTGAAGAAGCCTTGCCTATTGCCCGTATGTATGCAGCGGAAAAAGCG
>CALAQW010000179.1 GCA_937888955.1 uncultured Alphaproteobacteria bacterium | reverse complement strand
GTTTCAAGCGCCAGGGCGAGGGGTACCGCACCTTGTGGATCGACCTCACTGCACCGCTTGAGGCGTTGCGTGCGGGACTGCATCAGAAATGGCGCAATCGGCTGCGCCAAAGCGAAAGACAGGGGATACGCTGCGAAACCCGCACCGACAAGGCGGCCTTCGATTGGCTGCTGCCGCGCTATCTGGCGGATCGCAAGGCAAAACGATATCGCGGCCCGTCTTCCGCGATGCTGAGCGCCATGGCGGATTCGTTCAGTATTCAGAACGATATGCTGCTGCTTCGGGCGCATCTGGATGGCGACATGATTGCCGCGATCCTTTTATTTCTGCACGGGCGCGCGGCCACCTATCAAATCGGCTGGAGCAGCACTCAGGGCCGCAAATCGGCGGCAACGAATTTCCTCCTCTGGCAGGCGATCGAGATCCTCAAGGAACGCGGTATCGACTGGTTCGATCTCGGTGGCATTCACCCGGACGCCGCACCGGGGCTGACCCATTTCAAATCAGGTCTCGGCGGCACCGCCTATCAGACAATCGGCGCCTATAAATAGCAGGGACTCTGGCCTGGCTGATATCGGGCTGCTTGGTCTTGCGGTTCAGATATCGAAACTTGCGACAATCGGTGCGTGATCGGATGGTTGCGGCAGATCGCGCATCGTTTCAGCGACCGCGAATCCGCGTGCACGCTGCGCTAGTTCAGGCGATGCCCAGATATGATCAAGCCGCCGGCCACGGTTTGAAGCGCGCCAGTCGCGCGCGCGATAGCTCCACCAGGTGAAATGTTTTTCTGACGGCGGAATGAATTGCCGCGCAATATCGACCCATTGGAAAGCCGATTGCACGCGATTGAGCCGCTCAACCTCAACCGGCGTGTGACTGACAACCTTGAGAAGCTGCTTGTGCGACCAGACATCATTTTCAAGCGGCGCGATGTTCAGGTCACCGACAAGCAGGCGCAGCGGCCGGTCCGGGCCGTGCCAGCCGGCAAACCAGCTTTCCATCTCATCCAGAAATGCAAGCTTGTGCGCAAATTTCTCATTAATGGCGGGATCGGGCTCATCACCGCCCGCCGGCACATAGAAATTATGCAGCTCGATCCCGCCTTGCAGCGTGACGGCAACATGGCGCGCATCGGCCTTGCCACAAAAGCTGCGCTTGTCGACATTTTCAAATGGAATACGCGACAGGATTGCAACGCCGTTATAGGCCTTCTGGCCGTGGATCGCCAAAGCCTCATACCCCAGATTTCGAAACGGTTTTTCGGGAAACTGATCATCGACCACTTTGGTTTCCTGCAGGCATAATATGTCGGGGTTATGGGTCTGAATAAAATCAACCGCCTGATTTATACGTAGACGGACAGAATTGATATTCCAGCAAGCGACCTTGATTTGCGGCACATGGCCCCCTTTTTTTCTTTTCAGAAGATATTGAAGCTGTTCCCGACAAGCCCGACAGGCCAGCGGCCTGCCTCGAACAAGCGGAATTTCAGCACGAAAGGATGATCAGGTTCTTCAGCAACAAGCAGAGCGAGCGCCGCCAGGTGACAGATCTGCGCCGCCGACCCAATGGCGAGATCGACCAGCGCGGGATCGTCATTATCAAACAGCGCCGCTGCCTCATGCACCCCCAATTCAATGGCCTCGAACGCCTGCGCATTGACCTGGGCAAGCAGCAGGCCCAAATCCTCCTCGGAGACAAGTTCCAGCGCCTGATGCATCAGGGCGGCACGCAACTGCTCTTCAGCTTCCCAACCCGCGGCATCCCAATCAAGGCTTTCCGCGGCAGCGGCTGCATCTTCCCAGCTATCGATCAGCGCGGTCCGCGCATCGGGAAAGCCCAGCGCCGCGAGATAGCTATGCGCCAGATCGTCAAGTTGCCGGGCAATTGGTTCGCCAAGACGGGAAAACCAACCGACACGCCCGACCGAACGGGCGAAACGCTGCACAAGCAGAATGCCGGGAACCTGCTCGTACAGCGCGTCGAGATCGTCACTATCCTCATCCGTCGGGTCAGTGTCGGCGCGGCGCAGATGAAAGCCCTGGCGGCTGCCTGACACCGCCCAGTTGCCTGGCTGATGATCGGAATCGTTATCTGACATGCTACCTGCGAAATAAGGTGAGGGTTGAATAGCGAATATAGCGCCCGACAGCTTCGGCAACCAGTATCAAAGCGGTGCGAATTGCACCGCGCACATTATTCATCTGTATGAGAATCAAATGCGGACTAGCTGATTTACCACATGATATGCGAACAGGCGGGAATAAGACGACGCCCAACCGGTGCGGGCCGGCTGGGCGTCCTGCGCTGTGCGCATTTGGCATCGGGAGGGGTAGACCGATGCCCGGCGATTCGTTCCAGACCTGCTAGCGGGGGGGCAACGCTGGTCTGGAATTTTTTATGAACCGCCTATGAGCGATAGATGGGTAGCAAATAGCGCTGTTCAATGGCGTCGTGTGAAAAAAGTTAATCACGAAATCTTGCGGATAAGTGATTGAAATTCAATCCGTTAGGGAACAAATATCGCGATCACGCAGTGGCGATGCCCAATTTTTCCGCCGTCAGGTCGAAACAGTGCCGCGCGCGCTGTACAAGCGTGTCGATCTCGCTATGGCTGATCGTCAAAGGCGGGCTTATCACCATGGTGTCGCGCACCGCGCGCATGACCAGACCATTCTCGAAGCAGAAATCGCGACAGAGGGTACCGACATTGCGCTCGGCGGGAAAATGCCGCCGCGCCGCCTTGTCGGCGACAAGCTCCACCGCGCCAAGCATGCCGATGCCGCGCACCTCACCGACCAGCGGATGGTCGGCCAGACCCCGCAAGGCCGATTGCAGATAGGGGGCGGTATCATCGCTGACATGCGCGACAAGCCCGTCGCGCTGCATGATGTCGATATTCTTCAGCGCCACCGCACAGGCGACCGGGTGCCCTGAATAGGTAAAGCCATGCACAAGCTCCTCATTGGCGTTGGCGATGGCATCGCCGACGCGCTGCCCCAGCATGACGGCGGAAATCGGCACATAACCCGAAGACAGTCCCTTGGCGAGGGTCATGAAGTCGGGCCGGATATCGAAGCTGTCGCAACCGAACCATTTGCCGGTGCGACCGAAACCGCAAATAACCTCATCAGCAATCAGCAAGATGTCATACTCATTACAGATCCGCTGGATTTCCGGCCAATAGCTGTCAGGCGGAATGATCAGACCGCCCGCGCCCTGCACCGGCTCGCCGATAAAGGCAGCGATTGTGTCAGGGCCCAGCTCAAGGATCTTTTCCTCAAGCGCGCGCGCCACGCGCAGACCGAACTCATGCGGCGACAGATCGCCCCCCTCCCCATACCAGTAGGGGGCGGCGATATGCACGAAACCGGGCAGCGGCAGATCCCATTGCGGATGCATCGCGGTCAGCCCGGACAGGGATGCTGCCGCCATGGTGGTGCCGTGATAAGCGTAGTCGCGCGAAATAATGGTCTTTTTCGATGGCTTGCCCTGCAAATTCCAGAAATAGCGCACGAGCTTGACGATTGTGTCATTGGCTTCGGACCCGGAATTGGCAAACAGCACCCGCTCAAGCCCGTCGGGTGTGATCTCGGCCAGTTTTTCAGACAGTTCCGCCGCATAAGGGTGGGTCGTCTGGAAAAACGCATTGTAGTAAGGCAGTTCCTTGAGCGCGGCATAGCCGGCTTCGGCAAGTTCGGCATTGCCATAACCCAGATTGACGCACCATAGCCCCGCCATCGCATCCAGCAGGCGCGCGCCTTCGGAATCCTCAAGCCACACCCCTTCGGCGCGGGTAATCACCCGCGCACCACGCCCGGCCAGCGCCGCCGCGTCGGTAAATGGGTGAATGTGATGGCGCGCATCCGCAACCTGCCAACGCGCCGTGCGGTTACTGGGTTTGCTCATCGGCGATGCATCTCCCGCGCTTTGCTGACAAGGCGTAACATTATATGAAGGCAATAAGGTAAAATTACAGCGAACAAGCAAGCGGAAGGAATATCATGCCCTCCTTTGACATCGTCTCCAAAACCGAACTCGCCGAAGTGGATAATGCGGTTCAGAATATGGAACGCGAGATGGCGCAGCGTTATGATTTCAAAGGTGCAAACTGCACCATTGCCCATGCGGACGGGGTTATCACCTTGCATGCCGATGACGATCTCAAGCTGCGGCAGATGCATGAATTGCTGCAAGGGCACTTAACCCGGCGCAAGCTCGATGCCGGCGTGCTCGACTATCAGACGCCCGAGCAGGCAGCCGGACAGGCCGTGCGCCAGACGGTGGTTGTACGGCAGGGCATCGATAAGGAGCTTGCGAAAAAGCTCACCAAACATCTCAAGCAATCAAAACTGAAGGTGCAGGCGGCGATTCAGGGCGATGAAGTGCGCGTCAGCGGCAAGAAACGTGACGATCTGCAGGCTGCCATTACCGCAATCAAGGAACTCAAGCAGGAATTACCGCTGCAATTCATCAATTTCCGCGACTAGGCGCGATCACCATATTCCGCCCATATCCGCGGCGCGGCACCCCAGATCACTGCAATGCCGCCGCGATCGCGCGGAAAAAGGCAAAGGTCTCAAGCTCGCGATAGGCAGAGATATCGTGCGAAGTTGCGTAATCGCTGTAAGCGGACAGTTTGACGATCACAAGCCGCTCCGCCGGATTGACATAGATGAACTGGTTGTAGACGCCGACAGCGGAATATTCGCCCTGATCGCCATCCAGCACCCACCATTGATAGCCATAGCCAAGCGGAAATATCGCATTTCCTGATGCGCCATAGTGCAGATGCGGCGCATCGGGCGTCACCGAGGCGCGCACCCAGTCGCGCGGCACGATCTGCTGTCCGCGCCAAACGCCCTCTTTGCGATACAGCTCGCCCAGTTTCGCATAATCCCGGGCGGTGGCGTTCAGACCGAAAAACACCATCTCCATGTCCTGCTCATCGGTCAGCCAATAGCCATTCGATTGCATGCCAAGCGGTTGCCACAGCTTTTGCGCCATATAATCGGTGACCGTGCGCCCGGTCGCGCGGGTAAGCAACATGCCAAGCGCCTGTGTGTCGGCGGAATTATAGTGTAACCGTGTCCCCGGCGGCTCGGCCCGCGCGATGCCGGCGACGAAATCATCAAGCGTGCCGCCCAAAGCGATGATACGGCCAAGCCGGTTGATGTCGGAATTAATGTCCGAATAATCCTCGTTCCAGCGCGCACCCGAAGACATCTGCAAGACATCCTTGATCCGGACACCCGCATAGGCCGATTGCGACAGCTCCGGCACATAATCGGTTATCGGCTGGTCGATCGATTCGATATGGCCTTCAGCGACGGCAATACCGATCGCGGCGGACAGGAAACTCTTGGCGACCGACATGGACAGCCAGGGCACGTCCTGCCCACCGCTCAACCAGTAATTTTCATAGGCGACCGCCCCATCTTTCAGGACGATCAGGGCCGCTGTATC
Organism: uncultured Alphaproteobacteria bacterium; assembly: GCA_937888955.1. GTDB lineage: Bacteria > Pseudomonadota > Alphaproteobacteria > UBA11222 > UBA11222 > CALAQW01. The sequence goes on along the minus strand of CALAQW010000179.1, from coordinate 2,861 downwards.
GGTCTGCGCCAGAAATGCGTCACGGGCCACAGGCCGACCATCGAATGTGAAATGCTCCGGCAACCCCATCGTCGCGCCGCGATAGGGCGGAAACTGATAAGGTGTGGTCGAGGCCGCCATGACCCTGGACGGGAAAATTTCCGGCAGCCGGGCAAAGTTTTCGAATTGCTCCTTACCCGAAAACAGCGTCAGTGCAAAATATCCGCGCCGAATTTCAGATCTGAAAACGACTGCAATAGCAAAAATAAGTAACGCCAATACCAGAAAAACCCTGGATGAATTCTTCATCATAAGAAAATGCCTTTAGATTTACAGATTTCATCTTTTATTTATATTTTGATTGATTGTTTTATTTAGTGATATTTGCGCTGTTTTATAAAATTAGGGCACTATCCGGCATGGTCGGCAGCGCCATGTTTTAATTATTATGAAATTAGCCAGTTTTTATTAGGCCGCCAATAAAATGATGACGCGAAGCGTGAATAGCGGGGTATTTTCCGCGATTTTATTGACAATTGTCACACTGGTCTTGCCACACTGACTTTCAGTGTTTGTCATCCGGGTTTTTACCGGGCATTTGGGAAAAATAGCTGATCGTTGCCAATGCGATAGGCCGCGATTGCAGCCTGCCCGTCGGGGCCGGTGATCCAGTCGATGAAGGCACGCCCCAGCTTTTCCTTCACATGCGGGTGGCGCGCCGGATTGACGAGAATAACGCCATATTGGTTGTACAGACGCGGATCGCCCTGGAACGCGATCGTCAGATCACGCCGGTTGGAGAAATTCAGCCAGGTTGCCCGGTCCGACAACAGATAGGCATTGAGTTCTGCGGCGCTGTTCAGGGCCGGGCCCATGCCGGATCCGGTTTCGAAATACCAGCGATTGTCCCCCCTGTCGGCACGCAATTGCGCGCTGTCGATCCCGGCTGCCGCCCATAGCCGCAGCTCCGCCTTGTGGGTGCCGCTGTCATCGCCACGCGACACGAAAGCGGCACGGGCGGAGGCAATGGCGCGCAACGCCGCGCCCACATCACCCAGTTGCGCGATCGCTGCCGGATCGCTGCGCGGGCCGATGATGACAAAATCATTATACATCACGTCGCGACGCCCGACGCCGAAGCCTTCGGCAACAAAGCGTTCCTCGGCGATTTTGTCATGCACGAACAGGACATCGGCATCACCCCGTTGCCCAAGCCGCAGGGCCTGGCCCGTGCCCACCGCGACAACCCGCGCGCCGATCCCGCTTGCCGCCTCGAACCGCGGCAAAATATACGCAAACAGGCCGGACTGCTCGGTCGAGGTGGTGGAGGCGATGAGGATGAAATTTCCGTCCCTTTCACCAGCCTGTCCGGCTTGTGTGGCTTGCGCGGAAAACAACCCTGACAGCAGAAAGAAGAAGACCGCCGCCCCTAATCCTTTCACGATATCGGCTATTCGCATGACTATGACCTCACACAAGTAATTCACCGCGCAGAAAGGCTGCGGCCTCTCGCGTTTCGGGCTGCGCGAAAAATGTTGCCGCCGGGCCGGATTCGCACAGCCTTCCACGGTGCAGAAAAAGGATTTCATCCGCCAACCGCCGCGCCTGCCCCATATCATGGGTCGTCATGATGATCTTGACGCCCGCCGCATGCATCGCATTGATGGTTTGTTCGATCGCCTTGGTCGCGCCGGGATCCAGATTCGCGGTGGGTTCATCCAGAAACAGAACTTCGGGCCGCAACGCCCAGGCGCGCGCCAGCGCAAGCTTCTGTTTTTCACCCGCCGACAGGATTGCCGCGGGCTGCCGCGCGCGCGGCGCAAGGCCGGCTTCTTCCAGGACCCGGTCGGCCCGCCGCTGCCGCATGCGCCAGGACATGCCCCTGAGCGCCAGCGCATAGGTCACATTCGCCCGTACCGAACGGCGCAGAAGAACCGGGTTCTGAAAGACCATCGCCTGCGCATGGGGCCGGTCCACAGCCCAGGACAAGACGCCATCACTTGGCTGCAGCAACCCATGACAAAGCCTCAGCAGCAGGCTTTTGCCGGCGCCATTGGGCCCCAGAATAAGACTGCGCGAACCGGCGCGAAACTGCACGCTGATGCGATCAAGCAGGCAGCAATCGCCCGCCCGGTAGGACACCGCCTCAAGCTGCAGCGGCAGGATCGAGGTAAAATCACGCATGCGCCCGATCACACATATTGCGGCCCCGCCCGCGCGATCATCAGACCGCTCAATCGGGCAATTCCGTTGACCGCAAGAATGAGCGCCATCAGCACAAGCCCAAGCCCCAATGCGAAGGGCAGATCCCCCTTGCTGGTTTCCAGTGCGATCGCCGTCGTCATCGTGCGGGTAATCCCTGCGATATTGCCGCCAACGATGAGGATCGCGCCGACTTCGGCCATGGCGCGGCCAAGACCGGCGAGGACTGCGGTCGTCAGACTAAACCGGCAATTCCACAACAGGGTGGGCACCGCCCGCCAGCGGCCTGAACCGAGCGAGGTGAGCTGCTCGCGACAGGCGCGCCAGTCATCCTCGACAAATTGGCGGGTGAGGGCGGCGATGATCGGCGTGATCAGTATCGTCTGGGCGATAATCATCGCGCCAGGGGTGAAAAGCAGGCCATATGCCCCAAGCGGGCCAGCGCGCGATAAAAGCAGATAAACGGCAAGCCCGGCGACCACCGGCGGCAGGCCCATCAACGTATCGAACAGGGCAATGAGGGCGCCACGTCCCCTGAAACGGTGCACGGCAAGCACGCCCCCCAGGGGCAACCCGATCAGCGCCGCGATCAGCAGCGCGGACAAACTGACCCGCAAGGACAGTGCAACAACCGCGTAAAGCTCACGGTCTCCGGTCGCCACCTGGCATCTTGTGGCGAC
>CALAQW010000178.1 GCA_937888955.1 uncultured Alphaproteobacteria bacterium | reverse complement strand
CCGGCCACCAACCTTCAGCTCCTGCGCGCGTTCGAGGCGGCAGGCTTTCACGGGATAGCGATCGCCAAACGCGATGCGGAGCCCTGGCAAACCGTTGAGGGGATCGAGTTCCGCTCGGTTACCGTGACAGCCTATAAGGGTAAGCAGGGGCCGTGTCTTGAGCGAAACCAGGCGGTGATCTATGGCGGGCCCTGGTCGAAAGTCGAAGATGATGACGGGCATGTCTTTGAACGCGGTGTGCCGGTCGCGGTGTGCGACAAGACATTCCGTCTTCTGACCTCGCAACCCTATGAGGCGCAGGTCTATCCGGTGCCGCCGCTTGTCGAAATTCCGCTTGCCGAGGCAGGGGTTTTCGACTGCATGCGGTCGGTGCGCCGCGATCCGGGCGAAACCAAGGGCACAGAATATAATCTCACCGCCGATGGGGTGAATGCCTGCGGTCCGGGGGAGTGCTGCTGACCCCTGACGGCGTGTCCGCGCGTCGGGTCTGCGGAGTTTGCGTGGTTATCGACGCGTGCGGCCGAGGGCTAATGCAGCCCCTTAATGCAGACCCTGCCGTCCCATTGCCAGAAATTTTTCGCGGCGGCCTTGTTTGAGTTCGGCAGGGCTCAGCTTTTCGAGCCTTGCCAGCGTATTGCCAATAGCTTCACCCGTCTGGTGGATTGTCTGAATCGGTTCGCGATGTGCCCCGCCCATCGGTTCTGGGATGATTTCATCAATGATTTTCAGGTTGAGCAGCTCCTGCGCGGTCAGCTTCATGGCCGTGGCCGCCTCCGCGGCATTTTCCGATGAGCGCCACAAGATGGACGAGCAGCCTTCCGGGCTGATCACCGAATAAATCGCATGTTCAAGCATCAGCACGTCATTGCCCGCGGCAAGTGCGATGGCGCCACCGGACATGCCCTCGCCAATAATTACCGCGATAAGCGGCACGGTCAGTGACAGACTGCGTTCGATGGAGCTGGCGATGGCCTGCGCCTGGCCTCTTTCTTCCGCGCCGACGCCAGGATAGGCGCCTGGCGTGTCGATCAGCGTGATCACCGGCAGGCGGAATTGTTCGGCCAATGTCATCAAACGGATGGCCTTGCGGTAGCCTTCCGGTCGGGCCATGCCGAAATTGTGCCGCATCCGGCTTTCGATATCATGGCCTTTTTCCTGGCCGATAACCATGACCGGCCGGTTTTTGAGTTTGCCAAGCCCCGCGATGATGGCCTTGTCTTCGGCGAAACCGCGATCGCCGGCAAGCGGTGTGAAATCCTCGATCAGCCGGTCGATATAATCCTGACAATGCGGCCGGTTCGGATGGCGCGCGACAAGTGTTTTTTGCCAGGGTGACAGTTTGGCGTAGCTTTGCCGCAATAAATTATCGGCTTTCAGCTCCAGCTTGGCGACCTCGTCGCTGATATTCATGGTCGGGTCTTCTGCTGCCAGCTGGCGCAGCTCCTCGACCTTGCCTTCCAGTTCGGCAATCGGCTTTTCAAAATCCAGATAAGTCCGCATTATTTCTGTCCGGCTCCGTTCATTTGTGCCCCTCCGCCGCCGCGCAAGGCAGCGGCGTAATAGCGGGCCAGCTTTCTTGTTACCTTGTCAGCAAGCCGTGTCAATCCCACCCCCTTGGTCGGCAGGGTGAATTTCAGTCTGGCTGTTTTGTCCCTCAACTGTCATGCCCGGGCTTGTTCAACCTTGCCAGCGGATGGTGCGTCTGGACAAGTTGCTGCATTCTGGCATCCAGAATATGGGTATAGATCTCTGTCGTTGAAATATCCGCATGGCCAAGCATCTGCTGCACCGCGCGCAAATCCGCGCCGCGCGACAGCAGATGGGTCGCAAATGCGTGCCGCAGGGTATGCGGTGAAATTTTCCTGTGGGGCAGTCCGGCCTGTATGGCCAGTTCCGACAGGATTTGCGCAAAACGGTGTCGCGTCAGATGCCCGCTCCTGGCGCGTGAGGGAAACAGAAAAGCGGTTCCTTTGGCGGTCTGGAAATCGGGCCGAAAGCGCAGGTAATTATCGAGGGCCGCGCAAGCTGCCGGGCTGAGCGGCACAAGCCGCTCGCGGCCCCCCTTGCCGGTGACAAGCAGCATGTCGCGCTCCCCCGCCAGGGCCGACAGCGGCAGGCCGACAAGCTCGCTCACCCGCAAGCCGGTGGCATAAAGCAGTTCCATCAAACAGGCGGTGCGTGCGCCCTTGGGGCTGTCTGTATCCTGTTGCGCCGTGGCAAGCAGCAACCCGACATCGGCTTCGCTCAGGCTGTGGGGCAGGGGGCGGCGATGTTTGGGCGCGGCGATCGTCTGTGTGGGGTCATCGGGCCGGATCGCCTCGGAATAGAGGAACCTGTAGAATTGCCGCAACGCGGACAAGCGCCGCGCAGTGGTCGCCGCCGACAGCCCCTGCTGTGTCAGCCGGCTCAGATAGGCCTCGATCCGGTCGGTGTTTGCCTGCTCGATCGCGATGCCCTGCTTTTTCAGGAACTGGCTGAAATCGGCAAGATCGCGCCCATAGGCGGCAAGGGTATTACCTGCCGCGCCGCGTTCGGCGCTCAGCATCTCCAGAAAGGCATCGATCAGATAGGTGTCTTGGGACATGGCAATCTGTCGGTGATGGGCCTCGGGCGGTTATAGTCCCGCGGCGATGGCAAGTTCGATGGCAATTTGTCGCGCCTCGGTCTCAAGCCCGACGGCACGCAGCGCCTGCAGCATTGCCGCAAGGGCTGCCGGTTCACCGTCCTGTGGGGTATCGGCGCGGGGCAAATTCAGTGCGATCAGGATCGGAAGAGCACCCGTC
>CALAQW010000177.1 GCA_937888955.1 uncultured Alphaproteobacteria bacterium | reverse complement strand
GCATACTCGATGAGGATATGCCGCTTGACCGCGCATTGGAGGCGGGGCTTGCCAAGGATGGTCCGCTGACCCGGCTGGCAGATCGCGACCGCGCCTTCGCGCGCACCATGCTGATGACATGCCTGCGGCATCTGGGGCAGATCGATGCATTGCTCAAGGCGTTTCAGGAACGCCCGCTGCCACGCCGCGCCGGCCCGACCAGACATATTTTGCGGCTTGGCACGGCGCAGATCCTGTTTCTGGGTACAGCGCCCCATGCCGCGGTCGCCAGTGCAATGGAACTTGCCACGCGCGACCGGAATGCGCGCCATTTCAAGAACCTCGTCAATGCGCTGCTGCGGCGGACCGCACGCGAGGGGGCGGAAACGCTCGCCACACTGGGCGATGCGGGGCGGCTGAACACGCCTGACTGGCTATGGGCGGGATGGGAGGCATATTATGGTGCCGCACAGGCGCAGGCCATCGCCACCGCGCATCTTGCGGAGCCGCCGCTTGATTTCAGCCTGCGCGATCACAGCACCCAATCCGATTATTCCGTATCGCTTGATGCGGCACCTTTGCCGTTTGGCGGTCTGCGCCGGAATGGCGGCGGTGCGGTCGCCACATTGTCCGGCTTTGAAGCAGGTGACTGGTGGATACAGGATTTCGCCGCCAGCCTGCCCGCGCGGCTGCTTGGCGATGTCAAGGGAATGCGGGTACTTGATCTTTGCGCGGCACCGGGCGGCAAGACCGCGCAGCTTTGCGCCGCAGGGGCGGAGGTAACCGCGCTTGACCGCGCGGCGGGCCGGATAGCGCGGCTGAGCGGCAATCTCGCCCGGCTTGGACTGACCGCGGAAACCGTCACCGCCGATGCGACCGAATGGCGGCCCGCACAGCCCTTTACCCATATCCTGCTCGACGCGCCCTGCTCGGCCACCGGCACGATCCGGCGGCATCCCGATATCCCCTGGCGCAAGAGCCGGGACGAGATTGCGACGCTCACCGCGCTTCAGGACCGGCTGCTTGCGGCAGCCGCTGACATGCTTGCGCCCGGCGGCGTGCTTGTTTATTGCACCTGCTCGCTCGAACCTCAGGAAGGCGAGGAACGGATTGCAAATTTCCTTGCCAACCGGACGGATTTCACCCGGCGCCCGCTCACAGCCACGGAATTTCCCGGCTTCGATGCTGTCGAGCAGGCGATCACAGAGAATGGCGATTTGCGCACCCTGCCCTGCCTGTGGCCCGATCGGGGCGGCATGGACGGGTTTTATGCAGCAAGGCTCAGCCGTTCGGGTCAGCCCTGAGGCTTGCGATTGCACAGTGGCGCGCAAGCTGATACCTAAGCCGCATGCAACAGCCAATCCGCATCGCCCCTTCGATCCTGTCCGCCGACTTTGCCAGGCTCGGCGCGGAAATCGCCGCCATCGACAAGGCCGGGGCGGACTATATCCATATCGATGTGATGGACGGGCATTTCGTACCCAACCTGACGATTGGCCCCGGCGTTGTGAAGGCGCTGCGCCCGCATACCGACAAGATCTTCGACGTACATCTGATGATCGCACCGGTTGACCCCTATCTCGAGGCCTTTGCCGAGGCAGGCGCCGATATCATCACCGTGCATGTGGAAGCCGGCGCGCATACGCACCGCACGATTCAGGAGATCAAGCGGCTGGGCAAGAAAGCGGGGCTGTCGCTCAATCCCGCGACCCCGGTCGATGAGATCGACTATCTGATCGAGGAGCTTGACCTCATTCTGGTGATGAGCGTCAATCCCGGCTTTGGCGGCCAGAAATTCATTCCAAGCCAGCTCGACAAATTGCGTGAAATCCGCAAGCGGATCGATGCGCTGGGCAAGACGATCGACCTTCAGGTGGATGGCGGCATCAATGCGGACACAGCGGTGCAGGCGATCGCGGCGGGCGCCGATGTTCTGGTTGCCGGTACCGCGACCTTTGCCGGTGGCCCTGACGCCTATGCCGGCAATATCGCCCGCCTGCGCGGCGCATCGCCGGATGGACAATAACCCTGCATCGGCAAGCGCGCCCGCACCCCGCAGCGACGTGAGGGGCGATTTGCCGCAGGTCACCTTGGGGCTGCCCGTGCGCAATGGCGCAGCGCTTCTCGACAAGGCGATCACAGCGGCGCTCGCGCAGGATTATCCGCATATCACGCTGCTGATTTCCGATAATTGCTCGACCGATGCGACACCCGATATCTGCGCGCGCCACGCGGCAGCCGACCCGCGCATCCGCTATCACCGGCAGACGCGCGATCTCGGCGCGATCGGCAATTTCGAATGGCTCGCCCGGCAGGCGGATGGGGATTATTTCATGTGGGTCGCGCATGACGATACCCGTGCGCCCGATTGCGTGTCACAACTCGTCGCAGGCTTGATCGCCCATCCCGAGGCGATCATCGCCTATGGGGATGTGGAGGAAATCGCCCTTGATGGCAGCCGGCGGATGATCCCGTTCGATGGCGATACGCGCGGGCTCGGGCTCGCCGGACGGCTCAGGAAAACCGCCCAGCCGCAGTTTTTTCAGACTTACGGCATGTGGCGCCGCGCCGCCCTGCAACGGCTGAGCTTCGGGGCGACCGCCTGGGGGCAGGAAGTGCCGATGATGATGGCCGCCGCCTGTCTGGGGGAGGTTGTGCATGTGCCCGGCGCGGTGCTGCATTACCGGGTCAACCCCAAGCCCTATTGGCAATTGCGGATGAGCCGCGATGATGCGCTGCCCTGGGGGGCGCTTATCGCGAAGCTGCCGCGCGCCGTGCAGCCCTTTGCGCCGCGCTTTGCCATGAGCCGGCTTGTCTGGGGCACGTTCGGGGCCGTGCGACGGGTCGCGGGACTGCGTGCGGGGCTTTATGCGGGCTGGTTGATGATCCTGTGGCTTGGCCGGCAGATCCGGGTCTGGACATTTGGCCGTCTGCCCGCCCGGCGCGGCAAAGGCTAAGCCGATGCCCCGCCAAAAACCCCAAGAGCGGCCTCAAGAACGGCCACAAGGCCGCGCCGGCGCCATCACTGACCGCGCTTATTGGGACGGGGTCTGGGCCGGAGCCGGCACATTCCGGCCGATCGATCCGGCCGCGCCCGGTCCGCGTAACTATGTCAACCGCGCCCTGCATGCCTTCTTTACCCGTACCATCAGGGAAAATCCGCCGCCGGGGCCGCATTTCATCGAAATCGGCTGCGGTGCCTCACGCTGGCTTGCCTATTTCCATCAGCAGTTCGGTTTCGCGGTCAGCGGGCTTGATTATTCGGCCGAAGGCTGTGCGAGCGCGCAGCGATTGCTCACCGCCCTCGCCGTGCCGGGGGAGGTTTTCCGCGCCGATATGTTCGATCCGCCAGAAGCGCTTATCGGTCGTTTCGACATATTGTGGAGCAACGGGCTCGTGGAACATTTCGCGGATACCGCCACCGCTTGCGAAGCCTGCGCCACGTTCCTCCGCCCCGGCGGGCTGATGATCACCCTTGTGCCGAACATGACAGGTCCGCTCGGGCGGCTGCAAAAATGCTTCAACCCCGCGCTTTACGCAAAGCATGTCCCCCTCGACAAGGCGATGCTGGCGCGCGCGCATGCACAAGCCGGGCTGACGATATTATCCTGCGACTATGCCCTGCCGGCGCATCTTGGCGTGCTGCATCTGGGGCGGATTGAGCGCCTGCTGGGTGCACGTCCCGCACAGGCGCTCAAAATCGCACTGACCCTGCCGATCCGTCTGGGGCTTGCGCTTTTGCGCCGGGGCCCCAACCGGATCACATCGCCCTATCTGATTTGCGTGGCCCGCAAACCGGCCGCCTAGCGCCGGCCGCGGACGCTGTCCTGCTGCTTGCTAATTGATGGTGACAGACCCCTTCTGCATTTCCAGGATCGCATCCTTCAGGCGCAGTTTTTCGCGCTTCAGCTCCGCCAGATGCAAATCGTCGGTGCCCGGTCTGCGGGCCTCCCGTTTTATGGCGTCGTCGAGCCGATCATGTTCCACGCGAAGTGCTTCAAGTTGCGCTTCAGGGTGCATCGTTACCTCCTTCAACGGTCATCGGGATGTCATATTAGAACATGCAATTCTTAATATGTCAGCCCATACATATTGACGCAGTCAGCGATTCATCACACATTCCTCACATGAATGAGAACTGGTTTAGAGAAAACCTCAAACGCGTCGGTGCAACCCAGGAAGATCTGGCAAAAGCCATCGGTCGCGACAGGGCCGTTGTCAGCCGTGTCATTCGCGGACGGCAGGCGCTCAACCTTGAATGGGCGGAACCTTTCGCGCGCGTCCTGCAGGTGCCCGTCAGCGCGGTGCTGCGACAGGCGGGCCTTGCGCTCGAGCCTGCCCCGACACGCCGGATCATCGTCGGCATCAGCGGCGCAACCGGTGTGGAATATGGCGTCAGACTATTGACTTTATTAAAACAATTGGAAATTGAAAGCCATCTGGTGATGAGCCGCGCGGCGGAAATCGCGATGACGCAGGAGACCGATTACAAACCGCGCGAGATCGCCACGCAGGCTGATAAATATTATCACATCAATGATGTCGCCGCCGCCATCGCCAGCGGATCATTCAAAACCATGGGCATGATCATTGCCCCCTGCTCGATCCGCAGCATGTCGGAAATCGCCAGCGGGGCGACCTCAAATCTGCTCACACGCGCGGCCGATGTGGTTCTCAAGGAACGGCGGCGGCTGGTGCTGATGGTGCGCGAATCGCCGCTGCATGGCGGGCATTTGCGCAATATGGCGCGGCTGTCGGATCTGGGCGCGATCATCGCACCGCCCATGCCCGCCTTCTATCCGCGCCCGAAATCACTTGAGGAGATGGTGGATCACGGGCTGGGGCGGGTGCTCGACCTGTTCGATCTTGAAACGGCCGGTCTGCAACGCTGGGGGGAGGATATCGGCCTGCGCTGAACCGGCCGCACTGACACGGCTTGCGTGCCGATCTCCGGTCAATCTTCCGCATTTCGGCCTTTGACATTTCGGCATGTCAGGCGATAGCGGTAGCGCGCGTCTATGCTATAGTGCAGACGGTTTATTCAAACAGTTGTCCCGACGGTCCCCCTATGCCAGATACCGAGAACCTGCGCGCCCAGTTGCATGAATTGCGGCAGGAGCATCGGGATCTTGATGCCGCGATTTCCGCCTTGCAGGAAAACCCGGCAGGCGACCGGTTGCAATTGCAGCGGCTGAAAAAGAAAAAGCTGCGGCTGCGCGACGAGATCGTACGCCTTGAAGATGTGATTTATCCCGATATCATTGCCTGATCAGGCGCGAGTTGACCCTCTCGCTAATTCTCTGGCAGGAAAAGATTTTTCGCGACACTGCTTGGCTTTTTTGCAATGCACCATACCTATCTGGAATAGGCGTTGCGTCATGATTTGGTCGTAACCTCCCCTTATCGTTCGACATGTCATAATCGCGGCAACATTACGGAACGCGCCGCAGACAGGAGTAGTCACTGTGGAAGTATTACCGGCACCGGCAGAACAGGAATCGCGGCTTTTTGGCCGCACCGGCAGCCGTATCGCGCGGGCGCTGCGCGATTTGCGCGGCGTGACACTGGGCCGTATGGGCGGTTCGCTGCGCCCCGACCTGCCCGAAGAAGACATTGCCCGCCTGCGGCAGCAGATCGACAGCTGTCTTGAAGCGCGCGGTGGCGAGGTCGCCGCGCGCAATCAGGCGACCGAGATCGGCCGCACCTATCTGAGCCTGAGCGACAAGGGCCGCAAACGCTTTCTCCTGCTGCTGGCTGATTCATATGGCGTTGACCATGCGGCGGTAAGGCAGGCCGCCAAACCGCTTTTCGATCAGAAATCCGAAGATGCGCTGGCAGCGGCCGAGCGGCGCTTGCGGCAATTGCTCGAATCACCGCGTATCCGGCTGTTGCGGCAGTTCAACGGGATCGCCCAGGGGGTGAAATTCCTGGTCGATCTGCGCGCCGACATCTTGCGCTTCAAGCGCGACGCGCCCCGGCTCGGACCGCTCGATCAGGAACTGCGTGAGTTGCTTACGTCCTGGTTCGATGCGGGCTTCCTCGAATTGCATGCGATTGACTGGGAAGCGCCCGCCGCCTTGCTTGAAAAACTCATCGCTTATGAGGCGGTGCATGAAATCAAATCCTGGAATGATCTCAAGAATCGCCTCGATTCGGATCGGCGCTGCTATGGCTTTTTTCATCCCGCCATGCCCAACGAACCGCTGATCTTCGTCGAAGTGGCGCTTGTCAGCGGCATCGCCGGCAATGTGCAGGAACTGCTTGACGAGGCAGCGCCCGCTGCCGTGCCGGAAGAAGCCGATACGGCGATCTTCTATTCAATTTCCAACGCGCAGAAGGGGCTTGCCGGGGTCGGCTTTGGCGAATTTCTGATCAAACGGGTCGTCAATGACCTGAAGGCCAAATTTCCACGCCTGAAAACCTTTGCCACCCTGTCACCCATGCCCGGTTTTGCGGCCTGGCTCGATGACGCGCTCAAGTCCGGCGACATTGCTGTCATGTTGCCGGCCGCCGACGCGCTGGCGCTCAAGGCAAAGAGCGGCGCGCAATCGTCTGAGGCTGCGCTGATCGGCCTGCTTGAAACGCCCGACTGGTGGCTGGATACAGAGATTTCCGGCCTGCTGCAGCCGGTACTGACCCGACTTGGCGCGCGCTATCTGCTCGAAGCGCGACGCGATAGCGGCACCGCACGCGATCCGGTGGCGCATTTCCACCTGACGAATGGCGCGCGGGTCGAACGGTTGAATTTCCTCGGCGACCGGTCGAAAAACGGTTTCCGCCAGTCGCACGGCATGATGGTCAACTATCTTTATAAGCTCGGTGATATTGAAAAAAATCACGAACGCTATACAGATGGGCATATCCCCGCTTCGGGCAGCGTCCGCGAACTGATCTGAACTTCGCCTGATCGCACGCCGCCGCCTGCGGGCAGCAATGCGAACAGGAAAGGGGCGGCGCCAAGTCATGCCGGAAGAGAAGAAAAAACGCGGCATGCCCGACGGCATGACCCGACTGCAACTCATGCAGGACAAGCGTTCCAATGTGCAGTCGATGACCGATCTGATGGATGTCGAACTGGACGCATTCGATCGGGGTTGGGCAAGGCTTTTATGCTATCCGGGCGAAAAACACCGCAATCCCTCCTTCAATGTGCATGGCGGCTATGGCGCGACCGTCCTTGACGGGGTGATGGGCTGGGCGCTGATCAGCACGCTTGCGGAGGAAGAGGTGTTCACCACTGTCGACCTCAATATCAAATATCTGCGTGCGATGAAGGCGGACGGCACCGTCTATGTCGCTCATGGCAAGGTCATCGATACCCAGGGGCGGACTGTCATCACCGATGGCACGATCGTCGATCCCGACGGCAGGATCTGCGTCTATGGGACAGCGACCTGCCGGATCGTGCGGCCGCGCAGCTGAGCTTTAACTGCCTGCACAAGCACGCACGCCCACAGAAAGCACAGAACGCGGTTAGTCGAGCGCGCCTGCCCGCGTCGCGATCTTGCCGGTCACAGGCCCGGGCAGGCCCGACCCCACCTTTCGCCCCTCAAGCGTGACAAGCGGACAGATACCGATCAGGGAATTGGTGAGGAATAGCTCATCCGCACAGGCAAGCTCGGTATCGCTCACCGCGGCTTCCACAATGTCGATACCAAGTGCGCGGGCCGCCGCCATCGCCACCGCGCGCTGAATACCGGGGAGCGCCCCTTCACTGACAGGCGGTGTCACAAGCCCGCCATCGCGTACCAGAAACAGATTGGCCGCACTCGCTTCCGCGATCCGGCCATGGCAATTGCGCATCAACGCCTCATCAACGCCGCGCTGCGCCGCCTCGCGCCGCGCCAGCACCGAATCGAGGTAATTGAGGCTTTTTACCCGCGCGCTGACCGTGCCCGATCCCCGCACGGTTTGCGCGATCATGGCACTGCAACTTGCCGCCGGGGCCCCGAGCGCGGCAGCGGTGATCAGGATCGTCGCCGCTGCCTCAACAGGCGGGACAAGCCCGCGCGGCCCGACCCCGCGGCTCACCGTCAGCCGCAAGGCCGCACGGCCTTCCTGCAAGCCATTTGCGGCAAGCACACGCTGCATCGCAGTCAAAAGTTCAAGATCGGTCTTATGCAGCGGCAGGCCGATGAGATCCGCCGATTCCTGCAACCGCGTCAAATGCCGCCGCACCCGGCGGATCGTGCCATTCTCCGACAGCAGGGTTTCAAATAATCCGTCGCCCAGCAGAAACCCCCGGTCGCGCGGATCGATCCGCAATGTATCGAGTTCCGCAAGTTCGCCATTAAGCCAGCCGATCATACCGCCCCCCTTGCCCTGTTCCACGCCGCCGCCAGTTCAAGAAAATTGCCAAGCAGCCGGTGTCCGTCTTCCGTCAACACCGATTCGGGGTGAAACTGCACCCCGAAAACCGGCAGATGCGGATGCGCGAAGGCCATCACCTCGCCATCCTCGGCCCTGGCGGTAACTTGCAGCGGCGAGCCGTCGCCGATTTCAACCGCAAGCGAATGATAGCGCCCGACGCGCAACGGGTCCGGCAATCCGGCAAACAGCCCCGTCCCCTCATGACGGATCAGGGACGCCTTGCCATGCCGGGGCGTCAATGCGCGCCGCAGCACGGCGCCGAAGCTTTCCGCAATCGCCTGATGGCCAAGACAGACACCCAGCATCGGTACCCGGTCCGACATCTGCCGCACAAGGGTGAGCGAAATGCCCGCCTCACGCGGGGTACAGGGCCCCGGTGATAAAATGATCGCCTCCGGATCAAGGGCGGCTATGTCGGGCAGGCTGATCGCGTCATTGCGGACCACTTCACGCGCAAAGCCAAGCTCCCCCACATAACGGGCAAGATTATGGACGAACGAATCGTAATTATCGATCAGCAGGATCATGATAGCGGCACCGGCGGCGCGACACCGAAAGCGGCAAAGATGGCCCGCGCTTTATCCAGTGTCTCGTTATATTCCGTCATCGGATCGGAATCGGCAACGATACCGCCGCCCGCATGAAAATGCGCCAGGCCGCCGGCAAATGTCACGGTACGGATCGCAATATTGAGATCCATGCCGCCATCTGATCCCAGATAGCCGATGGCCCCGCAATAGGGGCCGCGCGGATGCGGCTCGGTCTGGGCGATAATCTCCATCGCGCGGATTTTCGGCGCACCGGTGATCGACCCGCCGGGGAAGGCCGCGCGCAGCAGGTCGCTCGCCCCGAGCCCGGCACGTAGCCGGCCACGCACGACCGAGACGAGATGATGCACCATGGCATAGCTTTCAAGTCCGCAAAGGGTGGGCACGGTAACGCTGCCATCACGGCATACCCGGCTGAGATCATTGCGCAACAGATCGACGATCATCACATTTTCGGCACGATCCTTTTCGCTGCCAAGCAGTGCCTCGGCAATGGCGCGATCAGCGCCAGGATCTGTCGCCCAATCGGCGGCACGCGGGCGGGTGCCCTTGATCGGCCGCGCCTCCACCGCCTCACCTGAAAGTTTCACGAACCGCTCGGGGGAGGAAGAGGCGAGCACACCGTTTTCCAGCCGCAGATAGGCGGCAAAAGGCGCGGCATTCACCTGCCGCAACCGGCGATAGAACTGATAGGGCGCAAAATCGTCCGGCAGGTCCAGGGTGAAACGCTGCGCGATATTGGCCTGAAAGATATCGCCCGCCAGAATATAGTCGATGACGCGCGCAACCGCCGCGCAATAGGCATCACGGGTGAAATTGCTGCGCGGATTGCAGGCCATGGGCGCGGCGATGCGGTCTGGATCATCTTGCCCGCCGGGCTGCGCGCGTGCATCGCTCATTGCCTGCCGAAGCCGTGCGACGCGCGCGGGTGGACAATCGGCTTCAGCGATCAGCCACGCCTTCTGTGCGATGACATCAAAGGCAAGCACTGCCGGATAAATGCCCACCGCCATATCGGGCAGGCCCGCGCCACCGGGCCGGGGCGGGGGCAGCCTTTCGATCCAACCGCCAAGCTCATAGCCGAAAAACCCCGCAGCCCCACCCTGAAATGGCGGCAAACCGGGAAGCAGCGGTGCGGCACGCGCGGCAAGCATCTGCCGCAGCAGATCGAAAGGGTCGCCACGCTCAGGCTTGCCATCGCGCCGTAATTCATCGCCCGTGACAGTCAGCCGACTGACCGGGTCAACACAAATGAAGCTGTAGCGGCCAAGCGCGGTATCGGCCCGCGCGGAATCAAGAAACACCGCCCAGGGCTCATCGGCAAACGGTGCGAAAACCACCGCCGGGTCAGCATAATCAAGTGCTATAGCCTGACGCATAGAAGAACCAAACGCGCGCATCGGCAGGGCTAACCCGGACGCCCCCGCCCCGGCCCCGGCCCGGCAAATCCTCCGCGCAAGCCGCCGATTTGACCGAGCAGGCGTAGCGGATCAGGCAATCGCGCGGCAAGCCCCCGCGCCTGCGCCTTGAGCTTTTCCACACGCAGCACATCGACAAGCCGGCGGTCGATGAACGCGCCGATCGCCGCCGCATCGGCCGCATCATCGCCTGTCGGCTGCTGCGCCAGCCAATGGGTAAGGGTCGCCGCGACCACAGCAGCCAAGGTCAACCGCTTGGTATAGAAATTGAAATCGGTCGATGTGTCGCCGACCGCGCGCCAGATCGTATCCACCGTCCCGTAAAGCGCCCGCGCCGCGCCCGCAGCATTATGCGGCAGCGCCTGAAAGGCCATGGCGCGACGCACCGCCTCGCGATGCGGGGCAAGCAGCGCGATATATTCACGCAAGGCGATCCCGACCCGTTCGGATATCCCCATCCCGTCGCGCAGACAGGCGGCAAGACGGTCCGCAAGTGCCCCATCCATGCTTTGCCAGAAATAGCCAACGAGATCCGCGGCCCCGTTCGGGAAAACAAGCTCCGCATGCCCGGCATCGAACGCACAATCAGCAATCGCCTGCTCGAAGGCAATCGGCCAGCCATCAAAGGCGGCATGCGGCAAGGCAGCGGCAAGCAGCGCAGCCCGGTCGCGCGCCATGGCCCCGACCGGCGCTGCGCCTTCCTGCGGGCCGTCGCTCATTCGCTCCGCTCCCGCAGATGATCGTCCCGCGCCGCCGCCATCAGGCGCGGCAATTCGCTCTCAAAAACCAGATTGCCAAGATCGCGCATCCGCTGCGGGTAAAGCATCCCGTCCAGATGGTCGCATTCATGCTGCACGACACGGGCATGAAATCCGCGCGCCTCACGCGCAAACGGCACACCGTCCTGATCAAGCCCAGAGTAGCGCAAATGCGTATAGCGCGGCACCAGCCCGCGCAGCCCCGGCACCGACAGACAGCCTTCCCAGCCCTCTTCCATCTCATCACCGAGAATGTCGATTTCGGGGTTGATCAGCACCGTGAGCGGGGCGCGCGCCTCAGGTGCTGCACCAGGGTCGGCATCCGCCGGGGCATGGAAAATCACGATCCGCACCCCCTCATGCACCTGCGGCGCGGCAAGCCCCGCGCCATTCGCGTCCATCATGGTTTCCACCATGTCGGCGATCAGCCGCTGGATTTCCGGATCAGTGGGGTCGCTCACCGGGCGCGCGGCGCGGCGCAGCACGGGATGCCCCATCTTCGCGATCTTGCGTATCGTCATGACGTTAATATGGCGCGCGGCGCGCGATAAATAAAGCGCCGCCGTTCAGAATGCCTTGACGATATCTTCGACCATTTTCTTGGCATCCGCGAACAGCATCATCGTATTGTCGCGGAAGAACAGCTCATTCTCGACCCCGGCATAGCCCGAGCCCATGCCGCGTTTCACGAACAGCACGGTCTGCGCCTTTTCCACATCAAGGATCGGCATGCCGTAGATCGGGCTCGCCTTGTCGGTCTTGGCCGCAGGGTTGGTCACGTCATTCGCGCCGATGACGAAGGCGACATCGGCGGTGGGGAACTGGCTGTTGATATCCTCAAGCTCGAACACCTCGTCATAAGGAACATTGGCTTCGGCCAGCAGCACATTCATATGACCAGGCATGCGCCCTGCCACAGGATGGATGGCGTAAGAAATCTTGACGCCTTCCTCCTTGAGCAGGTCCACCATCTCACGCAGCGCATGTTGCGCCTGGGCAACCGCCATGCCGTAGCCCGGGACGATGATGACCGAACCCGCATTACGCATGATAAAGGCCGCATCCTCGGCGCTGCCCTGCTTGACCGGTCGGGTCTCGACCACGCCGCCGGCAGCCGCGGCATCGTCCGCGCCAAAGCCGCCCAGAATGACATTAAAGAAAGAGCGGTTCATGCCCTTGCACATGATATAGGACAGGATCGCACCGGACGACCCGACCAGCGCACCGGTAATGATCAGCGCGGTATTCTCAAGCGTGAATCCGATCCCCGCCGCTGCCCAGCCCGAATAGGAGTTGAGCATCGACACGACCACCGGCATATCCGCGCCGCCGATCGGAATGATCAGCGTCACCCCGATGATGAAGGCAAGCAGCGTCAGCCCCCAGAACATGGCATGCGATTCCGACTGGCAGAACAGCACGATAAGCACAAGCAGCAAAATGCCAAGCAAGGCATTGAGCGGATGCTGCCCCTTGAAGACAACCGGCGCCCCCGATACCAGCCCCTGCAATTTGGCGAAGGCGATCACCGATCCTGAAAAAGTGACCGCGCCGATCGCCGCCCCAAGCGACATTTCAATCAGGCTGGCGATCTTGATCGCGCCGGGCATGCCGATCCCGTAAGCCTGCGGCGTATAGAGGGCGGACCCCGCGACCAGCACCGCGGCCATGCCAACAAGGCTGTGAAAAGCAGCGACAAGCTGCGGCATCGCAGTCATTGCGATGCGGTTGGCGATTACCGCACCGATCCCGCCACCGATGACAACGCCACCGACGATCAGCCCCCAGGTCAGCGGATCTTTCACCCCCGACACAGCCAGGGTCGTCAGTACGGCAATTCCCATGCCGACCATGCCAAAGATATTGCCCCGGCGCGAGGTTTCAGGCGATGACAGCCCGCGCAACGCCAGAATGAACAGGATACCAGCGGCCAGATAGGCCAGGGCGGCAAGATTAGCGCTCACATGCATCCCTTACTTTTGTTTCTTTTTGTACATGGCAAGCATGCGCTGGGTAACCAGGAAGCCGCCAAAGATATTCACCGAGGCGAGGATCAGCGCAACAAAGCCAAGACCCTTGGCGATCATGCCGGCCTCCGACATGTCGGCAGCGGCTTCCGCCCCCACCGCCAGAAGCGCCCCCACCACGATCACCGAGGAAATCGCATTGGTCACCGCCATCAACGGCGTATGCAGGGCAGGGGTCACGCTCCACACCACATAATAGCCAACGAAAATCGCCAATGCGAAAATCGCCAAGCGAAAGATAAAGGGATCAATTTCCATATGCGTTATCCGCTCATTCCGCCGTTGCCATAAGGGCCGGGTGAACCACCGCCCCGTTGCGCGTCAATAACGTGCCAAGAATGATTTCATCTTCCCAGTCAATCTCCAGCGCACCGCTTTCGGCGATCAATGGCTTGAGGAAATTGAGCAAATTCTTCGCATAAAGCGCAGACGCATCCACCGGCAGGCGCCCGGGCATATTCCGATAGCCGATGATCCGCACACCATGCGCTTCCACGCATTCGCCGGGCTTGCTGAGCGGACAATTGCCCCCCTGCTCAACGGCGAGATCGACGATCACCGACCCGGGCTTCATCGATTTTACCATCTCTTCGGTAATCAGCACAGGGGCGGGCCGTCCGGGAATCAATGCGGTACAGATCGCGATATCCTGCTTCTTCAGGGTTTCGGCGATCAGCGCCGCCTGGGCGCGCTGATACTCTTCGCTCATCTCGCGCGCATAGCCGCCTGCGGTTTCCGCCGCGGCGGTTTCTTCCGATTCGACCATCACGAAATTCCCACCAAGGCTTTCCACCTGTTCCTTGGCGGCGGGCCGCACATCGGTCGCGCTGACAATAGCGCCAAGCCGGCGGGCCGTGGCAATCGCCTGCAAACCGGCGACACCGGCACCCATCACCAGGACCCGGCCCGGCGCGATGGTGCCCGCAGCGGTCATCATCATCGGCATGGCACGGCCAAACAGCTGGCACGCCTCGATCACCGCGCGATAACCCGCCAGATTGGCCTGCGAGGACAGCACATCCATCGATTGCGCGCGGGTAATACGCGGCATGAATTCCATGGCGAAAGCCGCCAGCCCCCGCTCGGCATAGTCCTGCAACACATCCTGATCGCGGAATGGCGCAAGCATGCCGATGAGATTGGCACCGCGCTTCATTGCCGCCACCGCATCCGCCGTTGGCCGTTGTACACAGAAGACGATATCCGCATCCGTCACCGCAGCGACGGCATCAGGCGCGATCGATGCGCCGGCTGCCTCGAAATCCGCATCGGCGATACTGGCCCCCGCCCCCGCGCCTGTTTCGACGACGACGTCAAGGCCAAGGCCGACAAGCTTCTTCACGGTCTCGGGACTTGCGGCGACACGGGTTTCATCGGTGTGCCGCTCGCACGGTATGGCAAGCTTCATATTCTGTGAGTTTCGGCAGTTAATCGGCAGGAAATACGCACCAGCTCGGCCGCGCGCGACAAGATCAGGTCAAAAAAATCGCCATCAGGGCAAGTACCAGAATAATTCCGGCCGAGGACCATTTCGTAATCGAGATGAAGATTTCCCACATTTCGCGATGTTCGCTGATATCCATCGAACCACGCTGATATTCGGTATCGGCCATGCCTCTATACTCCAATCGTCCCGCATCAATTTTCTGACTATATAAGCGATGCCCGAGGCCAGCGTAAACCGTGGATTTCCTGTTTACTGACAATAATGCGCAAACCGCGTCAATTCGCCTCGCCAAGATCGGCAGGGACAGGTTTTTCCGGCCGCGCGCCCGGACGGGCAAACTTGCCTGCCGCCTCGTTGACGACGGGGCTCAACGGCGCTGCCGCAAAGGATGCGGCGACCCGCGACGGCGCAATCTCGCCGTAATCGGTGCGACGCTGGCGCGGGGTGCGGCCAGCCGCGCGGATCAGCGCTTCCATTGCCTCGGGGGGCATTTCCTGACCATGGGTGGCACCCGCCGCGCGGGTGATCGTTTCGTTCATCAACGTGCCGCCCAGATCGTTCACCCCGGCATCAAGGCAGGCCAGCACACCTTCACGGCCCATCTTGACCCAGCTTGTCTGAATATTGGGGATATGCGGATGCAGCACGAGCCGCGCCACCGCATGCATCAGCACCGCCTCGCGGAATGTCGGGCCCTGCCGCGCCTGGCCCTTGAGATAAATCGGCGCCTCCATATGCACAAAGGGCAACGGCACGAATTCGGTAAAGCCACCGGTCTGTTTTTGCAGATCGCGAATCTTGCGCAGATGCCGCGCCCAATGTTCGGGGCCTTCCACATGCCCGTACATGATCGTCGCGGTCGTCTTGAAACCGACCTTGTGGGCGGCCGCCATCACCGCCAGCCATTCATCGCTTTTCAGCTTGTCGGGACAAAGCACCGCGCGCACCTCATCGTCGAGCGTTTCAGCGGCGGTCCCGGGCAAGGTGCCAAGCCCCGCCTCTTTCAGCGCCGACAGGAACGCCTCAAGCGACAGCTCAAGCGTCGCTGCCCCCTGCCAGATTTCAAGCGGGGAAAAGGCGTGAATATGCATGTCAGGCAGTGCCGCCTTTACCGCGCGACAGATATCGAGATAGGTCTGACCTGTGTAATCGGGGTGAATGCCCCCCTGCATGCAAACCTCGCTCGCGCCGCGCGCCCAGGCTTCCTCGGCCCGGCGAACAATCTCTCCAAGTCCCAGATCATAGGGCTTGCCGCGCAGATTCTCGCTCAGCTTGCCTTTGGAAAAGGCGCAGAACTGGCATTTGAAATAGCAGACATTGGTATAATTGATGTTGCGGTTGACCACATAGCTGACCGTGTCGCCGCACATCCGCGCGCGCAGCCGGTCCGCCGCCGCGCAGACGGCGGAAAATTCCGCGCCGCGCGCCTGAAACAGCCGGACAATTTCGGCTTCGCTCAGATCCGCCCCCTGCGCGGCGCGCGCAAGAACAGCATTCAGCGCATCGGATACGGGCGCCGCATCGCGCGCGCGCGATTGCGCAAGGATAGCGGCGGGCGGCGGCGTCTCCGCCCCCGGCGACCAGCTTTCGGCGCGCGCAAACCCTTCGCTATCCATCGCGCGCAGCAAGCCGGGCCGCATGGCAGGATCGATCCAGCGCGCGTGCGCACGGGCAAAAGCGGGATAAACCGTCAACCGCTCGACCAGCAGCTTGCCGGCCGCCGCGGTCTCGCGCGCCAGATCCTCAAGATGCGGCCAGGGCGCTTCGGGATTGACGAAATCGGGGGTGACCGGCGACACCCCGCCCCAGTCATTGATGCCCGCATCGATGATTTTGGGCAGAACACCGGGGCTGAGATTGGGGGGCGCCTGAATATTCATCGCCGCGCCGAACAGAATACGCGCTACCGCAATCGTCCACAGCAATTCCTCAAGATCGGGTTCGGGCGCATGCGCCATTTTCGTGCCCGGCTTGGCGCGGAAATTCTGTATGATGACTTCCTGCAAATGCCCATGCGCATCATGCAGATCACGCAAAGCAAGAAGCGATGCGACCCGTTCGGCGCGGGTTTCGCCGATCCCGATCAGAATGCCGCTGGTGAAGGGAACCGCCGCCTCCCCCGCGCGCGCGATCGCGGCAAGCCGCACCGCCGGGGCCTTGTCGGGGGAACCATAATGCGGCATGCCCTTGTCGCAGAGCCGCGGCGCCGCACTTTCAAGCATGATGCCCATCGAGGCCGCAACCGGGCGCAGCGCCACAAGATCCGCTGCCGACATCAAGCCCGGATTGAGATGCGGCAACAGCGTCGTCTCATCGGCGACAAGCTTTGCCATCGCCTGCAAGTAACCAAGCGTGCTGTCAAATCCGAGCGTGGCAAGCGCCTCGCGCGCCGCACGATACCGCAGCTCGGGCTTGTCACCGAGGGTGAACAGCGCCTCGCGACAGCCTGCCCGCTCTCCCTGGCGCGCGATGGCAAGCACCTGTTCGGGCGTCAGAAAGGCAGGCGCGCCCCTGCGCGGCGGTTCGGCGAAAGTACAGTAGTGACAGACATCGCGGCAAAGATGTGTAAGCGGGATAAACACCTTGCGCGAATAGCTGACAAGATTGCGGTGCCCGCGATCACGTAGCTGAGCCGCCACCGCCATCAGCCGGGGCAAATCAGTGGCATCGGCAAGGCTGAGCGCAGCGCCCGCTTCCGGACGCGCGCCATTCAGCGCCGCTGCCAGAATATCGTCGATCATCGCCTCGGCGCGCATCAGCTGACCCCCGCCTTTTCCTGGGTGCAGGCTGCCTGCATCGCCGCCAGCGGTTGCCCGGACAGCCATTTGCGGGTGCAGGTCGTCGCCGGATGCGCGGTCAGCGCCAGAAGATCGCCGACTTCATCGATATCAAAACCAAGCCCCTCAGCGCGCGGCAGCGTCGGTACGACGCCCGCCTGTTCGGCCGCCGCGCAATGGGCGCGCACGCTGTCGGGACCATAGTGGAAATCAACCAGATCGGGGGGTGAACAGATCATCGCATTGGTGCCACGCCCTTGCGCGTCGGGCGCGATGGTGAGGGCGGGGGTGAGGGCGGGGGTAAGCCTGTGGGCTGCGATCAGCCGGCTGATTTCCTGTTCGGTCACAAGCGGCAGATCCCCATGCAAAACAAGGATTTGCGCAACGCCTTCAGCTTGCAGCAGCGCGGCGGCGCGTTGCACGGCGGGATTAAGCCCATGATTTTCAGCTTCCGCCAGGATGCGCGCGCCGTAACGGCGACCCAGCGCGTGCGCGCGCGGATCGGGGGAAACCAGCAAGATACCGTCAAGCGCCGCCACCCCGGACAGCGCCGCCAGCACATCTTCGAGCATCGCAAGACCGAGCGCTGCGCGCTGCTCCGTGCTCAACAGCGCGGACAGGCGTTGCTTCGCCTCAGCTAATCGCTTGACGGGCACGATCGCCCACATGATCTCTTCCCTGTCGAACCGGTTCGTTGTCGTTATCGCGCGACGATAGGACAGCCCTGTCGCAATGTGTAGCTTTACGTCGCTTTTTGTTGCATCTGTTGCACAAACTGTAGCACAGCGCGGGCAAGCGCCAGCTTTTCTTCATAGCCGGTCATCAGCGTATCGCTCACAAGGCATTGAAGCTCCCTGTCCCTGATCTGACGGGCGAGCGGCTGATCGGTTGCATCCAGAACGAATCCGTCAAGCAAACCGGCATAATGATCGGCAATGGCGAGCGCGTCACCGGGCACGCCAAGCTCGCGCATCATCTTGGCCGTCGGCCCCTTGATCGCCTGCCCGCCGACGATCGGGGAAACAGCGATCACAGGCGCAGGCGCTGCCGCAATCGCCTCCCGCATCCCGGGCACCGCGAGGATCGGGTCGATACTGACAAACGGGTTGGACGGGCAGATGATGATCGCATCAAGCGCGGGATCACCGAGCGCGGCAAGCGCCCCGGGCGCGGGCTGCGCCGTTTCCGCCCCTGCAAACCGGAAGCCCGTTACCGCCGGCGCGCATTTATCGCGCACGAAATAATGCTGGAAGGCAAGCGCCCCATCGGGGGTGTCGACAATCGTGCGCACCGGGGCATCGCTCATCGGTACGAGCGCGGGAGCAACCCCGAGGCGCGCGCCAAGATCGCGCGTCACGGCAGACAGGCTTTCCCCCGCCGCAAGCCGGCGGCTGCGTTCGATATGGGTCGCCAGATCAAGATCGCCAAGCTGGAACCAGTCCTCCCCGCCAAGCGCCCTGAGCGCCGACATGAAACGCCAGCTTTCCCCCGCACGGCCCCAGCCCGTATCCGGATTGGCAAGCCCCGCAAGGCTGTACATCACCGTGTCGAGATCGGGCGAGATATGCAAACCCAGATGGACGAAATCGTCCCCGGTATTGGTGATGATCGTCAGATTTTCGGGCACAAGCAACGCATCGAGCCCGACCGCAAGCTTCGCCCCGCCGACCCCGCCGCACAAGGCAACGCAGCGCATGCCGGCAAATTGCGCCTCTTTGCCGTCGCGCGGGTCTTTATCGGCTGGCCGGTTCGTCATCGCGCGCTCACCGGAACATATCGATCCGCTTGTCGCGGACGAGTGCAGCGGCATCGCGGGCGGGACCGGGGCGCGGTGGCACGAAACCGCGCATCAGCACGGCGGGCACACCTTCGGCCCCTTCCCCCATCAACAGCCCCGCGGCCGAGGCGATCGCATCGGCGGTGCCCACCTCGGACACTTCGAGCACCCGCCCGAACAGATCCCGCTCCCCGCGCAAGTCAATAAGCGAGGCGAGCCCGGCAACCCCGATCGCGATCCCCACCGTGCCGTTACGCCAGGCGCGGCCCACACTGTCGCAGATCACAACGGCGATTTCCGCACCGAAACGCGCAGCGATTTCGCGGCGCATCCGTTCGGCCGACGCGTCGGGATCTTCGGGCAACAGCAGCACCTGCTCGGTGCCTTCGGGATGCGGGATATTGGAATGATCGATACCGGCATTCGCCATCACCACGCCGATCCGGTGCGCGACGATCAGCACCCCGGGCCGGTGGCGCACAACCTCGGTCGATTCGGACAGAATAAGCTCGACAAGCCGGGGATCCTTGTCCACCTCCGTCGCCAACGCCACCGCCCGCGGCGACGGCACGACCGCGGCGAGATCGGCATAGCGGCCCTCCGCCTTGGAAACGATCTTCTGCGCCAGGACCAGCACATCGCCGGGCGCAAAGCTGAGCCCGGCGGCATCCATGCCTGCGCCCAGAATAGCGGCAAGATCATCGCCCGGCGCAATCAGCGGTATCCCGGGCAGGCCGGTCAGGGAAAGAGCAGCGGTCATTGTGTTCTGCGGCGGTTCAACCGGTTTTGCCTGACGGATTGCCCGGCGTTCCGGTGATGCGAATCCCCGCCCCGTCGATCTGATAACGCTTGTTGATGCCAATCAGGATCGAGGTCAGCGCCTCCGCGGCGACACTGTTGGCAAGCGGCCCCGCATGCCAGCCGCGCATGCCAGCCGCTTCGACCAATGCGATCACCTGTTCGCGCGCGGCCAGCTTGTCGCCGCTGACAAGCACATCGCAATCCACCGGATGATCCTCGCGCAGATGGCTTGCCCCGACATTCTGGAAGGCGGAAACGACCGAAACCCCGTCCCCCAGGATCGCCTGCGCGGCAAGCCCGGCTGAGCCTTCGGGCGGCAATTGCACCCGCGCCACCTTGGGCGGCATGAGCGGGACCGTCACATCGACGAGAATTTTGTCGCGCAGCGCCGCGCGCACCGCTTCGAGGGTGGCTTTCTGATTGGCGAACGGCACCGTCAGCACCGCAATCTCGCAGGCTGTCGCAGCGGCGACATTATCCATGCCACGCACCGGCGGCGCCCCCTCGGCAACCGTCAGCGCGGCAGCGGCGGCTTCCGCCTTGTCCGCGGTACGCGACCCGATGATCACCGGATAACCTGCCCGCGCCCAGCGATAGGCCAGACCGCCCCCCAGATCCCCGGTGCCGCCAAGGATTGCGATAACAGGTCGATTGTCGGACATAACAGATACTCGCGCTTCTGGGGTGTCGCGGCGCCGCGCGGGCGGACCGCCTTGCTTTTTGCGCGATTATTGTTGAATGCGCGCCCGGGTGCAATTGTTTCGCACAGGCTTGCGCGGATCTGTCCCGAAAACGGCCTGATAACGGCAGACCCGCCCGTCCCGAGACTATCAGTAAACCGAACTGCGCTTGACAGCGGCCGGTTCCCCGCATTGCCAGTCATCGGGATTGATCGTCTCTTTCTGGCGGGTGCGCAGATTGTACAGATGCCATTCCGATCCGGTCAGCGTGTTGTCGCTGTCCGCCGCATCATAGGTCAGCCGTCCGTCACCGGCGCGCGCGCTGCAATCAACAAGCATCTGCGCCCCGTGATAATTTGCACTGCCGCACCCCGCAAGCACCCCAAGCCCCGCCACGGCCAAGACGATTTGCGACCACCATCTTGTTGATCCCATTCCCGCGCCCTCCATTTCTTTGCTTGATTTCCGGCGGCAGTGTGCCGGTCTTTCGGACACAGGTGAGATCACTTCTATGTGAGGTCATTTCATGTGAAGATGCGCCTGGCGCGCGGTTTCTATCCGATTTTCCGCCCATTCGGCATCAATCTCAATTGACAATTTGTCATGCTATCGAAAAGCTGTGGGCGGATTATTCGAATCGCCCATATCCATACCCTCTGTTGGGGGAGGGGGAAGAAAAAGTGACCGGCAAACCGTTCCGAAAGCAAAAAGCCCATGTCTGACGCGCCCCTGAAAAAATCGAGCCTTCTTGCCTATGTCCTCCCCGGCGCACCGATCGCCGCGCTGGGGCTGCCGATTGTCGTCTATCTGCCGCCCTTCTACGCCCAGGATATGGGGCTGGGGCTCGGGCTTGTGGGGACGATCTTCATGATCGCGCGCTTCTGGGACGTGATCACCGACCCGCTGATGGGGGTGCTGTCGGACCGGTTTCCCTCGCGCTGGGGACGGCGGCGGCACTGGATCGTGCTGGCGGTGCCGATCCTGATCGCCTGCGTCTATATGGTGTTCATGCCGCCCGAAACTTTTCTCGGCAGTCCGATTTCAGGCGGCTATCTGCTGTTCTGGATGCTGCTGCTTTACATCGGCTATACGCTGATCACCATTTCGCATCTGTCCTGGGGGGCGGAGCTGCATCCCGATTACCACGAACGCTCCCGCATTCAGGGCTGGCGCGAAGTGGCGGTGGTGGCGGGCATGGTCGCGGCCCTCGCCCTGCCCGCGCTGATCGACCGGGTGGCCGCTGATGGCGAAGCGGGTATGAGCCGGGTTGCGGCAATGGGTTGGTTTATCATCCTGGCAATGCCGCCAGCCGTGCTGATCGCGGTGAGCTGCGTGTCCGAAAGGCCGCAGCCCAAACGCCCGGCAACAAAGATCCCCCTGGGCCAGACTTTACGAATCATCGTCACGAACAAACCGCTGCAAAAGCTTGTTTCCGCCGATCTACTGGCCGGGCTTGCGACAGGGGCGACCGGATCGCTGTTCATTTTCTTTGTCAGCCATGTGATCGGTCTTGGCCATCTGGCCAGCGCATTGCTGCTGCTGTACTTCATCACCGGCTGCGTGGCCGCACCGATCTGGATCAAGATCAGTTACCGGGTCGGCAAACATCGCGCGCTCGCCATCGCCACCATGTGCCGCATGGTTTTTGCGATCATGATTCTGTTCGCACCGACCGGCAATATGCTTGCCGCCGCGATCCTGTTCGCCCTGTTCGGGTCGACCTATGCGGCGGCCCCTTTCCTGCTGCGCTCGATCATCGCCGATGTCGCCGATCATGACGAGGCGCAATCGGGTGTGCAGCGGACCGGGCTTTACTATTCGCTGCTGACCCTGACCAACAAGATCGGCCATGCGCTGGCGGTGGGGATCACCTATCCGCTGATCGAATGGATCGGCTTTGAAGCCACGGGCATGAACAGCAAGGAGACGTTAAACGCCTTCACCGCGATCTTTATCGGCTTTCCCATCATCTGCGAAATCGTGCTGATCGCCGCGATCTGGAATTTCCCCATTGACGCGGCCTCTCAAGCACAGACGCGCATGATCCTTGAACAAAGGCGGCAGGCGGCGCTAAGTGAAGGGACTGCGGATTAGCCGCCCCTTTTCATTCTGCGCCGGCCCCCCATATGCGATCGGTGATGCGAACCGGAACCAAAATTTGCGGAGCGGTGGCGGTGATATTTATCGCCGCGATGGTCGTTACGCTGCTTGCTGACTGGCAGGCAGGGCCGCAGGGTGCGGCCTACCACGCCACGACAGCAGGTGAATTATGGCACAAGGCCCATGCCCCAAGCCTTAATCTCACGCAAGCGATCACCGAACGGTATATAAGCCCGGCCCTCTGGTCGGCTGTGATGCTACCCATATTGCTGGCGCCCATCTGGGTGGTGGCGCTGGGCAAGGCGGGCTTTTTCGCCCTGCTTGCCGTGATCCTGCATCTGTCTGGCCGACGGCGCGACCCAACGCAGGCCAAAACAGACTAAAGCGGCACTTCCTCGGGATTATCGCAAAGCGCGGCAAGCCCCTCCCGATAGGTGGGATAATCAAGTCTAACGCCGAGATCCGCCTTGATGCGGTCATTCCGGACCCTGCGGCAATCATTGTAGAAACTTTTGGCCATGGGGCTCAGATCCGCCGCCTCAAACGGGATAAGCGGCGGCACCGGCACCCCCGCCAGCTCACAGGCAAGGGCGACAATCTGGTGATTGGGGGCCGGTTCATCGTCGCAAACATTATAGACCGCACCCGGATCGGGCCGGGCGATGGAGGCGGCGAGCGTTTGCGCGATATCGTCCACATGAATGCGGCAGAATACCTGCCCTGCCTTGTCGATCCGGCGCGCCTGCCCTGCTTTTGCGGTCAAAAGGGCGTTGCGACCGGGGCCATAGATCCCCGCCAGCCGGAACATATGCACCGGCAAGCCGTGATCGCGGTACAGATCGCACCAGTCCCGTTCTGCCGCCGCGCGGCGCGCACTGCGCCCGGGGGCCGGATCGGGGGGCGTCGTCTCATCGACCCAACCGCCCTGCCGGTCACCATAGACGCCGGTCGTCGACAGATAGCCGATCCATTGGAATTGCGCCCGCCGGGCAATCAGCGTGTCGCGCAACGCGCCAAGCACCGGGTCGCCCGCCTCCCCCGGCGGGACGGAAATCAGAAGATGCGTCACCCCCTGCCATGCGGCATCGGGCAAACTTCCCCCGTCATTGAACTGAAAGCTTGCGATGCCGCGCGCGCTGAGTTCGCGGGCCCGCGCCGGATCGCGGCAGGTTGCCGAAATCCGCCAGCCGCGCGCGCGCAAAAGACGCACGGTCGCGCGTGCCGAAAACCCAAGACCAAAGCACAGCAGATGACCGGGCGGGGTGGAAAGAGGGGTTGCGGAATCACTCATTTGCGCAGACCTTACCGCGCATGAAGTTCCGCCGACAAGTCGGGCGCGCACGCCCTGTTGCAACCGTCATGATGCTGATTGCCGGCATGGCGCAGACCGCGCCGCTTGCAGCCGCGCAGGTCGGGGAGGAAGCCGCCTATCAGCGCTGCCTGTCGGAAATCACGCTCAACCCGAATCAGGCATTTGACGAGGCGCTGATCTGGCGCGATCAGGGCGGCGGTATTCCGGCGCGCCATTGCGCGGCGCTGGCGCTGATCGCGCTCGAGGAATATGCGGCTGCCGCCGAACGGCTTGAGGAACTGGCCGATCAAAGCGCGACGCGCGCGGCCGCGCAGGCCATGCGGCCCGACATGCTGGGCCAGGCGGGCAATGCATGGCTGCTCGCCGACCGGCCGGACCGGGCCTATTCCGCCCTGAGCGGGGCGCTCGCCCTGCTGCCTGAGACAGCGCCGGCGCGCGCCGATCTGTTGATCGATCGGGCCCGCGCGCTGGCCGCACAGGAACAATGGGCTGCCGCCGAAGCCGATCTGAGCGCAAGCCTGAGCCTCGCGCCGGAGCGGGTGGCGGGCTATATCTTCCGCGCCACCGCGCGGCGTTTCCTTGAACAATTCGATGCCGCGCTGGAGGATATCGACACCGCCCTGGCGCTTGACCCCGAACGCGCCGAAGCGCTGCTTGAACGCGGTATCCTGCACCGGCGGGCCGGACGCGACGATGCGCCCCCCCGCGACTGGCTCAAGCTGCTGACGATGACCGAGGAAGGGCCCGCCGCAACGGCCGCGCAGCGCAATCTCGAAATGATGGATGTCGACCTGTCGAAGGATGGGCATGGGGATGGCGCGGCGGCGGCAGGCCACGCCAGATAATACAGCACACAGTAAATGAAACGGCCCGCGCGGCAGGTTTCGCCGGGCGGGCCGTCATCAATGAATTTGCCGCTGCCAACTTACAGCGGCGAACGTACTGCGGCGAACGGGATCAGACCTGCCGTTCGACCATCATCTTCTTGATTTCGGCGATGGCGCGCGCGGGGTTGAGCCCCTTGGGACAGGTCTGCGCGCAGTTCATGATGGTGATGCAGCGATACAGGCGGAACGGATCCTCCAGATCGTCGAGCCGTTCACCGGTCGCCTCATCGCGGCTGTCGATCAGCCAGCGATAGGCCTGCAGCAGCGCCGCCGGGCCAAGGTAGCGATCGCCATTCCACCAATAGCTCGGGCAGCTGGTCGAGCAGCAGGCGCACAGGATGCATTCGTAAAGCCCGTCAAGCTTCTGCCGATCCTCATAGCTTTGCAGCCATTCCTTCTGCGGCTCCGGGCTGACCGTCTGCAGATAGGGTTTGATCGAGGCATATTGCGCATAGAAGGTGCTGAGGTCGGGCACCAGATCCTTGACCACATCGGTATGCGGCAGGGGATAGACCTTCACATCGCCGTCGATCTCATCCATGCCCTTGGTGCAGGCAAGGGTGTTCATGCCGTCGATATTCATCGCGCAGGAGCCGCACACCCCCTCGCGGCAGGAGCGCCGGAAGGTCAGGGTGGGATCCATCTCGTTCTTGATCTTGATCAGCGCGTCAAGCACCATCGGCCCGCAACTGTCCATATCCACCTCATAGGTGTCGACACGCGGGTTATCGCCGTCATCCGGGCTCCAGCGATAAACCTGGAACTTGCGGATATTACCGGCTCCTTCGGGCGCCTTGTGGGTCTTGCCCTTCTGGATCTTGGAATTTTTCGGCAGAGCGAACTC
Source organism: uncultured Alphaproteobacteria bacterium (assembly GCA_937888955.1). Lineage (GTDB taxonomy): Bacteria > Pseudomonadota > Alphaproteobacteria > UBA11222 > UBA11222 > CALAQW01. The sequence goes on along the minus strand of CALAQW010000177.1, from coordinate 32,370 downwards.
AACCATGGACCGATCCCCCTCTTTGGCTTGCGCCTTAAGCTATTGACCGGCGAACGTGTGGATCAGTACACGCGCGCCTTGGGTTTGATATATTCGATGTCGTTTGACAGGGTGTAGCTGTGCACCGGACGATAGTCCATCCGCACCGTCCCGTCCTCGTCGAGCCAGGCGAGCGTATGCTTCATCCAGTTCTCGTCGTCACGGTCGGGATAATCTTCGCGCGCATGGGCGCCGCGGCTTTCCTTGCGGTTTTCCGCGCTGTACATGGCCACCATCGCCTGCCGGATCAGATTGTCGAATTCGAGCGTCTCGATCAGATCGGAATTCCAGATCAGCGACCGGTCGAAGGTCTTCAGATCGTTGCGCGCGTCATAGACTTCCTTGATCAGCTTGACGCCTTCCTCAAGCACCTCGCCGGTGCGGAACACGGCGCAGTTATTCTGCATGATGCGCTGCATCTTGAGCCGCAGTTCCGCGGTCGAGGTGCTGCCATTGGCATGCCGCGCCGCATCAAGCCGCGACAGCGCCATCTCCCCGGCATCGGCCGGCAGATCGCGCTGCTTTTCCTCCGGATCGACGATCTGCGCCGCGCGCAGACCGGCCGCGCGGCCGAACACGACCAGATCGATCAGCGAGTTCGAACCAAGCCGGTTCGCCCCGTGCACCGACACGCAGGCCGCCTCGCCCACCGCCATCAGACCGGGCACCACCTGATCGGGATTGCCGTCTTTCAGGGTCACCACCTCGCCATGGAAGTTGGTCTGGATGCCGCCCATATTGTAATGCACCGTCGGCAGGACCGGAATCGGCTCCTTGGTCACATCAACGCCGGCGAAAATCCGCGCCGATTCGGAAATGCCGGGCAGACGTTCCGCCAGGATCGCGGGATCGAGATGATCAAGATGCAGATAGATATGATCCTTGTTCGGGCCGACGCCGCGGCCTTCGCGGATCTCGATCGTCATTGAACGGCTGACCACATCGCGGCTCGCCAGATCCTTGGCGCTCGGCGCATAGCGTTCCATGAAACGCTCGCCCTCGGAATTGGTGACATAGCCACCCTCGCCGCGCGCGCCTTCGGTGATCAGACAGCCGGCGCCGTAAATGCCGGTCGGATGGAACTGGATGAATTCCATATCCTGCAGCGGCAGTCCCGCCCGCAGCACCATGCCATTGCCGTCGCCGGTGCAGGTATGCGCAGAGGTGCAGGAGAAATAAGTGCGCCCGTAACCGCCGGTCGCGAGAATCGTCAGCTTGGCGCGGATCCGGTGAATGGTGCCGTCATCCATGTTGATCGCCACGACACCGCGGCAGGCCCCCTCTTCATCCATGATCAGGTCGATGACGAAATATTCGATCATGAATTCCGCATTGTGACGCACGCTTTGCCCGTAAAGGGTGTGCAGCATCGCATGGCCGGTCCGGTCCGCCGCCGCGCAGGTGCGCAGCGCGGCCGGGCCTTCACCATATTCGGTCGTCATGCCGCCAAAGGCACGCTGATAGATCTTGCCTTCCTCGGTGCGCGAGAAGGGCACCCCGAAATGTTCCAGCTCGTAAACCGCGGTCGGCGCCTCGCGGCACAGATATTCGATGGCATCCTGATCACCGAGCCAGTCCGACCCCTTGACGGTATCGAACATATGCCAGCGCCAGTCATCTTCCATCATATTGCCGAGCGAGGCGGAAATGCCGCCCTGCGCCGCGACCGTGTGGCTGCGGGTCGGGAACACCTTGGTGATATTGACGGTGCGAAGCCCCGCCTGCGCGCAGCCGAGCGTCGCACGGAGGCCCGAGCCACCGGCGCCGACGACGACCACGTCATAGCTATGATCAGTAATGGGATAGGCAGTCATGAGCGTTGCGCGTCCTTCATCCTTGAAAACGGAGCCTAAAGCGGGCCTAAAGCGGTGTCGTGATATCGATCGAAACAGCCGGCCCGAAGCCGAGTCTCAACACCGAATAGACGCAGGCCAGCCCGAGCAGCAGCGTACCGAGATTGATGAGCACAATGAGCCCGATCTTCGCCAGTTCGCCATGCACATAATCCTCGACCACATGGGTCAGACCGAGTTTGAGATGGTAAAAGCCGATCACGAGGAAGGCGAGCAGCAAAACCGCAACAAGCGGTGAGCCGACAAAACTCGCCGCCTCGGCATAGCTCTTGCCGGTCAGCGCGATCATCGCCGCGACAAAGAACAGTGTCAGCGGCACAAGCGCCAGCGCGGTCAGCCGCTGATGCCAGAAAGTCTGCGTCCCGGTACGTGCCGCGCCACGGCCGCGCACCCGGCCCATTGGAGTTTTGAACGCCATCAGCCATTCCCTCCCATCGCATAGGCAAGCACCCAGGCAATAATCGTCAGCAGCACCGAGCCGCCGATCACCGCCATCGCGCTTTTATCCGCGGTCGCCGGTTCGAAACCGCGACCGGTATCCCAGACAAGATGCCGGATGCCATTGCACATATGATACATCAGCGCCCAGGTGAAACCGAACATCAGCAGCCGGCCGAACCAGCTGCCGAGAAATCCCTGTATGCCGTCATAGGCTTGCGGACCGCCGGCCAGCGCCAGCAGCCAGCAGGTCAAAAGCAAGGTGCCGATGCCAAGCCCCACGCCGGTAATCCGGTGGGTGATCGACGCCGCCATGGTGATCTTCCAGCGATAGATCTGCAGGTGCGGCGCCATGGGCCGCGCGCGACGCGGCGCGCCGTCTTGTGTTTCCGCCATTGCTGGCCCCCTCCGATGTATCGTGTTTCCGGTTTCCCGGAATTGCCGCACCATTGTAATCGGTTTTTCGTGCGAACACAGTACGATATGCCATATTTTCGGCGCGATAGTAAGCACCGGTTACGCGAAGTCAATCTTCCTTGCCGCTTTGCCGCGCAGAATTTTCCCAACCCGCGATATGTTGCCGCGCATGAAATCGCGGCCGCGGCGCTCAGCTACCCTGACGGCGCGGCATCAGCACCCAGTAATCAAGATCAAGGATCACACCGGCCGCATGCCCGTCTTCGGTCTTGCCCGGGAAATCGGCCGCCGGCCGATCCTTGGTGGCAAAGCCGCGCACCCGCAAGGCGCCAAGATCGCTGCGGCCGGGCAATTCCGCCTTGTCGAGGATCTCCGACCAGGCAAACACCGTATCCCCGGCATAGCAGGGGGCGACATGCTGTCCGGCATTGATCGCGGCGATCTTGAAGGCATTGCCAAGCCCGTTATAGCTCAGCGCCCGCGCCAGGCTGATCACATGCCCGCCATAGATCAGCCGCCGGCCCGCCTTGTCGTCATTCTGCATGAACTGGTTGAAATGCACCTTGGCGGTGTTCTGGTAAAGCCGGGTCGCCATCATATGCTCGGCTTCCTCGATCGTCATGCCGTCCACATGATCGATCTTTTCACCCACCGCGTAATCGTCCCACAGATGCGGGCTGCCGGCCAGATCGGTGTCATAGCCCGAAAGCTGCAACCCCTCTGGCACCACAAGCTGATCGGGGGCCACCGCCTCGGGCAGGTCGGGAATTTGCGTCTCAGGCGCAGGCGCCGCCGCATCGCGTTTGCGCACCATCACCCAGCGCACATAGTCGATCACCACTTCATGGCGTTGATTGACCGCGGTCGAGCGCACATAGACGATGCCCGACTTGCCATTGGACAATTGCCGCAGCCCGATCACCTCGGAACTCGTGGTAATCGTGTCGCCGGGATAGACCGGGGTCACAAAACGACAATCCGCATAGCCCAGATTGGCAACCGCATTCAGTGAGATATCGGGCACCGTCTTGCCGAACGCGATATGAAAGGCAAGCAGATCGTCGCTGGGCGCGCGCGGCAGGCCCAGGGCGCGGGCGAATTCATCGGACGAGGTCAGCGGAAAACGCGGCCCGAACAGCGCCATATAAACCGCCGCATCCCCCTCGCTCACGGTGCGCGGGGTGGCATGGCGCAGAAACTGGCCAACCGAAAAGTCCTCGAAATAATTGCCCGGATTGGTCTTCTGCACAGCCATGCCTGCCTCTGTCTCCCGCTGTTGGAATCGCGTCACCCGCCTGCCGCGGCGGGCCGTTGGCCGCCTTATAGCAACCCCGCCGCGCCATCGCCACGGGAATTGGGCAAAAGATGGCGAGAAGCCGCACCGCCCCCGCGCGGGCGTCTTGTCGCTTGCGCGGGGGCGCGGTCTGTGCTGGGCTTTTGCAAACAAGCGCGCCGGAGCAGATAAAATCCGGCGGACCGGAACAGTCAGGGGAGTAGCGGCAATGGCAGCAATCAACAAAGAAGGCATTCTGGCGGGCAAGGTGGCGGTGGTGACCGGTGCCTCGCGCGGTATCGGCGAGGCGGTGGCGATCCGCTATGCGATGGAGGGGGCGAAGGTCGTTATCTCGGCCCGCACGGTGGAAGAAGGCGATCACGCGCTGCCCGGCAGCATCAATGCGGTGACCCGGAAGATCAACGATGCGGGCGGGCAGGCGCTTGCGGTGCAATGCGATCTGGCCAAGCCGGACGACCGTGAGCGGCTGATCAAGACCACCGAGGAATGTTTCGGGCCGGTCGACATCCTGTGCAACAATGCGGCGATCACCTATTTCATGCCGGTCGCGAAATTCACCGAAAACCGCTTCAAACTGATGATCGAGGTGCAGGTCTACGCGCCCTTCCATCTGTCGCAGATGGTAATCCCCGGCATGCGCGAAAAAGGCGCGGGCTGGATTATCAATGTCTCCTCACATGCCGCGCTGCACCCCAAACTTGACCAGGCAGCAATCGGGGCGGGAGGCACGGTTTACGGCATGTGCAAGGCGGCGCTCGAACGCTTCACAACGGGGCTTGCATCAGAACTTTATCGCGACAATATCGCGGTGAATGTGATCGCACCGGGGCTTGTGGCGACGCCGGGCGTCGTGCATCACAAGCTGATCAACGAATCAAACAAGGATATGGCAACCCCTGTCGAACATATGGCGGAGGCGTGCCTGCGCCTGTCGCATGCGCCGGCGCAGGAGCTGTCGGGCCGGATCACCTATGCCAATGATATGATGAAGGAATTCGATCTGACCGCCGCAGATCTGCTCGCCTGAGCCGGGCGTGGCTTGTACCCGGCCCTCAGCGGCAGCTGGTCAGCGCAACTGGGCAATTTTTGGGGAGGGGGGGCGAGGAACCGCCGCCCCACCCTCGGGGGCCACTCTCAGGCCCCATCAGGACCCCATCAAGACCATTGCCGGACGGGGCCTGTATCGATATGCAGAAATCCCGATTTCGGGTAATAGCCGACGCCGCCGCCGCGCAAACCAAGGGCCGCGCGGCGCATATCGGGCAACCGCATACCCGGCAGCCTGATGTCGATCGCGCGGCCTTGCATGTGATAGCTGCGCTTGGCGACGCCGCCGCTGTTCTGCCGCAGCATGGCATTGGTTTTCGGCGATCGGTATCCCGAGATCACATGGAAAGGCGCGGTGGATTCCATCCGGCTGCGCAGCCGGTGCAGCAAATCAAGCAGTTTGGGATCGACCGGCCAGGCTTCATCGGTACGGTGATCGCGCAGCACATGGCTGATTTCGGCAAGTCCGTCGGGCAACAACGCCCCCTTTGACCAGAAATCGGCGGCCACTTTCTCCCCGGTATGCAAATTCAGAAAACTGAGGCTGCGACTGCCAGTTGACACTTTCGGCGCCGCGAAGGCTGTCGCGGGCTGCACTGCCAGCCCGGCCGCTGCGCCACCGGCAAGACCAAGAAAACCGCGCCGGCTGACACACACTGAAATGCCGTCCCCGTCCGGGGCAGAATTCCACTGTTTTTCCATACCGTCATCCTGCATGCACCGAATATCCTTCTTCTGACATCATGCCTCAAAAAACAGAATATCACCCTCAGGGCGACAGATATCGCAACTGTCGCCCGGCTGCGTTACAGATTGCCTGACAAATCCGGGCCGGGCAACGCCAATGCCTGGTTGAGCAGCATATCGCGACCGTAAATATCGTCGCGGAACTGGAACCGGCCCGCGCTGTCGATCCAGGCGGTCAGATAGAGAATATGGACCGGCAATGGTTCCAAAAGTTTTACCGTGCGGGTTTCACCGCTCACCATCGCCGCGCGCAGCTTGTCGAGCGGCCAGCGCGGATCACCATGAAGTGCGAACAGGGCAAGCTGTTCGGCTTCCTGTACCCGCACGCAGCCAGAGCTGAAATCGCGTTTGTTGCGGGAGAACAGACCCCGGTCGGGCGTATCGTGCAGATAGATGCCGAAATCATTGGTCAGGGTGAAACGCACCCCGCCCAGCGCATTATCGGGCCCCGGCGCCTGCCGCAGCCAGTAGCGCAGATTGCGGGTCGAGACATTGCGCCAGTCGACGGAAGCCGGATCGACCTCGCGCGCCGCATCCCCCCATCCCTCGAAGACGCGGAATCGCTTGCGAATCAGATAATCGGGATCCTCGCGCAGTTTCGGCAGCAGATCCTTGCGCAGGATCGTCACCGGCGGGGTCCAGCTCGGCGACAGGACCAACCCGACGATCCGGTCGCTGAACACCGGGGTGCGCCGGTAATCGCGCCCGACAATGACCGGGCTGTGAAGCGTGTCGCCATCGGGTGAAACGGCGACCAGATTGAAATCGGCGATATTGACCCGCACATGCCGCGGCCCGAGCTGCGGCGCAAGCCAGCGCCAGCGTTCCATGTTCAGGGCCAGCTGCCGCGCCCGCTCGGACGGCGGTACATTGAGTGCGCGCCGGGTCTGCGCGCCGACGATACCATCCGCCGCGAGCCCGTGCCGGCGCTGGAACCCGGTCACTGCCTCAGCCAGTGCAGAATCGAAAAATTGCGGGTCGGCCGACGCTTGCGCGGCAACCGCTTCGGCGGTTGCGACAGGCACCGCCAGATCGCCCCACTGCGTGAGCTGTGCGCGCAGAATCGCAATCCGGGGATCACGATCCCCGGCCCTGAGCGCCGGACCGTCAGCCAATTGCGGCCAGTCTCCGTCAGCGGGCATCTGCCGCAACCGCGCAAGCCCGTCGCGACTGCGGCGATAGGGTGCATGCGCCGGCGGCAGACTGTCGAGCCAGCCCCTGAAATCAGGCGCGGCAAGCCCTGTCGCAAGCAACATTGCCGGATCGGGCCGGCGCGGATGGATAAACAGGTCGGGATCGAACTTTTCAGGCGCGCCGCGCCCGGAACTGACATCCACGACATAGCGCATAAGCGCTGCGGTCAATCGCATATCGGCAATCGCGCCAAGCTTGTCGCCATGCGGCGCGGTCATATCGGGTGCGAGCATATAATCGCGGGCGCTGAGCCCCTCGCGATCCGCAGCGGCAAGATATTGCAAGGCCTGGGTCGCCTTGTCCGACCAGTGCGGACTGTTCAGCCAGACCGGCTGATAGGCGCGATCCGCATAAAATTGCCGCATTGCACGCGCCAACTCGACCGGCAATGCAAGCGCGCCCGGATCAGGGCTGGCAAGCTCCGCCCTGAGGCGGGCAGCGGCAAGGTCTTCCCCTGCTTGTGCGGGCGCGGCAACCGCCAGCAAAACAAGCGGCAGCGCAAGCAGGGCGAAAAGCCGCGCCTGCCACGTCATCAACCGGTTATATTGCCGTGTCATGTTATTTTTCCGCATTACAACCGCATATAGGTAAGATTGTCATCATTAGCGACAAAAAAGCAGCAAAAGGACAGTAGCGTATGTCAGTCCGCAATCTCGACTATCTGTTCGCACCGCGCTCGGTCGCACTGATCGGGGCCAGCAACCGGACCGGTTCGGTCGGTCAGGTGCTCGCACAGAACCTGCTGGGCCAGCGCGGTGGCGGCAACGGCGCCTTCGCGGGGCCGATCATGCCGGTGAACCCGAAGGGGGAGGCAATCGCCTCGGTCGCCGCCTATCGCGACGTCGCGGCGCTGCCCACCACCCCCGATCTTGCGGTGATCTGCACGCCGCCCGACACGGTGCCGGGCCTGATCGCCGAACTGGGTGCGCGCGGCACCCGCGCCGCCATCGTGATCAGCGCGGGCTTCGGCGAGATGGGGGCGGAGGGTCAAAAACTGCAACAGCAGCTGCTTGATGCCGCAAAACCCCATTTGCTGCGCGTGATGGGCCCCAATTGCGTCGGGCTTCTGGTGCCTGGCTGCCATCTCAATGCAAGCTTTGCCCATGTCGGGGCACAGCCGGGGCATCTTGCCTTCGTCACCCAGTCGGGCGCGGTGCTGACCTCGGTGCTCGACTGGGCGGAGGGGCGCGGCATCGGCTTTTCGCATATGGTCTCGCTTGGCGGCATGGCGGATGTGGATTTCGGTGACATGCTCGATTATCTCGCCGCCGACCGGCAGGTAAGCGCCATCCTGCTCTATGTCGAATCGATCACCCATGCGCGGAAATTCATGTCAGCCGCCCGCGCCGCCGCGCGGCTCAAGCCCGTCATCGTGATCAAGGCCGGGCGTCACGCCGCCGCCGCCAAGGCCGCCGCCTCCCATACCGGGGCGCTGGCGGGGAGCGACGCGGTCTATGACGCGGCCTTCCGGCGCGCCGGCATGCTGCGGGTGACCGAGCTTGAGGAACTGTTCGATGCGGTCGAGACCCTGGCCGCCAGAGTGCAGCCGGTCGGCGAAAGGCTGGCGATCCTGACCAATGGCGGCGGGATGGGGGTGCTTGCGACCGACCGGCTGATGGATGAAAGCGGCCAGCTTGCCGAACTGTCCGACGATACGCTCACCGCGCTCAATGACTGCCTGCCGCGCACCTGGTCGCATGGCAATCCGGTCGACATAATCGGCGATGCGCCGGGTGCACGCTATGGCGCGGCGACCGAGGCGCTGCTGCGCGATCGCGGTGTCGATGCCCTGGTCGTGCTGAACTGCCCGACCGCCATCGCCGATAGCGTCGAGGCGGCGGAAGCCGTCACCGGCCATCTGCGCGACAGCCACAAACCGGTGCTGACAAGCTGGCTTGGCGGCGCACGGGCGGAACCGTCGCGCAAGCTGTTCCGGGCGCACGGGATTCCCACATACGAAACGCCTGGCCAGGCGATCAACGCCTTCAGCCACATGGTGCGTTACCAGCGCAATCAGGATCTGCTGATGCAGACCCCGTCAACCGGCAGCGATGGCGGCAATGGCGACCGGGAAGCGGTTGCGGCGCTGATCGACCGGGCGCGGACGGAAGGGCGCGAATGGCTGAACGAGGCGGAAGCGAAACAGGCGCTCGCCGCCTACGCCATCCCGATCGTGGAAACCCGCACGGCGCCGGACCCGGAAAATGCGGGCGCCATCGCCGCGGCATTCGATGCGCCGGTCGCGCTCAAGATCGTCTCACGCGATATTACCCATAAATCGGATGCGGGCGGCGTCATGCTGAACCTTGAGGGGGCGGACGCGGTGCGCGCCAGTGCGGAGGCGATGCTGACCCGGCTGCGCAAATCGCATCCCGATGCAGCGCTCGAAGGATTCGCGGTGCAGCCGATGATCAGCCAGAAGGGAGCGAGCGAGCTTATTGTGGGGATGAGCGATGATGCGACCTTCGGCCCGGTCATCCTGTTCGGGGAAGGGGGCACGGCGGTCGAAATCGTCGCCGACAAGGCAATCGGCCTGCCGCCGCTCAATGATGTGCTGGCGCGCGACCTGATCGGACGGACAAAGGTCATGCGCAAACTGCGCGGTTATCGCGACGTTCCCGCCGCCGATATCGACGGTGTGATCGGTGTCCTGATCGCTATCTCGCAGCTTGTGGCGGATATGCCCGCGATCGCCGAACTCGATATCAATCCGCTGATCGCCTCCGACAAGGGTGTGATGGCGCTCGATGCGCGTATCCGCATCCACGGGGCGGCGGAAACCCGTGACGACCGGCTCGCCATCTCCCCCTATCCGGCAGGGCTGAGCGGACAGATCAGCGCCAGAAACGGCGCCGATTACAGCCTGCGCCCGATCCGGCCCGAGGATGAACCCGACCTGATCGCCATGGTCGAACAGCTTGACCCCGAAGATGCGCGGCTGCGTTTCATGTCCTCGATGCGGCGGATGAGCCACCGGCTGGCGGCGCGGCTGACCCAGATCGATTACGACCGGGAGATGGCGTTCATCGCGCTTGACGATGCGGGTATTGCCGGGGTCGTCCGGCTGACCGCCGACCCCGATAACGAGCGGGCGGAATATGCGGTTCTCGTGCGCAGCCCGCTAAAGGGCACAGGGCTTGGCTTCGCCCTGATGCAGCACATCATCGATCACGCCCGCGCGCGCGGTATCAAAACCCTGTTCGGGCATGTGCTGAAGGAAAATCACGCCATGCTGTCGCTTGCGGCCGAGCTCGGTTTTATGACCGAGCCGGTCGAAGGCGAATCCGATCAGCTGCGCGTGGTCCTTGATTTACGCAACCCGTAGGCGATCACGGCAGCAACCGCGAGGGCGGCGATGCCCGCGCCCAGATGAAACGGGCTGCTGAAGAAATGCCCGATCGCGGCGGTGAATTCGGCAATCTCCCCATGGCCGCCGGGATGGGCATGGGCGGCCGTCACCCCGAACAGCACCGGCAAGGCGGCGGCAAGTTGCGTCAAACGCGATTTCATTTTCTGCTCCCTCTTTCAACTCTCATCGTAGCTACTAATCGGTTCGCGCGGGGGCGTCCAGTGGGCGCGCGGATTTTTCCAGACCCCCGGCGCGGGTGATAAACGCCACAATATCGGCAAGCCCTTCTCCGGCGCGCATATTAGCGAACAGAAACGGCCGGTCGCCACGCATCTTGCGCGCATCGCGATCCATCACGCCAAGATCCGCGCCGACAAGCGGCGCCAGATCGATCTTGTTGATGACCAGCAGATCCGAGCGGGTAATGCCCGGGCCCCCCTTGCGCGGGATCTTGTCGCCCGCCGACACATCGATCACATAAATCGTGATATCGGCCAGTTCGGGAGAGAAGGTCGCCGCCAGATTATCGCCGCCGCTTTCAATCAGGATGAGATCGAGGCCGGGAAAGCGCGCAGAAAGCTGATCGACCGCCGCCAGATTGATCGACGCATCCTCCCTGATCGCGGTATGCGGACAGCCGCCCGTCTCGACCCCCAGGATACGCTCAGGCGGCAAGGCGCCCGACCGGGTCAGAAACTCCGCATCTTCGCGGGTATAAATATCATTGGTGATCGCGGCGAGCGCATAATCCGCGCGCATCGCCTTGCACAGCGCATCCATCAGCGCCGTCTTGCCCGAGCCGACAGGCCCGCCAATGCCGACCCGCAAGGGCCCGTTCACCGTTTCAGTCATGAGCGAAACAACCTCGTATATTGCGTTTCATGGGCTGCGGAACAGAATTCCGCGATCGCCGCCGCGCCGCCAAGATCCGCAAGCGTTGCGCTTGAGGCCACACAAGCGGTTTCGGCAACCGGCCGGGCAAGTGCCGCCAGCGCGATCTGCCCGTCAGTCTGGCCAAGCGGCACAAGCCTGACCGCCGCCGAAATCAGATTGGCGACAAACCCGTGCAGGAACGCGGACAGGGCGGCATTCAACGGCACCGCATGACAGGCTGCGGTCACCGCAACCACCACCGGATAAGCAGGGCTGACCGCGCGTTCCACGATCCGGGCCGCAAGCGCCTCAAGTGCGGGATGCGGCCAGGCGGCACGCACCGCGCGCAGGAAAGCTTCCCCCTGCGCAGCACTCTCAAGCGCAAGTTCAGATGTCGGACGCAAGGCCGCCGCCCAGTCAAGCACCTCATCAAGTGCTGCCGCCTCGTCATCCGCGGCCGCCGACCAGGCCAGCTTGAACAGGATTGCATCATTACGGCCCGAACCGAATTCCAGAAGATCGCACAGCCAGCCGACCAGCGCTGCGCGATCGCGTAGCAAGCCTGCCTCCACCGCATATTCGATACCGTGCGAATAGGTGAAGGCGCCGACCGGAAAGGACGGTGAAAGCCAGCTCATCAAGCGGTAAAATGCGGCATCGGATGCAGCGGTCATGGTTCCGCCTCGCGCCCGGTCTGACGGTGATGATCCTGCCCATCGTCATGACGATGTGCATGGCTATGGTGATGGCTATGGCTGTGGTGATGGCCGCCGGCATCGCCCTCATAGGCGCCGCCTTCCGCGGCAAAGATATCGCGCCGCCGTGTCGTCACCCCGCCCAGATCGCCGACCATCGCCGCGATCACATGGTCGTAAAGAATACGCAAGCCGCCATCGGGCAGGATCTGGACAGGCAGATGCCGATTGCCCAGATGCCAGGCGATCCGCATCGCGCCCACCCCGTCCGCCGCACGGATATCAAGCACATCCTCACAGGCCGCGCGGACCAGCACCCATCCGCCGTCCGATAATTGTAGCCCGTCCCCGTCCAGAAGCCGGGTCGCGCGCGGCAGATCGAGCATGATCTCCCCGCCCGCGCCATCAAGCGTGAGCCGCACACGCCGCCTGTGCCGGTCGGCAAAAGCAAGCGTCACGGTGCCACGCGCCGCCGATGCGGGCCATTCCCCGGCACGGAAACATTGCGTGGCGCGCGCAACCGTCATTGTTTGCCCCGGGCTCAAAACAGGAAGTAACGCTGCGCAAGCGGCAATTCTTCCGCCGGTTCGCAGGTCAGCACCTCGCCATCGGCGCGCACTTCATAGGTTTCGGGATCGACCTCCATTTTCGGGGTCGCATTGTTCAGGATCATCTCCGCCTTGGAGATGCGCCGGATATCGCGCACCGGCAAGACAAGACTGCTCAGCCCAAGCCGGTCCGCAACCCCGGCTGCAATCGCCGCCTCGGACACAAAGCTCATCCGGCTCGCGGGCAGCGCGCCGCCAAACGTGCCGAACATCGGCCGGTAATGCACAGGCTGCGGCGTCGGGATCGAGGCATTGGGATCCCCCATCACTGCCGCGGCGATCGTGCCCGCCTTGAGCACAAGATCGGGCTTCACCCCGAAGAAAGCAGGCTTCCACAAAACCAGATCGGCATATTTCCCAACCTCGACCGATCCGACATATTCGGCAATCCCGTGCACAAGCGCGGGGTTGATCGTATATTTCGCAATATATCTCCGTACACGGAAATTATCATTATCGCCGGTTTCCTCGGCCAGGCGGCCGCGCTGCCGGCGCATCTTGTCCGCGGTCTGCCAGGTGCGGATGATCACCTCGCCCACCCGGCCCATCGCCTGACTGTCAGAGGCAATGATGCTGAACGCACCGAGATCATGCAGCACATCTTCGGCCGCGATCGTTTCGCGCCGGATACGGCTTTCGGCAAAGGCCACATCCTCGGGAATATTCGGGTCGAGGTGATGGCATACCATCAGCATGTCGAGATGTTCATCAATCGTATTGACAGTGAACGGACGGGTCGGATTGGTGGAGGAGGGCAGCACATTCGCTTCGCCACATACCTTGATGATGTCGGGGGCATGGCCGCCGCCTGCTCCTTCGGTATGGAAGGCGTGAATATTGCGCCCCTTGAAGGCGGCGATGGTATTTTCCACGAAACCGGATTCGTTCAGCGTATCGGTGTGGATCGTGACGGCGGTGTCGGTTTCTTCGGCAACCGTCAGACAATTATCGATGGCCGCAGGTGTCGTGCCCCAATCCTCATGCAGCTTGAGACCGCACGCACCGGCGGCAATCTGTTCATGCAGGGGAACGGGCGATGTCGCATTGCCCTTGCCGAAAAAACCCAGATTCATCGGCAGCGCATCGGCGGCCTGCAGCATCCGGCCGATATGGAATGCGCCCGGTGTGCAGGTCGTCGCATTGGTCCCTTCCGCCGGGCCGGTGCCGCCGCCCATCATGGTCGTCACACCGCTGTACAGTGCGTCATCGATCTGCTGCGGGCAGATGAAATGGATATGCACATCGATCCCGCCTGCGGTCAGAATACGCCCCTCGCCGGCGATCGCCTCGGTCGTCGGGCCGATGACGATATCGATGCCGGGCTGCACATCGGGATTGCCGGCCTTGCCGATGCCGACAATGCGACCGTCGCGAATGCCGACATCCGCCTTGATGATCCCCCAGTGATCAACGATCAGCGCATTGGTGATGACGGTATCGACCGCACCGTCCGCGCGGCTTGCCTGGGACTGACCCATGCCATCGCGGATCACCTTGCCGCCGCCGAACTTGACCTCCTCGCCATAGATGGTGCGGTCTTCCTCCACCTCGATAAACAGCTCGGTATCGGCAAGCCGCACCTTGTCGCCCACTGTCGGGCCATACATGGCGGCATAGGCATCGCGGCTGATTTTATTGGCCATGATCTATCCTCCGAGCGGGCCGTTGACCGCGCCGTTAAATCCGAACACCCGGCGCGCGCCGGCATAGGCGACAAGCCGCACCTCGCGCGTCTGGCCCGGCTCGAACCGCACCGCGGTGCCCGCCGGAATATCGAGGCGAAACCCCCGCGCCGCTTCGCGGTCGAATGACAGCGCGCTGTTGGTTTCATGGAAATGATAATGCGAACCGACCTGCACAGGCCGGTCGCCGCTATTGGCCACAGACAGGGTGCGCGTCTCGCGCCCTTCATTCAGCGTGATCTCGCCCTCGGCGCAGATAATTTCTCCGGGCTTCATTGCGCGCTCCCCCTAACGGATCGGTTCGTGAACGGTGACAAGCTTGGTGCCATCGGGAAATGTCGCCTCGACCTGAATTTCATGCAGCATCTCGGCAATCCCGTCCATCACCTGCTCGCGGCGCAGGACACTCGCCCCGTCACGCATCAGATCGGCGACCGAACGGCCATCGCGCGCGCCCTCGACAACATAATCGGTGATCAGGGCCACCGCTTCGGGATAGTTCAGCCGCACGCCGCGTTCAAGCCGCCGGCGCGCCACCATCGCCGCCATCGCGACAAGCAGCTTGTCTTTTTCCCTCGGTGACAGGTTCATCGCTTCCCCTCCCCGGACCTGACGGTCCGTCGTTCAGATATACCAAAGCCGCGGCAATGTTGCGGGCAATCGCGCAAGCCGGGCGCGCATCGCACCCCAGAACGCGCCATAGGCGACCCGCAAATGCTCAGGCGCATTGCCAAGCCAGCGCAGCACCAGCACGTCATTGACAACACTCGCCGCAACACGCAGATCAGCATCAGACACAGGCAACAGATCGCGCGCCACAGACAGCATATCGGCGGCATCAGGCCCCGCATAGATCAGCGTCGCCATCGCGCGCGCCCCGGCAAGGCCCGCGGGCGCATGCAGCACGCGCGTCAGATCCCCCTCCATGCGCAGAATATCAGCCCAGACAAGCCGGCCTTCGCGATAAAGTTCCCACCGGTCCGCTATCGCACCGCTTGTCAGATCCTCGCCATGGGCGGCGCGACCGAAGATCAGGATCTCACCGGCAAGCAGCTGCGCATCGGCGGCAAGGTTCACCCGGTTGCAGCGGCGGAAACGCGCGCCCTCGAACAGAATGGTTTCCTGCGGCAGCCATTCAAGCCAGGCCCCCGCACCGGCCTCGAGCGTTACCGTGATCTCGCACGCCGCAGCGGGGGAGCGGTAGATCTTTTCCGCCGCCGAGCCAAGCGCCATGCCCCGCGCGCCCGCACCCACCGAAAAGGCAATATCGAGACGGTCCCCCGCCACCATGCCGCCCGAACTGTTGACCAGCGCGGCAAGCGGAATGTCGCCACGGGCGGGCCTGGGAAACAGCACCCGCAACGGATCGTGATGCGCAAGATGTGTCAGCCGGTCGGCACCGGCGCGGCGCGCAAAGCGCACCGCCGCATGGCCATGCACCTGCTGCCGCCAGGGCTGCGCCGCGGCCTCTCCCCCCATTCGGGGCGGCGGTTCAACCGAAGACCCATGCGGTGCGGCCGGTCCGGGCGCCGGGGTCTCAAACGGTGAGGTAACGGCGGACATCTTCCTCATCCATTTCGCGCGCCGGCCCCGCAAGCACGACCTCGCCGCGTTCCATCACCGCGAATTCATCAGCCAGATCGCGGGCGAACTCGAAATACTGCTCGACAAGCAGGATCGCCATACCGCCCCGGTCGCGCAGGATACCGATGATATTTTCGATATCCTTGATGATGGAAGGCTGGATCCCTTCTGTCGGTTCATCGAGGATCAGCAGGCGCGGCCGGGTGACAAGCGCACGGGCGATGGCAAGCTGCTGCTGCTGACCGCCGCTCAGATCGCCGCCGCGCCGGCGCAGCATATCTTTCAGTACAGGGAATAAATCATAGATATCGTCGGGGACATAATGTTCCTTGCGCGGGGTCGCGGCAAATGCGGTGCGCAGATTTTCCTCAACCGTCAGCAGGGGGAAGATCTCGCGCCCCTGCGGCACATAGGCGATGCCGCGCCGCGCCCGCTCATAGGGCGGCAGGGCGGACACATCCTTTTCCTCCCATCTGATCGCGCCGCCACGGATCGGCTGCTGCCCGACAATGGCGCGCAGCAGACTTGTCTTGCCAACCCCGTTGCGCCCCATGATGCAGGTGACCGCCCCGAGCTGCGCTGACAGGCTGACGCCGCGCAATGCCTGGCTCGCACCGTAATAGAGATCGATATTGTCGACTTGCAGCATGTGCTCTAGCGCCCCAGATAAACTTCGATCACACGTTCATCGGCCTGCACCCGCGCGAGCGAACCTTCCGCCAGCACCGAGCCTTCATGCAGCACCGTCACCATGGTATCGAGCCGGCGCACGAATTCCATGTCATGCTCGACCACGATGACCGAACGTTCGCGCGCGATCGTGCGCAACAGATCCGCTGTCTGATCGGTTTCCGCATCCGTCATGCCGGCAACGGGTTCATCGACCAGCAGAAGTTCGGGATCCTGCATCAGCAGCATGCCGATTTCGAGCCATTGCTTTTGCCCGTGCGACAGGGCACCGGCCTGCATGCCGCACTGTTCGGTGAGCGAGATGGTCTGCAACACCTCGTCGATGCGTGCCGCCTGCGTCTTGTCGAGCCGGAACAAGAGCGTGGCAAAAGGTCCCCGGTCGGTCTTGAGCGCCAGTTCGAGATTTTCGAAAACGGTGAGATTTTCGAAAATCGTGGGCTTCTGGAACTTGCGCCCGATACCGAGATTGGCGATCGCCGCCTCGTCGAGTTTCGACAGATCGACATCACCATTGAAATAGACATCGCCCTCATCCGCGCGGGTCTTGCCGGTGATGACATCCATCATCGTCGTCTTGCCCGCGCCGTTCGGACCGATGATCGCGCGCATCTCGCCGGGCCGGATATAGAGGCTGAGATTATTGAGCGCCTTGAAACCATCGAAACTCACCGTGACGCCGCTGAGATAGAGCATCACATCCTGCGCCCGCAGCACATGCGGGCGATCATCGGCGGGGCTGTTCATGCGCCTTGCTCCTCTTGCGTCCGGCCACGGCCGTAAAGCGCGCCCAACAGGCCGTTGCGGCCTGCCTGCCGCAGCAATCCGACAATACCCTTGGGCATGAACAGCGTCACCGCAACAAACAGCGCCCCCAGCATGAACAGCCAGATCTCGGGCAATGCACCGGTGAAATAGGTCTTGGCGTAATTGACGAGAATCGCACCGAGTGCCGCGCCATACAGGGTGCCGCGCCCGCCGACCGCGACCCAGATCACGATCTCGATGGAATTGGCGGGGGCGAATTCAGCCGGATTGATGATCCCGACCTGGGGCACGTAAAGCGCGCCCGCGACCCCGGCCATCATCGCCGACAGGGTAAAGACGAACAGCTTGTAATATTCCACCCGGTAACCGAGAAACCGCACCCGGCTTTCCGCATCCCGGATCGCCTCCAGCACGCGACCGAATTTCGACCGCACGATCGCGGCACAGATCAGATAGCCAAGCGCCAGCGACACCGCACTGGCCACGAACAGACCGCTGCGGGTTGCATCCGACTGCAGATCAAAGCCGAGCAGATCCTTGAAATCGGTCAGCCCGTTATTGCCGCCAAATCCCATATCGTTGCGGAAGAAAGCCAGCATCAGCGCATAGGTCATCGCCTGGGTGATGATCGACAGATAGACGCCGGTGACACGGCTGCGGAATGCAAGCCAGCCAAACAGAAATGCAAGCAATCCCGGCGCAAGCAGCACCATCGCCATGGCGAAGGGAAACAGATCGAAGCCGTACCAGAACCAGGGCAGTTCCTGCCAGTTCAGGAACACCATGAAATCGGGCAGGACCGGATCGCCATACACGCCACGCGGGCCGATCTGGCGCATCAGATACATGCCCATCGCATAGCCGCCGAGCGCGAAGAACGCCCCGTGCCCGAGACTGAGGATACCGCAGAACCCCCAGACCAGATCGACACTGAGCGCAAGCAGCGCATAGCAAAGATATTTGCCAAGCAGGGCCACCATGTAAGCCGGTACATGGAAAAACGAATCCGCCGGCACCGCGAGATTGAGAAGCGGCACCAGCAGCGCTGCAAGCGTCAGCAGCGCGAGCATGATCTTGCCGCCAAGCGGCAGGGACATCAGCAATCCGGTCAGCGGACCGGTACGCAGCGCGGGCGTATGTGCAACCGACGACATGGCTCAGTTCTCCACCGCGCGGCCCTTCAGCGCGAACAGGCCCCTGGGCCGGCGCTGAATGAACAGGATGATGGCGACAAGCACGATAATCTTGCCAAGCACCGCCCCCGCATAGGGTTCGAGGAATTTATTCACAAGCCCAAGGCTCATACCGCCAAAGAACGTGCCCCACAGATTGCCGACCCCGCCAAACACGACCACCATGAAGGAATCAACGATATAGGCCTGGCCGAGATTGGGGCTGACATTGTCGATCTGGCTGAGCGCCACACCGGCCATGCCGGCAATCCCGGAACCGAGCCCGAAAGTCAGCGCATCGATCTGTCCGGTGCGGATGCCCATCGCACTCGCCATGCCGCGATTCTGGGTGACCGCGCGCATCCGCAGCCCGAAAGCGGTATAGCGCAGCAGCAGCATCAAAATCGCCAGGACCGCAAGCGCGAAGAAGATAATCGCAAGCCGGTTATAGGTCAGCACGAGCCCGCTATCGAATTCGAGCGCGCCGCTCATCCAGCTCGGGGTGCCAACCTCCTTGTTGGTCGGCCCGAAGATCGAGCGCACGGTCTGCTGCAGGATAAGACTAAGCCCCCAGGTCGCAAGCAAGGTTTCAAGCGGCCGGCCATAGAGAAAACGGATCACCCCGCGTTCGATCCCGACCCCGACCGCGCCGGCAACCAGAAAGGCGGCCGGCACCGCGATAAACAGGGAATAATCAAACAGGCCGGGATTGGTGGCGCGGATAATTTCCTGAATGATAAAGGTGGTATAGGCGCCCAGCATCACCATCTCGCCATGCGCCATATTGATAACCCCCATCACCCCGAAAGTGATGGCAAGCCCGATCGCCGCGAGCAGCAGCACCGAACCGAGGCTGAGCCCGTGAAATATCGATTCGGCGATCGCCCAGAACTCAAGCCGGCTTTCCACCTCCGCAAGGGCGGTGGCGGCCGCCGCGCGCAATTGTGCATCCGCTTCAAGGGGGCTGCCGTCCTGATCTGTCAGAAGCACCGCGCTCAAGACGCCGCGCACCTCCTGATCGGTGAAGCTTCCCAGGGTCTTGACCGCCGCAATTCGGGCGGCCGGATCGGAATCGTGGCGCAGCGTCACCGCGGCGAGCGCGCGCTGCATCCGCCGCTGCACAGCTTCGTCAGTTTCCTTGGCGATCGCGGCGCGCAACAGGGGGGCATTTTCAGGGGCCGGCGTCTTGAAAACCGCATCCGCACCGTTGCGGCGCTGATCGGGGTCGGGGCTGACAAGTGTCAGCGTGCCAAGCGCGCCCCTGATCTGCTTGCGCAGACGGTTATTGACCTTGATTTTCTCGGCTGCGCGTTTCCCGACGATATCGACCGGCGCGCCGGTAATCGGATCGAACAGCTGCAGCTCACGGCCGACCTTTTCGGCCCGGAATATCTTTTTGTCCGATTTACGCTGATAAAGCGCGCCCTCAAGCAGGGCAGACAAGACCGGAACGGCATCCGGATCACCGGTCGCGGCCAGCTCATCGACGGCGCGCGCCGTATCCTTGAAACCGCCTTCCGCGAGATTGGCGATCAGCGGCCCCAGATCCGCCGCCCGCAACGGCGCCGCAAGAAGCAGCGCCGCCATAAGCAAAACGGTCAGATATGCCAGACAACGTGGCATGAATTCCCCATTGCAAGATAGATACAGTAAGGACAACGCCCCGATCGCTGTCCGGTATGACACGGCCGCGCCCCGCCTGGAACGCGGCCTGTGCCTTCCTGTTTAACGCAAAATCAGCGCCCTGTCAGTCGGCAGCTGGATATCCCGGCGCGCGGCGCAAAACCCCGCCCGGGATATCCGGCCCGCGATCAGGACCCCTTGCCGCCGCATTTGCCGGTTTCGGTGTTGAAATTGCCGCACGACATGGGCGCGCGCCAATCGGCAATCAGATCCTTGGAGTCCGGCAGATAGTCCGACCATTCATCGCCAACGACCAGCCCGGAGGTTTCCCACACGGTTTCAAACTGGCCGTCTTCCTGAATTTCGCCAATCAGCACAGGCTTTGTGATGTGATGGTTCGGCATCATCGCGGAATAACCGCCCGACAGGTTGGGTACCGATACGCCGATAATCGCATCAATCACCGCGTCAGGATCAGTGGTGCCGGCCTTTTCGACCGCCTTCACCCACATATTGAAGCCGATATAATGGGCTTCCATCGGGTCATTGGTCACGCGCTTGTCGCTTTTGATGAAGCTGTGCCAATTCTCGATGAATTCGGCATTGACCTCGGTATCGACGGACTGGAAATAGTTCCAGGCAGCCAGATGACCAACCAGCGGCCCGGTGTCGAGACCGGCGAGTTCTTCCTCACCGACCGAGAAGGCGACAACCGGAATATCCTCGGCCTTGATGCCCTGATTGCCAAGCTCCTTGTAGAACGGCACATTGGCATCGCCATTGATGGTTGATACCACGGCGGTTTTCTTGCCGGCCGCGCCGAACTTCTTGATGTCGGACACGATCGTCTGCCAGTCGGAATGACCGAACGGGGTGTAGTTGATCATGATATCGTCCGCCGCGACGCCTTTCGCCTTCAGATAGGCTTCAAGGATCTTGTTGGTCGTGCGCGGATAGACATAGTCGGTGCCCGCCAGAACCCAGCGCTTCACACCGATTTCATTCATCAGATAATCGACCGCGGGAATCGCCTGCTGGTTCGGCGCAGCGCCCGTGTAGAAGACATTGCGCTGGCTTTCCTCGCCCTCATACTGCACCGGATAGAACAGCAGATTGTTCAGCTCCTCGAACACCGGCAGCACGGATTTGCGCGACACGCTGGTCCAGCAGCCAAACACCGCCGACACATCATTGACCGAAATCAGCTCGCGCGCCTTTTCAGCAAATAGCGGCCAGTCAGACGCCGGATCGACGACAACCGGCTCCAGCTTCTTGCCAAGAAGCCCGCCTTTTTTGTTCTGTTCCTCGATCAGCATCAGCATGACGTCCTTCAGCGTGGTTTCGCTGATCGCCATGGTGCCGGACAGAGAATGCAGGATGCCGACCTTGATGGTCTCCTCGGCCTGCGCCAGGCTTGCGGACAGGCCCGCGCCGATCATCGCCGCGCCGGCAATTGTATTACGTAAAAACTGCTTCATTGCTTCCCCTCTCCCTTCGTCGGGTGTTGATCAGGACTCAAGAGAGCAAAGGCCGTGCCAACCGGTGCGAAGCCGTTGTGCAACGGGCAGGTGGGCCTGCCCGATCCCACTTATCGCCCTAAATACCCGCAACAATTAGGGCTGCCGCACCAGCGATGATTAATTTATAAGCATATGACATTTTTATGATGCCTGTTTCTTAGGCATCATAAGTGTAACCTGGGCAGGCCGACGGGTCGGTCAGTCCACGGCCTGTTCAAAGGCTGCTTCAGGGGCTGCTTCGGGCCAGCCGGGCGCATCCTGACCATGCAACTCAGAGGGCACCCCTATCGGCAGCGCACAGAGCTGATGCAGCCCCTGCCGGATCTGCGTCTGACAGGCCACCGCCAGACGCTTGCGATCAATTTGTCGCTGATCGAGACGTAAAGGCGGATGGAACCGCAAATGCGCCTGTCCGCGCCGCCATTGCAGCAATTGCCATAGATGCGGCAATAGCGACATATCCCCGTACCAGGCCGGCCGTAAATCGACGCCTGCCCGTGACGGGTGGGGATAGGCAATGGTCACCGGCTGAATGCGCAGGCCCGGGATATCCTGCGCCAGCCCAAGCAGGGCGGATTTGAACGGCAGCACATCGGTTCCATCG
Organism: uncultured Alphaproteobacteria bacterium; assembly: GCA_937888955.1. Classification (GTDB taxonomy): domain Bacteria; phylum Pseudomonadota; class Alphaproteobacteria; order UBA11222; family UBA11222; genus CALAQW01. The sequence continues at coordinate 10,176 of CALAQW010000177.1, read as the reverse complement.
CTGCTTGTCCCTTCGGGAAACAGAATGACCCGCCCGCCCGCCGCAAGCCGGCTGCGGATCTGCGCGGCTTCATCGCGCGTACTGGCGGCGCGGCGGCTGACAAATAATGTTCCGCCCAGTTCGGCAAGCGTTCCGAATAACGGCCAGTCCCGCACCTCCGACTTGGCAACAAAGGTCACATCAAGCTGCTGACCGAGCAGCAGAATGTCGAGATAGGAAATATGATTGGCCAGATAGAGCACCGGCCCCTCGGTGACCGGCAGACCGGACCGTACAAGCCGCAGACCGATCAGCCGGCTTGATGCGCTGAACCAGAATTTTGCGACCGGGCGCGAACCCTGACCACGCCCCAGACCACTGACCCGGTAGACCGCCATCGCGATCAAGGTCAGCGCGAAAAATATCAGCAGCCGGCAAAAGGCGCGGCTGGCACCAATCGGATCGTTCATGCGGCATTCGCCATCACAGCGCCAGGCTGATAGCGGCGAGCATAGCTGTCGCTCAGATTTTCGGTCTCGATCATCACGCAGATATCGGTGGTGTTGAACTGCGTATCGATCACCGCTCCGTCGCCAACATGGCAGCCCGCGCTCAGATAGCCGCGAATAAGCGGCGGCATCTGCCGCAGCGCCCGCCGCCGGTCGGGCAAAACGCCGCCAAGCCGCCGCATGGAGATATATTGCCCGTGTCGCGCCCGCGGGCGCAATGTTTCAGGCGCCAGGCAATGGGCATCGAGAAAGGCCAGTGCCTCGGCGACCGCATCGGGATCGGTGCCGGGAAAACTCGCACAGCCGAACATCAACCGTATGTCGTAGTTGGCGATATAGTTGCCCAACCCGCGCCACAACATGTCGAGGATCGCCCGGTTGCGATATTCGGGATGCACGCAGGAGCGGCCAAGCTCGACGATTTCGCCGGGAATCTGCTTGAGATTGCACAGATCGAATTCGGATTCGGTGTAAAATTCCTGATTCCCGGGCAAACGCGACCGCCGCGTCAGCCGGTAAGTACCGACAACCCCCGGCGTCCGGTCACTGCGCGCGCAATGGTCAATGACAAGCAGGTGATCGCATAGCGAATCGAAAAGATCGCAATCACGCGCCATTGCCGCTGTCTCGGGCGCGGGCCGCGCCCCCATTTCTTCATAGAAAACCTGATATCGCAGGCGCTGCGCCGCCTGCACTTCCGCCTTGTGCCGCGCGAGGCGAACCTCGAAACGCTGTGGCGGCATCCGACTGACCATAAGCTTTCCGCCTGATTTTCGTCTGTTGGTTGGTAAGACGATGGCAAACTTAGGGGGTGCAGATGAGCTTTCCGCGACAAAGGGATGACAGAAAGGTGACCAAAATGCCCCGCGCAGCGCGGCTATTTCCTTGCTAATCCGCGGCCATATCAACCACTGATCAGTTCCGGCGCAGCGGGATCGCCAACATCGCGCAATGCGCCCTTGGCAATATCGAAATGCCAGCCATGCAGGGCCAGCGTGCCTTTTTCCACCCGCTCGGCAATCCAGGGAAAGCTTCGCAAATTCTCAACCGACTGACGTACAGTCGCAAATTCCAGTTGCCGTTCGGCTTCTTCCTGCGGCAGATCCGGATATTCCGACAGCATCCGGTCGCGCACAGCGGCCACAGAAGACAGCCAGGGTCCGATGAAATCGCTGCTCGTGCGATCCTTGTCGGCACCTGCCAACAGCGCCGCCACGCCGCCGCAATAACCATGGCCCAGCACGATGACATGCTCGACCCCCAGGTTTGTGACGCCGAATTCAAGCGCCGCACTGGTGCCGTGACAGGCGGTATCGGGCTGAAATGGCGGCACCAGGCTCGCCACATTGCGTACCAGAAAAATCTCGCCGGGTTCCGCGCCGAAGATAATGGTCGGATCGACCCGGCTGTCCGAGCAGGCAATCATCAGAATTTTGGGCGACTGCCCTTCGCTCACCAGACGCTGATAATGCGGCTGTTGTTCGGGAAATTTATCCGCACGGTAGGCACGCGCGCGCGCGATGAGCTGTTCCAGTGTCTGCATGGGCGCAAATCAACCTTTCAATAATCTGAATGTCAGTTGCTTACGGACGAGCCGCCAGGACACCAACCCACATATAGCAGGGTCATTATGCCAGGCGTCATCGCCACTATCGGCACACCCTGTCAACGGCGATGCCTGGTGCCCCCGGTCCGACTCGAACGGACACTCTCTTGCGAGAACCAGATTTTGAGTCTGGCGTGTCTACCAATTCCACCACAGGGGCATTGCATCGGCGGTATGCCGCAGGGGCACACCACTTTGCTGTGTATAGGCAGAGCCGGCATCATAGGCAAGCCGCCACTGCCGTCAATCGGACAATTTACCACCTGAAATCGCACATCCCGCGCGACAAGACGGCCACGCCCGATTTTGCAGCTCAACGCGCAAATGGACAGCCGCCGCGCGCGCTGCTACCAGTGCGCCATGTTACGCGCGAGCTATGACTGGACAATGCAGATGGCAAACCGCCCCGGCGCCATGTGGGCGATCGCGGTCATTGCATTTGTCGAAAGCTCATTTTTCCCCATACCGCCCGATGTGATGCTGATCCCGATGGTGCTCGCCGCGCCAACCCGCGCCTGGCGCATCGCGGCAGTTTGCACCATCGCCTCGGTCCTGGGCGGGGTCGCGGGTTACGGGATCGGCTATTTCCTCTATGAATCGGTAGCCGCGCCGATCATCGGATTTTACGGCTATCAGGACAAGTTTTCGCAATTTGCGGGCTATTACAATGCCTATGGCCCATGGATCGTGTTCGGCGCGGGGCTCACCCCCTTCCCCTATAAGGTGATCACCATCGCCAGCGGCATCACCCAGCTTGAACCGATGACCTTTCTGCTGGCTTCCCTCCTGTCACGCGGCCTGCGGTTTTTCATCGTGGCGGCCCTGTTGTGGAAATTCGGCGCCCCGATCCGGCGTTTCATCGACAAATATCTGGGCCTGTTGACACTCCTGCTCTTTGTCTTGCTGTTCGGCGGCTTCCTGATCTTCCGGCTGTTGTTTTAGATAAAACACCGGCGGCAACAGGCTTTACGGCGCAACAACACTCCTTAATACTTCTCCGTGTAATAAATGCGTCACAGCAGGTTTGACCCGTTCATGCCAGGACAGGTTTTTTGCGCGGAGGCCATAGGGGGCGAGACAATGCCGCAAGCGGCAACGGAAAAGGCGGAAATCGAGCGGCAACAGGTCGCCTTTCTGTCGCGCATGACGAATGTGAATGCGGGAGCAACAATCGCGATTGCATTGTTCAGCGCGATTCTACTTTGGCAATTCGTGCCCCAGATCGGGTGGCTTTGCGTGTGGCTGGCCTACAGCCTTTTGCTTTCTTCGATGCTGTTCTTGCGGCAAAGGCGCATCGAGGGCAGCGGCGTGGGCTCGCCAAACCCAGGCCGGCGCGCACTTAATCATGCATTTTTCTGGGCGCTCAGTGCGGGGATCGGCTGGGGCAGTCTTGCCCTGTTCATGCCAAGCCTCAACCCGACCCAGCAACTGGCGGTGACCATCGTCATTTGCGCGATGGCCAGCGGCGCGGCGTCGACGCTTGGCCCGATTCCCCGGGTCGCGGCAGCATTCATTATCACAACCCTTGCCCCCATCATCATCTTCTTCTTGCTGCAGGGCGGTGTCACATTTTTCGCGCTGGCCGGGATGGGAGCTGTATTTGCGCTGACCCTGCTGGGGGTGACGCGGGTCATCTATGGCATCTTTATTGAGTCGGTATTCAACCGGCGACAGAATGCGGCCCTCCTGCATCAGATCAAGCGCGAGCGCGAACAGGCCGCCGCCGATCTCTCGCAAAGCGAGGCGCGATTCCGCGATCTTGTGGAAAATGTCGGCGATATGATCCAGAGCGTCGACGCGGAAGGCCGTTATGACTTTGTCAATAAAGCCTGGCTCGAGATGATGGGCTACGGCCCTGAGGATATCGTGAATCTCAGCTTTGTTGATACCATCCACCCCGATGAGCACGCCCATTGCCGCGCGATTTTCGAGCGGCTCGCGCAACATGAACAGGTCGGACCGGTACACACGACATTCCTCACCAAGGACGGCCGTTCCATTCCTGTGGAAGGCAGCGTCAGCGCCCTGTTCGAGGGTGAAAAACTCGCCGGCACGCGGGGTATTTTCCGGGACGTCACCCTGCGCCGGCAATCCGATCAGCGCGCGGCGCGCAATCGCGCGGCCCTGCAGGAGGCGGTGGCGCGCGCAACCGTTGATCTTGCAACAGCCAATGAAGATCTCCAGCGCGAAATCGCCGAACGCCGCCAGGCCGAAATCGTCGCCCGCGAAAGTCAGGCGCAGCTGCGGCTGATCCTCGATTCGACGGCCGAGGGGATTTACGGGGTCGATCGGGACGGGCGGTGCGTGTTCGCCAATCTCGCCTGTGCACAGCTGCTTGGTTTCGATGATGCGGTGGAATTACTGGGCGCGGATATGCACGCGATTGCCCATGGCGCGCGCCACGGGCGCGGCATGAATGATCACCGTGAGGAGCCGGACTGCAAAATCTGCGCCGTGCATCTGTCCGGTTCGGCAACCAGGTCGTCCGACGACGAATTTTTCACCCGCGAAGATGGCAGTGAATTTGTCGTGGAATATCTTGCCAACCCGATATTGGGCAATGGCAAGGTCGACGGCGCGGTGGTGACATTCTTCGATGCGACACGGCGACATGCGGTCGAGGAGCAGCTTCGTCAGTCGCAGAAAATGCAGGCCATCGGGCAATTGACCGGCGGCATTGCCCATGATTTCAACAATCTGCTGTCGGTCATCACCGGCAATATCGACTTGCTGACAAGCTGCCTCAACGATATCCCGTCTTTGTCGGCAAAGACCCGTGACGAAATTGAACGCCGCGCGATGGCGGCGGGCCGCGCCGCCGATCGCGGCGCCGAGCTGACCGCACGCCTGCTCAGCTTTTCACGCCGCGAGGCACATCGTCCGGCAATCCTCGACGTGACCGAACCGATCGCCCACATCGCCGATATTCTGCGCCATACGATCGGGTCGGAAATTCAGTTGGAGATGCAAATCGAGGATGCGCCATGGCCGGTCTTCGCCGATGCCACCGATTTTGAAAATGTGCTGCTCAATCTGGCGATCAATGCGCGCGACGCCATGCCGCATGGCGGCAATCTGACCCTGAAACTGGATAATTACAATTTAGCGGTCCCATTTGTCGGCAGTCGTGTCTGGGTTCCGCCCGGCAACTATCTGCGCATCAGCCTGAGCGATACGGGCATCGGCATGTCCAAGGACGTGTTGCAGCGCGTATTCGAACCGTTTTTCACGACCAAGGAAGCGGGGAAGGGCACCGGCCTTGGCATGGCCATGGTGTTCGGCTTCGTCGAACAATCAAAAGGCTATATCGGCATTGAAAGCGAGGTGGGGAAAGGGACCGAGATTACCATCTATCTGCCTGCCGTTACCGAACAGTCGCAACACGCCGCGGCCGGACAATATCGGACGGCGGCAATGGATCCCGGATCAGGCAAGGTGATATCGAACCGCGCATCCTGACTGGACGCCGCATCCTGCGCACGCACTACTGCCCGAGACCCCCTATTCCGCATGGTCCAACCAGCCTATAGTCCCCATCGATCAGCCGCCCTGCGGACATGAAAAATTACGAGGGAAAGTTTGCGGACCAAGCCCATCGCCCATATCCCGAGCCCGCGCACCGGGTTGTGGATGGCCGTCGCTGTAAGCTGCGCGGTGCTGCTTGGCGCCTATGGCTTTGAGTATATCGGCGGACTGCGCCCCTGCACGCTTTGCTATTATCAGCGCCTGCCTTATGCGCTTGCCATTATTCTGGGTTTTGCAGCATTTTTGCGGCCCGCCCTGAACCGCCCCGGGCTTGCGGCGCTGACGCTCACCTTTATGGTGAGTGCGGGGCTTGGCGCCTATCACGCGGGGGTCGAACAGAAATGGTGGCCAGGGCCACAAGGATGCAGCGCTGGCGGCAACAAGGCGCAAAGCGTCGATGCGCTGCTTGCCGAACTGCTCGCAACCCCGGTGGTGATGTGCGACGAAATCCCCTGGTCCCTGTTCGGCCTGTCGCTTGCGGGCTATAATATGCTGATCTCGGCAGCGCTTGCGGTTTTCACAGCCGCGATCTGGTACAGCACACAGCAAGGCAGACAGCAATGAGCGACCCGGCAGACACCCATCGCCCCGACCTCCCCGGCGAGGATCTTGTGCGCCGCACCGCGCGGATGATCCGGGTCGACCATGCGGGCGAGCTGGCCGCCCATCGTATTTATCGCGGACAGCTTGCGGTGCTGGAAGCGCGCGGCGACCATGAAACCGCCGCGCTGATCCGCGAGATGGCGGATCATGAAACCGCGCATCTGGACAGATTCGACGAGCTTGTCGTTGCGCGCAATGTCCGTCCGACCGCCCTGCGCCCGCTATGGGATGTGGCGGGCTTCGGGCTTGGCGTCGCATCCGCATTGTTGGGAAAGAATGCGGCGATGGCCTGCACCGCGGCGGTGGAGGAGGTGATCGACGCGCATTACGGCGCGCAGGAAAAAGCGCTCGGTACGGATGACCCGGAACTGTCAGCGGTCATTTCTGAATTCCGCGCCGATGAATGCGCGCATCGCGATATTGCGCTTGCCAATGGGGCGGAAACTGCCCCCGCCTTTGGCCCGCTCAGCGCTGCGATCAAGACCGGCTGCCGGATCGCAATCAAATTGTCGGAACGTTTCTGACACCCTGCGCGGGCGCGGATCTATTCCTTGGCCAGCCGGTCGATCAACTGCCCCAGCATTTCCGCCTGTTGCGCGAATTCATCGCGGTTATCATAGCGCGCGCCATGCACAAGATGGGTGACGCCCGCCGCGCGATAATCCCGCGCCAGCGCCAATGCGGCCGCAGGCGCATGCAGGGGCAAGCCGGCAAGCGCGACGATATCGGGTGCCGCACGGCCAAGCGCATCCGCCCGCGCCCGAAGTGCGGCGATATGGGGGGCAAGCTTTTCGGGCGGCTGCCGCATGGGAAACCAGCCATCCCCGTAACGCAGGCACCGCTCAAGCGCATGCGGCGGGCGACCGCCTATATAAATCGGCGGACGCGGCGGGCGCGGTTTGAACAAAAATGGCTGACCATTGGCGGTTACTTCATCATCCGCGAAACAGCGATGCAGAAATTCCAGCATCGCATCGCTATCTTTGCCACGGCTGCGGCGATCGCGCCCCAGCGCCCGGAATTCCGCCGCCATCCAGCCGATCCCCACCCCCAGCAGCAACCGGTTATCCGATAGCTCCTGAAGCGTGGCGATTGCCTTGGCAGTGGGCAGACCCGGTCGGTAAGGCAGCACCAGCACCCCGGTGCCAAGCGCGATCCGCTGCGTCACACCGGCCAGATAGGCAAGGCTTGTCAGCGGGTCGAGATAGCGCCCGCCCGAACCTTCCGCATCGTCAGGCGGGATCGCGATATGATCGGCGACCCAAAGCGAGGCAAGCCCCGCTTCCTCCGCCAGCTCCGCCGCCGCGCGCAACAGCGGCCGGGTCGATTGCGGCCCCATCACGCGCAAGGTGGTGCCAAGCTTCATTGTTCCGGCCCGCGCGGGTCAGCGTTGATGATAGATCGGGCTGCGCTTTTCGGCACGCGCCGCCACCGCCTCGCGCTGATCCTCCGAATTCCAGCACAGGGCGATCCGCTGTTTGATTTTTTCCGAATCGACCTGTTCGCGCGCGATCTCGTTGAGCGACTGCTTCATGGTCTGCACCGACAGGGGCGCAAGCCCCGTTATATCGGCAACAAGCGCATCGGTCCGGGCGGCAAGCTCGGTGCGCGGGACAAGATAATCGAGAAACCCGATGGCCGACAGGGCGGCATCATCGAAAGTCTCGACCGTCAGCAGAATGCGCTTTGCAGGGCCAAGCCCGACACGGCTGACAAACCGGCGCAGCCCCTTTTCAGGATAATGGATGCCCAGCTTCGCCGGCGGCACGAACATCCGCATCCCCTCGATCCCGATCCGGAAATCGCAGCACAGGCTGATTTCCGCGCCGCCCCCGTAAACGCTGCCATTGAAGGCGCAGATGGTGGGCAGGCGGAAATTCTCCAGCGTATCGGTCAGATCCTCGAACGGATTGCCCTTGAATTTGCGATCCTCAAGCTCGTTGAGGAATGCGCCCGAACAGAAACTCTTCTCCCCCGCTCCGGTCAGGACGACCACCCTGAGATCGGGGTCCTTTTCAAGGGTCTGCAATGTCTCGGTCAGCCCGACCATATCCCCCTGGGAAAGGGAATTGTGCCGCTCGGGGCGGTTGAGCGTGATCGTCGCGCGCGCACCGGTGATCGCCACCTGCAACCCCTCGGGCCATTCCTGCGCTCCTGACTGTACTGTTTCACTCATCGGTTCGGTATTCCTGTCTCTTGCCGCGCATGACCCCCGCCGGCAGGCATTCGGGCGGACGCGATAGTGTCGGTTCGCGCCATTATGTCATAACCTGCCGCAATCGGACCATCGCTTGCACCGGTTGAAGGAATGATGCGGCGGAAATTGCGGCAAAAAACACGCCGCCTTGGCATGGGGATCGCAACCTTGCTGGGTCGGCCACAGGGATTTTTCATCCCCTACCGTTATGCCGCGCATGTGCGGCAGGCGGAAGCATCGCGCCCGGATTCGGAAATCGCGCGCCGATTTGCCGCAAAGGAGCCGGCCTTTGCCGCATGGCTTGCCGCGCTTGCCCCCTTCGCCGCGGAGTTTGCCCGCATCGGCACCGCCCCGCCGCCGGCCCCGCGCTGGGAGCAGGACTGGTTTCCCCGTCTTGACGGGGCGATGGCCTGGGCGATGGTGGCAATACACAAACCCGCACAGATTATCGAAATCGGTTCGGGCCATTCGACACGTTTCCTCGCCCATGCGGCGGCCCGCCATTCCCCGGCGACCGAGATCACCACCATCGACCCGGCGCCGCGCGCAAAGCTTGCCGGCCTGCCGATCACCCGGCTGACGATGCGCTTGCAAGATGCCCTGCGGGAGAAAACCGCCCCCCTGTTCGAGGAACTCGGGCCAGGCGATATCCTGTTTATCGATTCAAGCCATATCCTGATGCCGGGCACCGATGTCGATCTGCTGCTGAACCAGATCGTGCCGGTTCTGGCGGAAGGGGTCCTTGTGCATGTCCACGATATTTTCCTGCCCGACCCCTATCCCGCCGCCTGGCACTGGCGCGGCTATAACGAGCAGCAGGCACTTGCCCCGCTGATCCTGTGCGGCGCGTTCGATCCGCTTTTCTCAAGCCATTATGTGCAAAGCCGCATGGGCGCGGCGCTGGCGCAAAGCGCTGCTTGCACCCTCCCGCTGCCCGCCGGTGCTTATGAAACAAGCCTCTGGCTGCGGAAAACAGCCAGATAGCCTACATATCGAGGGCTTCCGGACGCAGTAACCGGGTGTGTTTTTTGAGTGCGCGCAGGCACAGGAAGATAACCGCGCCAACAGCAAATATAATTGGCCAGACTGCATCCTCGTGGAGCCAATATGTGAACTCTTCGCCTCTGACAATGACATCGGCGACGAACTCAATCACGAAAAACGCCGAAATAATTGCAAAATATCCATAAGGTTCGCGGCGCAGCACCATTTTCCACGAGAATGGCAGGTCAGGCGCGCGCCATTGTCCGACAGCAGGAATAAACGCAGGCGTCCGGGCCGACCAATCGTCATAAGGCTTGCCGAACTTCTCAAGCAGAAATGCTTCCTCAACCGCCATGATCCGCTCATAGTAAATCCAGAAAGCAAGTACCCCCAGAATGACAAACCACCAGACCTGAACAGCCATGAGAATACCGGCAAATGCGATGAAATTGGCCAGATACAAGGGATGACGGCAGACCGAATAAAGTCCTGTGGTGTTCAAACGAACAGCCCGCTGCTCACGCGTGTTACGACCGGAGGTGCCTGGCGGCACATGCCCTACAGCGTAGGTCCGGATCGCCTGACCGAACATCGCGACGAGAAAACAAAACAAAACCCAGAGTTCTTCTCCAAACTCACCAAGCCAACGGTCGAGAATGCCAGATTCCCCAATCGCGGCAATTCCGATCGGCAGCAGAGCAAGCGGCAGGTAGCTGCGCCAACGGAACAGGCGCGTTCCCTGCTGCACCATCTCCTGTGAGACTACGCTTTTT
>CALAQW010000176.1 GCA_937888955.1 uncultured Alphaproteobacteria bacterium | reverse complement strand
GCGCTCAATCAGCTCCCCAAGCATATCGGTTCGGCAAGGCTGAGCTTCGGCAAACCCGAGCTTCTGGAAGAGGTGTTGGGGGTCAGACCGGGGTCGGTCACACCATTCGCGCTGATCAACGATACCGCGCAGCAGGTCACAGTCATCCTGGACAAGGCGATGCTGCGCTATCCGCTGCTCAATTATCATCCGTTGGACAATCGCGCGACGACCGCAATAGAGGCGGACGATCTGCTGCATTTTATCGGTTCCTGCGGCCATCATCCGAGAATTGTCGATTTTGACGCTCTTGCTTGAATTGAGCAAAAACCGTTACATCTCTAGGATAACGCATCCCGGATGATAGACCCCGGGAAGCGCGATAGGCGCGGGTAACCTGAATTAACGTAAACTTTGTTGCAACAGGCGGTGCCGCCCGGCCGCAAAACTGAAGATACAGAAGGCAAGAGCGATGGAACCGGTAATTGGCGGCGGAACAGCAAATACGGCGGAAGCGCTGATCAAGGATAGCGATACCGCGACTTTCATGCAGGATGTCGTCGAAGCATCCCAGACGCGACCGGTGATTGTCGATTTCTGGGCTCCCTGGTGCGGCCCCTGCAAACAGCTTACCCCGATTCTGGAAAAGGCCGTTCAGGACGCCAATGGCGCTGTTGCCCTGGTCAAGATCAATATCGACGAAAATCAGCAAATCGCACAGCAACTGCGTATTCAATCGATCCCCGCCGTGTTCGTCTTCAAGGACGGCCAGCCCGTCGACGGTTTTGTCGGCGCGCAGCCTGAGAGCCAGATCAAGGCGCTGATCGAGCGGGTCGCGGGGCCGGTCGGCCCGTCGCCTGCGGAGCAGATCCTCGATATGGCGGGTCAGGCGATGGAGGCCGGTGATATTGAAGGGGCGGCGCAGGCTTACGGCCAGTTGCTGCAACAGGATCAGAGCAATCCCGGTGCAATCGCAGGGCTCGCCAAATGCTATCTCAGGCTTGGTGATATGGACCGCGCAAAACAGGTACTGGCGCTGACACCGCCAGAGCATCAGGATCATGCTGACATCGCCGCAGCCCGGGCTGCCCTGGCGCTTGAAGAGAAATCCGAATCCGTCGGCGATCTGGCGCCACTTGAAGAGAAGCTGGCAGCAGATCCGGCCGATCATCAGGCCCGCTTCGATCTGGCCGTGGCGCTTGCCGCGAAAGGGGAAAAGCAGCAGGCGGCCGATCATCTGCTTGAGATTATCCGTCGCGAACGGAGCTGGAATGACGATGCCGCGCGCAAACAGTTATTAAGCTTTTTTGAGATGTTCGGCGCCACCGACCCCGTCACCATCGAGGCACGGCGCAACTTGTCATCCATACTGTTCGCATAAACACCTGCGGAAAAACAGACACAGGCGGGAAAGGACAGACGATGGCAATTAATGCGCTTTATCAATCAGCGGGCGATCTTCCCGAAAAGATTGCCGTCTTCCCCCTTGCCCGCGCTTTGGTCCTGCCGCAGGCGCAACTGCCGCTCAATATCTTCGAACCACGCTATCTTGCGATGATCGACGACACGATCGGCAGTGACCGTGTGATCGGAATGATCCAGCCCAGCCCCACGCAACCCCCGGGCGGTGTTCCCACCGGCAGTAACGGCCTGGACAAACCGGTGCTGTGCAATGTCGGCTGTCTGGCGCGAATCAGCTCCTTCCGGGAGAGCGGCGACGGGCGCTACTTCATCATTCTTGACGGCATTTGCCGCTTTGCGATCGTGGAGGAAATGGCGGTCACCACCTTGTACCGGCAAGTTCGCGCCGATTACGCGCCATTCGCGGTTGATCTGGAAAACCAGCAGGAGCAGGAAAGTCAGATCGACCGGCAGTTGCTGCTCGACACCTTGCGCGGCTATCTGGAACAACGGCATCTGAGCGCGGACTGGAAGGAAATCGAGGCAACGCCAACCGCCGGGCTTGTCAATTCGCTGACGATGAGCTGCCCCTTCGAGATCGCCGAGAAGCAGGCCCTGCTGGAAGCACCAACCCTGGTTGAACGGAACGAATGCCTGCTTGCGCTGTTGCAGATGGCGAGCGCCAATACCGGCAGCCCGCCCGATAACACCCCGCTGCAATGACGGCATTCTCCGATATAGGGAAACAGAGATCTTTGATTTAAGGAAACAGAGATGAGCAACGAGACGCCAAGCGTAGACCCGAAATTGCTTGAAATCCTGGTCTGCCCCGCCACCAAAGGACCGTTGGAATATGATGCGGCGGCCAATGAGCTGATCAGCCAGAAAGCCCGCCTTGCCTACCCGATCAGGGAGGGTATTCCCATCATGCTGCAGGATGAGGCACGGCCGCTGAGCGATGATGAACGCCGCTGATGCGCAACGCTGCCTGGCCCACCGAAATCAAGCTCATACGGGCGGAAAATCTGCTTGAGCTGACATTCGACGATGGAGAGATATTCCGTTTAAGCGCCGAATATCTGCGGGTCGATTCCCCCAGTGCGGAAGTGAAGGGACATGGCTCCGGACAGGAGGTAACGATCCCCGGCAAGCGCTATGTGAAAATCACAAAACTCGATCCCGTCGGCAATTACGCGATCCGCATCCATTTCGATGACGGCCATGATACGGGGCTTTATTCCTGGGAATATCTCTATACGCTCGGTAAAGATCAGGCAGCCCGCTGGGGCAAATATCTTGAGCGGCTTGCAGCCCAGGGTCTGGACCGCGACCCGTTTCCCGATGCGCCCGAAACCGATGCAAAGCGACCCTCAAGCCCGCGCGGGGATCACGGCGAAACCGCTGAGCGCATTGGCAGAATGAAATTCGAAGACGGCTGACCGCAAGCGGTCTCTGTCGCCTTTTTACCGCTTCATTCGCCTGGCGACGACACCGCGGCACCCGCTGCATCATCGCTTGTCGCGGCGCGCTCCTGTTTCTCCAGCCCGCGATCGCGATAGGCGGTAATCAATGCATAGGCCGTCGGCAGGACGAACAGGGTAAGGATCGTGCCGACCAGAATACCGCCAACAATGACAAGCCCGATCTGATAACGGCTTTCGGCGCCAGCACCTGCCGACATCACCAACGGTACCGCCCCCATTATCATCGCACCCGATGTCATCAGAATAGGCCGCAGGCGCAGCGCGGCCGCCTCTATCACCGCATCGCGCACCGGCACGCCGTCATTGCGCAGCTGATTGGAGAACTCGACAATCAGAATACCGTGTTTGGTTATCAACCCGACCAGCGTGACAAGCCCGATCTGACTGTAAATATTCAGTGTACCACCGAACAGGCTGAGCGTTGCCAGCGCCCCGGTCAGGGACAGCGGCACGGTAAGCAGAATAACAAGCGGGTCGACAAAGCTTTCGAACTGCGCCGACAGAACAAGATAGATAAAAATCAGTGCCAGGACGAAAACGAAGTAGATCTCGGTGGAGGATTCCTTGAACTCCCGCGACTGGCTCATATAGTCGATCTGAACGTCGGGATATTTCTCCCGCACAATCCCCTCAAGATGCGCCAGCGCCTCCCCGAGCGTATAGCCCGGCGCCAGGTTGGAGTTGATCTCCGCCGAACGCATCTGATTGAAACGGACAAGCTCACGCGGGGCGACCGATTCGGCGACCGACACAAGGCTGGAAAGCTGGATCATGTCGCCATTCTTGCCGCGCACATAGATTTTGCCCATATCCTCAGGATTGGTCCGTTCAAAATCCTCAAGCTGAACGACAACGTCATACTGTTTGCCACCGCGCTTGAAACGGGTCACCTGCCGGCCACCCAGCATGGTTTCAAGCGTCCGGCTGATTTCGGCAACATCAATGCCCGCATCTTTTGCCTTGTCGCGGTCAATCGTGACTTTCAGTTCAGGCTTGTTGAGCTTCAAATTCGTGTCCAGATTGATAAAACCGGGATATTTGCGTGCCTCCTCCATAATGTCCTGAACCATGGATTCCAACGTTGCATAATCGGCACTCGATAGCAGCACGATCCAGATCGGCCGTGATCTGGGGCTTTCGCCCAGTGAAGGACGATTGGTCGGGAATGCTAGAATTCCGGGAATTTGCGCCAGTCGCCCGCCCATCTCGGCGACAACCTCGAACTGACTGCGTTCACGTTCCTCCCACGGATGAAGATTGATAAAAGTCACCCCCTGATTGACCACCGGATCGCCGCCAGCCAGGAAGAAAGTGTTAACTTCCGGTGTTGTCGCATAGACGGCTTCGGTCGCCGCCGCGCCACGATCCATATAGTCAATCGTCGCATCCTCGGGCCCGCGAAAGACGCCGACGATCGTCCCGCGATCTTCCGACGGCGCCAGCTCGGTCTTCAACACCGTAAACAACAGCCCGCCCAGACCGACAAAAAGCAACGCACCCAGAACAATCACAAATCGCATATTCAAGGTACGCGCAAGCAACTTGCGATAGCCCTCGATCAATGCATCGAGACCATTTTCAATGGCCACGTAAAACCGGCCATGCTTTTCTTCATGTCGCAACAGCCGCGAACACATCATCGGGGTGAGCGTCAATGCAACGAACCCCGAAACCAGCACCGCACCGGCAAGCGACCATGCAAATTCGATGAAAAGCTTGCCGCTGCGCCCGGTCAGAAACCCGATCGGCGCATAGACGGTGGCCAAGGTCAATGTCATGGCGATAACCGCAAAGCCGATTTCCCGGCTGCCTTTCAGCGCCGCCTCAATCGGTGCCATGCCTTCTTCGATATGCCTGAAAATATTCTCCAGCATGACGATCGCGTCATCGACCACAAGCCCGATCGCCAGCACCATCGCAAGCAATGTCAGGGTATTGATGGTGAAGCCAAGCATCGCCATGATGGCGAAAGCTGCCATCAGCGACGCAGGAATGGTGACCATCGGAATAAGCGTTGCGCGCGGCGTGCGCAGAAACAGGAAGACAACAAGCCCGACCAGCACCACGGCCTCGAAGATAGTCTGATAAACGGCATCGATCGAACGCTCGATAAAAATCGAGCTGTCATAACCGATGCGCAACCGCATACCTTCGGGCAGGCTTTCCTCAATCAGGGGAATTTCCTGCCTGACCGCCCGCGCAATTTCCAGAGGATTGCCTGTCGATTGCTTGACGATCCCCAGTCCGACGGCCGGTTCCTTGTTGAAGCGGATGATACTGCGCTCATCACGCGGGGCGACCTCGACCCGGCCGACATCACGCAACCGTACCAGATATCCCTCACTTTCACGCAGGATGATAGCGCCGAATTCCTCCGGCTCGCGCAAATCGGTCTCGGATAATACGGTAAATTCGACATCGGCGCTTTCGATACGCCCGGCCGGAATTTCGACATTCTGCTGCCGCAATGCACTTTCCACATCCTGCGCGGTCAGGTCATAGGCGGCCAGCCGTGCCGGATCGAGCCAGATGCGCATGGCATAAAGCCGTTCGCCAAACAGACGCGCTTCAGCCACACCGGGCAAGGATTGCAACCGGTCCTTGGCAAACCGGTCCGCAAAATCGCTGATTTCCAATATGTTATGGTGATCGCTTGAGAATGCGAGCCACATAATCGGGTCGGAATCGGCTTCAAGCCGCAAGATGACCGGCTCATCCGCCTCGTCGGGCAGACGACCGGCAACCCGGCCAGCCCGGTCGCGGACATCGCTTGTCGCGGCATCCGGATCACGATTCAAGCCGAAATTGATCGCGATCATGCTCTGTTCCTGGCGCGAGATCGAGCGAATGAATTCAACCCCCTCGACGCCCGCCAGCACTTCTTCCAGCACCCGCGTGACCTGGCTTTCGATAACCTCGGCGCTGGCGCCGGGATAAGTCGTGGTCACCAAAACGATCGGCGGATCGATATTGGGATATTCACGTACCGAAAGCCGGTCAAACGATACAAACCCGAGCAGGACGAGCAGCAAACTCATCACCGTCGCAAAAACCGGTCGACGAATACAAAGGGCAGACAGCGAATTTCCACCCAATGTGCGGTCGCGCTCCGTCATCTGATTTGCTCCACCTCTTTAGGATTCACCGCCAACATAATCCCGCCAACCTGCGCTCAAGCGGTTCCGGCCCGAGCCCGAATACGCCCGCTCCAGCCAGAGAACCGGTACCGAACGGGAAGTCAGGAAACCGGCTTTTCCGCCTCTATGGCTTTCAGCGGGGAGCCATCCTGCAATTTGATATGCCCTTCAAAAACAATCCTGTCTGTTTTTGAAATCCCCTCGACGATCTCAACCTTGCCGTCGCGGCGAATACCCGTCCGGACCTCGGCCATGACTGCCTTGCCATCAACCACACGATAGACAAACTGATCCTGACCGCGGGCAAATATGGCGGTTTCAGGAACAAGCAACGCGTCATCATGTTCGGCGACGGTCAGTTTGACGCGGGCGAACATACCCGGCCGCAATTCACTGGATTCATTGGCAACTGTCGCGCGCAGGGTCACCGCACGTCCACTCGGATCGATCAGGGGATCGATGGCATAGACCCGGCCCACAAACTGGCGGCCTGGCAGCGCGTCGACATCGATGGCGATTTTCTGATCAAGTCCGACAAGCCCGGCGTAATTTTCCGGCACACGAAAATCAACCTTGATCGGATCGATATCCTCGATATTCACAATCCGCTGACCCGGATTGACATAATCCCCGAGGCTGACGCTGCGCAGCCCCAGAATACCGTCAAACGGCGCGGAAATCGTTCCCTTGTCGAGCCGCGCCTGCGCCAGCGCGACATCAGCTTCGGCAACACGCATTTCCGCCAGCGCCTCATCAAGATTGCGGGCCGACGCAGCACCACGCTTGAACAGATCCTTGGCCCGGTCATGATTTGCCCGCCGCAGGGCCAGCCGTGCTTTGGCTTGCTGCAATTCCGCGCGGAAAATCGCGTCGTCAAGCGCAATCAGCCGCGCGCCCTTGTCGACGGCCATTCCCTCATCGAAAAAGATACCTGCAACACGGCCTGCGATTTCAGGCTGGATGACGACCGATTCATTGGAGCGCAGAGTGCCAACCGCCGATAATTGCCGGCGCACGGTTCCAACTTCCACATCGCCAACCAGGACGACGGGCGGCGGACGCCCGCCACCTTGCGCCATCGCGCCGCCGGATTGCTGTCCGCCGCTGCCCGATACAAAATAGAAAACCGTCGCAATGACCATGGCAGCGACAAAAATCGCCGCTACGACCATATTTCGCGACTGCAGACGCGCCATGTCT
Organism: uncultured Alphaproteobacteria bacterium; assembly: GCA_937888955.1. Lineage (GTDB taxonomy): Bacteria > Pseudomonadota > Alphaproteobacteria > UBA11222 > UBA11222 > CALAQW01. Next base: position 5,119 of record CALAQW010000176.1, on the reverse strand, counting down.
CAAGCCTCGTTCATCCGGCGCGATTTCCTGCCACGCCCCAATTAGTTTCATTTGTGACTATATAGCACGCGCATCCGGCGGAGATAAACAACGAAACGTGTGCAGAATATATTTTCCGCAGCGTCTTTTACCGTATACAGAAATGTCTACAACCGGAAGCTTTGATCCGCGTGGCCAACGGCACGGGACTAGGATGCCGACCCGACAAATTGTACAGCGGATTTTCTGGTCTGCGCGACTGTTTCGGACATGCGGTCAAGATGACGCGCAACGCAAGCGGGATCATCCGCCTCGCGTTCGAGCTGGGCGGCAGCAAGCGACAGACGCAAGCTGCCGTAATTACCGCTCACCCCTTTAACCTCATGCGCCAACTGCAGGATACGCTCACTGTTCCGGGCTTCCATCGCGGCGCGGATCTGGCTGATTTTGGTATCGATCGCAGGCCAGACTTCATCCAGTAATTCGATGACCTTGCCGTTGCCCAAGGCATCGGTCAACGCACTCAGAATATCCTCATCAAGCAGGGCCGCGTCCATATAGGCGGTCGACAGATCGGGCGGCGCAACCACGCTGGCCTCCTGGATTGCCCGCATATCCGCCTGCCTGCCCCATTTTTCCAATGCTCTGAGCAGATTGCCGACATCGATCGGCTTGGTCAGGTAATCGTCCATGCCGGCGCCGAAGAATTTCTCCCTTGCGCCAGTCATGGCATCCGCGGTCAGTGCGATGATGGGGATCGACCGCACAGGTTCGGCAAGCTGACGAATTTTGCGCGTCGCATCGATACCATCCATCACAGGCATCTGAATATCCATCAGCACAAGATCGAAGGGCCGGCTCATGACCGCATCCACCGCCTCGCGCCCATTGGCGACGATCACCGGCTTATGCCCCTGTTTTTCCAGCAATGTCTGAATCAACAGCTGATTGGCATGATTGTCCTCGGCCACGAGGATCTGCAATTCCCGCAGCGCGGTCGGCGGCTGCAACTGTTTGGGCAAATCGCGCTGACGAATGTCGGCTGCGCCGCAATTCACCTCAACAAACGCCACCGCCCGCGGCAAGGAAAGGACAAACCAGAATGTGCTGCCCCGCCCCTCGGCACTTGAAAAACCGACATCGCCGCCCATCAATTCAAGAATGCGCCGGCAAATCACAAGCCCCAATCCGCTGCCGCCAAAACGCCGCGTGGTGGAGGCATCGGCCTGGGTGAAATCCTGAAACAGTTTTTGTTGCTTGTCCTCGGGAATACCGATCCCCGTATCGATGATTTCGAACCGCAGGGGATGCCGCCCGCCAACGGCCCGGTTCGGCTCTTCTGTCCGGATTCGAACGGTGACAGAGCCGTTATCGGTGAATTTGACCGCATTACCGATCAGGTTAAGCAGCACCTGCCGCAGGCGCGCGGAATCGCCATTCAAATAGCGCGGCACATCGGCGGCAATATCGCTGCCAAGCTTGACACCCTTGGCGCTGGCGGTACTGCCGACGATGCTGATGACGGTTTCAACCTCCTGCAGCAAATCGAAATCGACCTGCTCGAGCTCGACCCGCTCCGCCTCCAGCTTGCTGAAATCAAGAATGTCATTGATCAGATAGAGCAGATGCTCACCGGAATTTTTCGCCGCCAGGGCAAACCGGTTCTGTTCAGCCGTCAAAGGCGTGTCGAGCAGCAGGCTGGTCATCCCGATCACCGCATTGAGCGGTGTGCGGATTTCGTGGCTCATGGTTGACAGAAACTCGCTCTTGGAGCGATTGGCTTCCTCGGCATCAGCCCTGGCATGTTCGGCATCAAAACGCGCGCGCAACATGCTGACCGTCGACCGGTAAACCCGGACCGGAAAGATCATATTGGCAACGAAGTAAAGACCCACAGGCAGGATCAGCTCCGGATGTCCCCACTGGCTCATCAGCAACCAGGCACCGGCCAGCATGGCGGCAGCGGAGCTGACCTGTTCGGCGAAATACAGCGACAGCATGGTACCGCCATTCATCGCATAAATCGGCAATTGCAATGCCATGAACAGAAGCAACATCAGATTGCCCGACATGGAAACCGGATCCCACGCCCAGATCAGCAGGGTCGAATTCCACAATCCGGTTGCCAAACGCCAGCTACCGATAACAACGATCCAGCGATCGAAATCGCGGGTGCTCGGGCGCGACTTTTTGAATTTCGTGCACAGCATGAAACCGATAGCCGACAGCAGGATGCCAGCACCACACCATGCAACCGCCTTCCAAATCGGCACATGCGTAATCAACACCCCAGTCATCATGAAGATGAGCAGCATCAGCAGCGGAATATTCCGCCGCCGGCTGGCCACAAACATGCTGAGCAGTTCCAGCCCAATACGCCAGCGGATGGGTGCATCCTCATCCGCCTTCACGAAGCTGTCTGAGACCATTTAGTTATAACCTTCTTATGCGCGCAGAAGCTCGACCTCTTTCAATAGAAAAAACTGCCTAATTAACGGTTAAATAATGAGCATGGGCGGAAATATTCGTAGTCGGTTGCTTGTCTGCCGACCCGCCCCGATTGATCCGAATCCCCGATTGATCCGAATCAATGTTGTCCAGTCCCGTTCTTGCCAGAATGTTGAAAACCGATGCGGAATACGGCCACATCATATGTTCAGGTAGCATGGCCACAACGAACCGGAAGCCAGGCGGAAAGCAAAGATCCCCGAGATGAGAAAAAACACCGATACACAAGCTGCGGAAGAGCATGACGGACCCGTCAGAACATTGATACTCGGGGCGGGCGGGCGCGATTTTCACAACTTCAACATGCTGTACCGCAACGATCCGAACACACAGATTGTGGGTTTCACCGCCGCCCAGATCCCCGACATCGACAATCGCCACTATCCGGCGGAGCTGGCGGGTCCGCTCTATCCCGACGGCATCCCGATTTACCCTGAAAGCGATCTGGAAGAGCTGTGCACAGCGCATGAAATCGGGCGCGTCCTGCTTGCTTATAGCGATCTTTCCCATCGGGCGGTAATGACGCTTGCAGCCCGCACCCTGGCCTGTGGGGCGGACTTCATGCTGGCGGGACCGGGCCAGACGATGTTGCGCGCGAACCGTCCGGTGATCGCGGTCAGCGCCATCCGCACCGGTTGCGGCAAGTCACAGACCGCGCGCTTTATCTTCAATGAATTGCGCGCGCGCGGATTAAACCCCGCTGTATTGCGCCATCCCATGCCATACGGGGACCTGGCGCGGCAAAAGCTGCAGCGCTTCGCAAATCTCGACGATCTTGCCGCCGCCGATTGCACCCATGAGGAACGGGAGGAATATGAACCCTATATCGCCGCTGGCGGGGTCGTTTTCGCCGGGGTCGATTATGCCGCAATATTAGAGGCGGCGGAGCGGGAGGCCGATATCCTGCTGTGGGATGGGGGCAATAACGATTTCCCGTTTCTTGTACCCGATTTCCATGTCGTGCTCGCCGATGCGCTGCGACCGGGGCAGGCGGCAAGCTACTATCCCGGCGAAACCAATCTGCGGATGGCAGATCTTGTGCTCGTCAGCAAGGCCGATGCGGCCGGCGACGCGCAAACCCGCGCGGTGATCGCCGAAATCCGCGCGCTCAATCCCGATGTACCGATCCGGCGCACAGGCTCGCCCGTCACGCTCGAACATGCGGCCCTGGCCGCCGGCAAGCGCGTCATTGTGGTCGAGGACGGGCCGACGCTGACCCATGGCGGTATGGCGACCGGCGCAGGCTTTGCCGCCGCGAAAAGTGCCGGCGTGGCCGAAATCATCGACCCCCGGCAAAGCGCCACGCCCGAAATCGCGGCGCTTTTTGCGCAATATCCCCATATCGGTCCGGTACTGCCGGCAGTTGGCTACAACCCGGCGCAACGCGCGGCACTGGCGGCCACAATCGCAAGATCGGATGCGGCGCTTGTCATCATCGGTACGCCCTTCGATCTGGCCCGGATTATCCCCTTCGACAAGCCCGCGCTACGGGCGCGTTACGAGCTGTCGGATATGGACAGTCCAGGCCTTGCAGCAGCGCTTGACGACAGGCTTCGCGAGCTCGGCTTGTCGTGATGGGGGAAGCGATCGGCAAACCACCAGGCGATACCGTGTCCCAGGGGGCGGAACCGCATGCGTATATCGTTATCGCGCTGGGCGGCAATGCAATCGCCGGGCCTGATGGCAGCACCGATCCGGTTGAACAGCGACAAAAAATCGCAGCGGCAGCGCAAGTTATCGGCAGGCTTGCCGATCATCACCGCATCGCCATCACCCATGGCAATGGACCGCAAATCGGGCTGCTTGCGCTCCAGACACTCAGCGTTTCGGGGCAAACGCCTTTTCCCCTTGACGATCTGGGTGCACAAAGCGAAGGGCTGATCGGTTACGAGATCGAACGCGAACTCGCAGGTTACCTGCCTGCGGAGCGCGCGGCGGTGACGCTCCTGACCCAGATACAGGTCGATCCCGACGATCCCGCCTTTGACCATCCGGAAAAACCGATTGGCCCCTATTATTCCGCGGCCGATCAGGCGGAAGTTGCGCAGCGCTTTGGCTGGCGTATGAGGGAGATATCGCCGGGGCGGTTCCGGCGGGTCGTCGCATCCCCCCTGCCGCTTCGGATCTGTGAAATCGCGGCGGTGCGCCATCTTCTGTCTGCCGGCTTCGTTGTGATCTGCGCCGGCGGCGGCGGCATTCCGGTCACCACAGATGAGACAGGCCGGTGGCACGGGGTCGAAGCGGTCATCGACAAAGACCGCAGTTCCGCCCTGCTTGCCATTGAGATTGGTGCGCGGGAGATGCTGATCCTTACAGATATCGATGCGGTTTACGGCAATTGGCAATCCCCCGAACAAAAGCCAATCCGCCAGGCCACGACCGACTGCATATCCGGTTTTGATTTCGCCGAAGGCTCGATGGGGCCGAAAGTCGCCGCTGCCTGCCACTTTGTACGCGAAACCGGCGGCACGGCGCGGATCGGCCATCTGTCCGAGGCTGAAGCCGTTCTGTCAGGCCGCGCCGGCACCCAGATCCGCCCCGGCGTCGGGGTCATGGAATGGTACAAAAAGAGGTAAATAAAAAAAAAGGGATCGGCGCCGCACCGCCGATCCCGCTTTTCCGAAGAGGCCAA
>CALAQW010000175.1 GCA_937888955.1 uncultured Alphaproteobacteria bacterium | reverse complement strand
GTTTCTTCCCAAATGATAGGGAATATTTGAACATTCATTTTATGCCCGGACTCGGGAATATCATTCAGAGATGATTTATATTCGCGTCTTAGAATTGATTTCTATAAGGTCTATCGTACTGAGGAATTGGCGGTGGAGCTCCCGCGATGAATGGGCGCCAGGGAGAGATAAGAGATGGCTTTCAAGGTTAAGTTTTGGGGTGTGCGGGGGAGTATTGCCTGCCCTGGGGCAAACCATATCCAATATGGCGGCAATACCAGCTGTATCGAGGTGTCCTGTGGTGGTGAGCGTTTAATCCTTGATGCGGGGACAGGTATGCGCAATTTGGGGCACTGGCTCCTGCGCAAGAATACCAAGCATGCGACGATCCTGATGTCGCATACGCATTGGGATCATATCAGTGGTTTTCCGTTCTTTGCGCCTGCTTTCCACGAAGGTTATTCCTTTGACGTGATGGCGGGGCACTTGGGTAACGGGCTAAGCATCAAGGATGTTTTTTCGGGCCAGATGACGCATCCCTTCTTTCCGGTCCCATTGGAGGTGATGAATGCGGAGATGAATTATCACGACTTCAAGGCAGGTGATTCAATCGATTTGAGTTCGCGTATCCATATTAAGACTGCGCCATTGAATCATCCGGACGGGGCAACCGGTTATCGCATTGAACATCGTGGCCACTCGGTATGTTATGTGACCGATACGGAACATGTGATCGGCAAACCCGATGAAAATATCCTTGCCTTGATCGAAGGGGCGGATCTGGTCATCTATGATTCGACCTATACGGATAAAGAGTTTGAATCAAAAATCGGTTGGGGCCATTCGACCTGGCAGGAAGGTATTCGCTTGTGCAAGGCTGCAAACGTAAAAAGCCTGGCCATTTTCCATCACGATCCTGATCATGAGGATCGTTTTCTCAATCAGCTTGAAGCTGAGGCGAAAACAGTTTGGTCAGCCGCTTTTCTGGCGCGCGAGAATGCACGGTTGAATATCGCCTGAACCCTGCGGATTATCCTGGGCATTGGCTGTGTGCCCGGGGGTGGCCGTTTATATGCGGTCTACCCGCCCACGGGGCAAAAATTCGGTCAAAGTTCTAAACTAATTTTCTAAATCCCGTTTGGTCATGCCCAATTGCACGTTTTTGGGTTTGGGGCTATCTTTTTACACTTAGGCGGTGTGGTAAGCGCCCGCCCAAGGTGCAGCCATACTGCTCTTCCGTAAACAGGAGGCAGACATGATTGTTGCTGATATCCTGGGGGAAAAAGGGGGCGAAGTCATCACCGTATCGCCGGACGATTCGGCACTGTCCCTCGCGCGGACATTGGCGAAATGGCGTATCGGGGCAGTTCTTGTGCGCAATGCCGACGGGAAAATCGTTGGCATCGTGTCAGAGCGTGATCTTATTCACGCTTTGGCAACGGATGCGGCGGCAATTTTGCATCGAAAAGTGCTTGATTTGATGACTGGCGAGGTTGTGACCTGCCAATCATTGGATAGTCTGCAATCAGTTATGGAGAAAATGACCCATGGTCGTTTTCGGCATCTTCCCGTAATTGATGATGGCGAGTTGCGGGGTATCGTGTCGATCGGCGATGTTGTGAAGCTGCGGATTGCCGAACAGTTGGCAGAGGCCGATGCGCTTAAAGCCTATATCGCGTCGGGTTGAGGGGTGACTAGTTACCCTGATCATTCCGCATGAACTGCCTGTCGGGGTCCTGTGAGTGGTCCTCAACTCGATTGCGGTAATAGTGCAGGACAAAAAGGCGGATGGCGCTCGATAAACCGGGTGTTTGATCGTCGCCAAGCGAGCGCTGGCGATCTATTTCTGTGATCAGTGTGCTGACCGACTGCTGCTGCTTGGCCGCGATATCCTGCAACGCCGCCCAGAAATCGGCCTCCAGGGAAATGCTGGTCCGGTGTCCCGATAATGTGACGGAGCGTTTGATCGGACCAGGCATTTCATCAGTTCGCGTTCAACAGGTCAGACTGTGCGGCACAAAATGTCAGCCGATTTATTTCGGCCCGATCATGTCCTGGGGCCTGACGATCTTGTCGAATTCCGCTTCGGTGACAAAGCCAAGCCGGACAGCCTCCTCACGTAAGGTTGTGCCGTTTTTATGCGCGGTTTTTGCGACAGTGGTTGCGTTGTCATAGCCGATTGTCGGTGCCAGCGCGGTTACGAGCATTAGCGACCGATTCATCAGCTGGGAAATATTATCCGTGTTCGGCTGAATGCCCACTACGCAATTGTCGGTAAAGCTGACGCTGGCATCGGCCAGTAACTGGATGGATTGCAGCAGATTGTAGATCATGACGGGTTTAAAGACATTAAGCTCGAAATGCCCGTTCGATCCCGCGATGGAAACCGCCGTCTGGTTGCCCATGACCTGCGCGCAGACCTGCGTCATCGCCTCACATTGGGTCGGGTTGACTTTGCCCGGCATGATGGAGGAGCCAGGCTCGTTTTCCGGCAGGGAAAGCTCACCCAGACCGCTGCGCGGCCCCGACCCCAGGAAACGGATATCATTGGCGATTTTCATCAGGCTGACAGCAATGGTGTTCAATGCGCCATGCGCTTCCACAATTGCATCATGTGCGGCAAGCGCTTCAAACTTGTTAGGGGCGGTTACAAAGGGAAGCTTGGTGATCGCGGCGATTTCCTTGGCGATCATCTTGTCAAAACCCTTGCGCGCGTTCAGCCCGGTGCCCACCGCCGTGCCGCCTTGCGCCAGCTGATAGAGGCGCGGCAGCGCGGCTTTGATCCGCTTGATTCCATATTGCATTTGCGTGGTGTAGCCAGAAAATTCCTGGCCAAGGGTGAGCGGCGTTGCATCCTGGGTATGGGTGCGGCCGATCTTGATGATCGTTTTCCAGGCTTTTGACTTTTCGGCCAAAGCGCCATGCAGATGTTCAAGTGCGGGGAGCAGCAGATGAACAATCTGTTCCGCGGCCGCGATATGCATGGCGGTCGGGAAGCTGTCATTTGATGACTGTCCCATGTTGCAGTGGTCATTGGGGTGCACCGGATCCTTGGAGCCCATCTCGCCGCCAAGAATTTCGATCGCCCGGTTTGAGAGCACCTCATTGCTGTTCATATTCGACTGGGTGCCTGATCCGGTTTGCCAGACGACAAGCGGAAAATTGCCATCAAGCTTGCCTGCCAGCACATCGTCAGCAGCCTGAACGATAGCTTTGCCGACTTTCTTGTCCAGCACGCCAAGCTGCATATTCACAATGGCGGCGGAACGTTTCAGGATGGCGAAGCCGCGAATAACCGGCATCGGCATCTGTTCCCAGCCGATTTTGAAATTCTGCAGGCTTCTTTGTGTTTGCGCGCCCCAATATTTATCCGCCGGTACTTTGATTTTACCGAATGAATCGGTCTCAATACGGACTTTCGCGGTTGATTTCTTTGCCATCTGCTTATTCCCCTCGAATTGTTGTCGACGCATAACATGTTTGTATGTCTGGAAAAATGCGGAACTCGGAAGTTTCAACGCTTTCCGCCGTGCCGTTGCCTGGAATAGTTCATGAATCCGCCAGTGTGACGAGCCTCCGGCTATGTGTCTGTGCATCGGCGAGTATTTTTTTCATCAGCTCTGCCGCGGGCTGTATATCATTGATCATGCCGGCATTCTGGCCTGCTGCCCCTTTTGCGCCACCTGCTCTTACTGCCTGGCGCAGGGGTTTTAGTTCTGCAATTGTCGCGCCGGCTTTTTTTGCTTTTTCATATGCCGCGATTTCCGGGGTCCAGATCGCCCTGACCGGTGCGCCGGTCATGGAATCCGATACGATCGTGTCGGATTCCTTCGCCTCCAGCAGGGCGGCGCGGTAGCTGCGGCCCGCATCGCTCTCGGGGGTGGCGACAAAACGTGTGCCGATTTGCACGCCAACCGCACCCAGTGCCAGGGCGGCGAGAAATCCGCGTCCATCGGCAATGCCACCTGCTGCGAGCACCGGCAGGTCGACGGCGTCGACAATTTGCGGAATGAGCGGGAAGCTTGCGACGGTGCCGACATGTCCGCCCGCTTCACAGCCCGATGCAATTATTGCATCGACACCTTCGGCTTCCACCCGTTTGGCATGGTCGACGCTCGGTACCACGGGAATAACGATGATGCCCGCGTCCTTGAGCATCCGGACCGCGCTTTCCCCCGGATCCGCCCGCCCTGTGGTGACAATCGGAATGCTTTCCTCAATACAAACTTCGGCGCGGGATTGAGTGAAAGCCTTGCCCATCGGTGTGATGTTGACAGCGATCGGTTTGCTCGTCAGTGCGCGGGTGTCGCGGATGTCGCGGCGCAGATCATCAAGCGTATCGCCAAATGTATGCAGTATGCCGAGCCCGCCTGCCTCGCTGACCGCTGCCGCCAGGCGCGGGCCGCCGGCCCCCTGCATGGCTCCTTGCAATATCGGGACGTCGATCCCGAGCATATCGCAGATAATCGTGTGGAACATAAAGAGCCGGTCTTTCAGAAAGCCGCGATATCGCGTTATTTTTTGCGGAATTGATCCAGGCTGACCACTTCCCCTGTTTTCTGCGTTTCTGCGTCTTCATCTGCTGCGTCTGATTCCGGATTCGCATCCTCAAGCGGCGATTGCAGGTCGCGGCCGTCTTCGGCTGTCTCACTTGCTTCGTCCTCTTCAGGCGAAAATTGCAGGCCGAACCGCACGCTGGGGTCGAAGAAATTCTTTATGGCGACAAACGGGATCGTCAGGGTCTCGGGCTGATTGTCGAAGCTCAGTGTGATTTCGAATTTGTCATCATCGACAATCAGATCCCAGAATTGATGCTGAATGACGATTGTCATCTCGTCGGGATAACGCTCCCGCAAGCGGTCGGAAATCACCGTTTCGGGGTGATCGGTGCGAAATGCGACGTAGAAATGATGGGCACCGGGAAGGGCGCCGCATTCAGCGACTTCGGCAAGGACCGCATGGACAACCCCGCGCAATGCTTCCTGGACCAGTTCCCGATATTCGATATTGTCGCTCACTATCACTCGCTCCTGAGAGAATTTGCGACACTTTAGAGGATAATTTTATCGGATTGAACCTCCGATCAGCTTGTGGGCAGGAAACAGGTAAATGGTGGAGGGCTTCTGTTGCCCGGCGCCCTCCGGGCCGCGCTTACCTAATTAGGCAGCGGCGAGGGCCAAGCCCTCATTGTTGTCGTTCGCAATTAAGGAACTGGCCCGATAACGACGGTACCATGCCGGGCGAAAGATACGTCTTTACACGCTCGTCGATCCTGTTTCGCCCCCAAAGCGGTCCGGGGTGGGCTGTTGCCCGATCGCCGGAACCGATGCGCATCCGCGCAAAAAACTGGTGGAGGCGCCGGGTACTGCCCCCGGGTCCGATACGCTTATTTCACGCTCGTTTATCGCCATAGTCAGCCGAAGCTGACATCGCTAATATGCGCTCGGCCGGGTTTAATTTCAATAAGTTTCCGATTACGGTTATCCGGTCCCGACTCCAGTGGTGAACTAATTATCTCATGCAGCAATATCTCGATCTGATGCGTTATGTGCGCGATCACGGTACACTGAAGCAGGATCGTACAGGGACGGGCACACGCAGCGTTTTTGGCTACCAGATGCGGTTTGATCTGCGTCAGGGCTTCCCGCTGCTCACCACCAAGAAGCTGCATCTCAAATCCATCATCCATGAACTGTTGTGGTTCCTGTCGGGCAGCACAAATATCAGCTATCTGAAGGAAAATGGCGTCAGTATCTGGGACGAATGGGCAGCCCCCGATGGCGAGCTGGGGCCGGTTTACGGGTTCCAGTGGCGCTCCTGGCCCACACCCGATGGCGAAAATATCGACCAGATCGCGCAACTTGTTTCAGATATTCGCACTAATCCCGATTCCCGCCGGTTGATCGTCAGCGCCTGGAATGTTGCAAATATCGGGCAGATGGCGTTGCCACCCTGCCATTGTCTGTTCCAGTTCTATGTCGCTGACGGGCATCTGTCATGCCAGCTCTATCAGCGCAGCGCGGATATCTTCCTTGGTGTTCCGTTCAATATTGCCTCCTATGCCTTGCTGACCATGATGATCGCGCAGGTTTGCGATCTGGAGGCGGGTGACTTCATCCATACTTTGGGGGATGCGCATATTTATACAAATCATATGGCGCAGGTGGATAAACAGCTTTCGCGTCAACCCGGGCCGTTGCCGCAAATGTGGATCAATCCCGATGTGCGGGATATTTTTGCCTTCACCTATGATGATTTCGCGCTCCGCGACTATCACGCGCAACCGCATATCCCCGCGCCCGTGGCTGTGTGAGGGCGGATGCTTCTCTCGCTCATTGTCGCAAAATCCCGAAACGATGTGATCGGCTGTGATGGCGGGTTGCCCTGGCACATTCCTGAAGACCTGAAATTCTTCAAAAAAGTCACCATGGGCAAGCCGGTGATCATGGGGCGCAAGACCCATCAATCGATCGGCCGTCCATTGCCTGGCCGCCTTAATATCGTCATTACACGGAATAAAAATTGGCAAGCTGACGGGGTGACAACCGCAAGTGGTTTGTCGGCGGCGTTGCAGATTGCCGAACAGGCGGGTGCCGAAGAGGCGATGGTGATCGGGGGTGAGGAAATTTACCGCGCGGCCCTGCCGCTTGCCGACAGGATCTACCTGACAGAGGTGGATTTGGAGGTGGCCGGCGATGCCCGTTTTCCCGCAATCGATCAGGCGGAATGGGTGGAAGTGTGGCGCGCGGAACAAAAAGGCGGCGATGGTAGCGGTGATGACCAGTGCCCGGCCTACGCCTTCGTTACGTTGGAGCGGCGGCGCAGGCCAGCAGCCTGAGTTGCGCGGTGTGCCTATTCGATAACGATTCGTGGGGCGTCGCGCTGTGTGGCGCGGTCGGTTGCATCGAGTTTGGAAAGAATTTTTTCCGCGATTTCGCGATATACCTGCGCGGCCGCGCTATCGGGGGCACTGGCGACAATCGGTGTACCGGCGTCGGCGGTTTCCCTTATTTCCTGGTAGATCGGTATTTCCCCCAGAAAGTCGCAGCCAAGTTTTGCGGCGGTATCACGCGCGCCACCATGCCCGAAAATATAATGTTTCTCGTCGCTTCCGGGGACTGCGAAATAGCTCATATTCTCGATAATGCCCAATACGGGAACCTTGGTGCGTTCGAACATCGCCAGCCCGCGGCGCGCATCGATCAGCGCAATCTCCTGCGGTGTCGAGACGATAACAGCACCCGCCATCGGAACCTTTTGTGCCATTGTCAGTTGCGCATCCCCCGTGCCGGGCGGCATATCGACCACCATGACATCAAGGGTGCCCCAGTTGACATCGCTCATCATCTGGTTAAGCGCGCTCATCACCATCGGACCACGCCAGATCATCGGTGTGTCTTCATCGACCAGAAAACCGATCGACATGCATTTGATCCCGAAATTTTCCATCGGATTCAGCTTGTGTCCATCCGGTGAGGTCGGTTTGCCGCTGATCCCCAGCATGCGCGGGATGGACGGGCCGTAAATATCCGCATCAAGCAACCCGACCCTGCGGCCGGCCGCTGCCAGGGCAAGCGCCAGATTGACAGCGGTCGTTGATTTGCCAACGCCGCCCTTGCCGCTTGCGACCGCGATCACCTTGCTGACACCGGGAATGCCCGGCTTGTCGGCCGCTGCGGCTTGTCCGACTTGCGGGCGAAGGTTTGATTGCTCAGGGGTTGCGGATCCATTCGTTGCCGGTCTGGGCGACGTTGGTGTGTTGGTCGTTCTGTCGGAGTGCGCAGTCAATACAGCCACCACCTTGACGATACCCGGCAGTTTGCGAACCGCATCGATGCAGGCCATGCGCAGCGGTTCCTTGGCCTCTGCCTCGCGCGGGTCGATCTCCAGCGCAAACCGGACAACCCCGTCCGAGATTTGCAAACCTTGAACCATGCCCAGCGTGATGACGTCGGCGTTTCGTTCCGGGTCGTTTACACCCGATAACGCCGCGATAATTTCTTGTTCCTGCGGGTTGCTCACGATCTCACCATGCGTTTGCTGACGGTTGCGGATAGCTTGAAACCACCTGCCGAAACGCCCAAATCCTGTTCTTGTCGGCATTGGTTTCCGGTGTGTCTTGTTAAATGCGTTGGGTTTTTCTGTCTTTGCATTGCCTGCGCATTAGGGCTGTCATATAAACCTTGCAGTGAGGAAAGCCAACGGGCAGCCCAAAGATGATTGCGTGCCGGTTCGGCTTTGGCAGAAACCGGCTGCGGCTGATTGCCATACATCGCTGGCGCGACAAACTCGAAAGTGGAGCGGATTTTCATGCCTTGGAGCAATAACGGAGACGGCAATCCCAGATCGGAAGAGCACACGTCTGAACTCCAGTCACGGCTGGGATTGCCGTCTCCGTTA
>CALAQW010000174.1 GCA_937888955.1 uncultured Alphaproteobacteria bacterium | reverse complement strand
CTGGATGCGGAAGTGCCTGGAACCGATGCAGCCAAGCCCGCCCGCCGCGGAAACCGCAGCGGCAAGCTCGTGCCGCGCCACATAGCCCATGCCCGCCTGAAATATCGGGTAGTCGATCCCCAGCCTGTCGCAAAGCGGGGTGCGCAGCGCACCCATTTCGGTGAGTTTCTTCTTCGCTGTCGTCGCGCCTGCCATTTTTTCCTCCCCACTTGCCGATTGTTTTTGCCTGGCGGCTTTATGGGGTCAGTTTAGGCTGCTTCTGTGACGAAGGCGAGAATTGCTATCGGTCGGGCGCGAAATTCCGCTTACTCGAAAGCTGAAAAATCCGGTGCGCGGCGTTCGGCGAAAGCGCGCATCGCCTCCTTCGATTCGGGGGTGCGCAGCTGTGCGGCAAAAACCCGCGCCTCGCGATGCATCGCCGCGTCGAGTGCGGGACCATGCTGGCGCATCAGCTTTTTTGTCTCCCGGATTGCGCCGGGTGCTTTTTGTGCAAGCTTGCCGGCCACTTCCAGCACATGCGGCATCAGCCGGTCGGCTGGCAATATGGCGTTCACAAAACCGCATTCATGGGCGGTTTCAGGGCCGAACTGATCGCCGAACAGGAACAGTTCGGCTGCCCGCTGCCGGCCGACCGCGCGCGGCAGCAGCAGGGAAGTACCGGCCTCGGGCACGACGCCCAGATTGACAAACGGCATGGCAAAGCGCGCGGATTCCGACGCGTAAACCAGATCGATATGGAACAGCATGGTCGTGCCGATACCGATCGCAAGCCCGTTAACCGCTGCAATTGTCGGCTTGTCCACGCTGATCAGCGCGTCGAGCAGATCAGGCACCGGATGACGGTCACGGCCGTCGGGTTTGCGGGCGTTATCTTCCTTGCTGGCATTTGATTGCGCCACGAAACTGCCAATGTCATTGCCGGCTGTGTAGCTGTCGCCGGTGCCGGTCAGCACGATCACCCGCGTCGCCGGGTCCGCATTGGCGGCGCGCAGCGCGTCGGCCAGCCCGTAATACATCTCGTCTGTCAGTGCATTCTTCTTGTCGGGCCGGTTGATCCGGATGGTCGTGATCCGCTGCGCGGTTTCGCTTTCGATGAAATTGGCCATGTGACGCTTTCCTGTACGTGTTTCCTCATCACCGGAATCCGGGTCCGGTTCCGGCTATGCTTGCATCCTCATGCGCGCCGCCGCAAGCAGGCAAGTTTATTGGATTTGCGCAGATGCTATTGTCGCGCGGCGGCGCTTGGGGGTAAGTAAGCTGTTCCTTGCGGAGAGTGGTGAATGACAGATCGATTGAAAATCGCATTAGTGCAATACAACCCGGTCGTTGGCGATGTGGCGGGCAATAGCGAACTGGCCCGCAGAGCACGCGCCGAGGCAGCGCAGGGCGGTGCCGATCTCGTCGTATTCTCGGAACTGTTTCTGATCGGTTACCCGCCCGAGGATCTGGTGCGCAAGCCCGCCATTCTTGAGGATGTCGTGGAAGCAGTCGCCAGCCTTGCCGCGGAAACCGCCGATGGGGGCCCGGCGCTGTTGATCGGCGCGCCCGTGCATGAGGAGGGCAGGCTGTACAATGCCATGCTGCTGCTTGATGGCGGGGAATGCACGGCCTGGCGCGCGAAATACGATCTGCCGAATTACGGGGTGTTCGACGAAAAGCGGGTATTTGATGCAGGGCCGATGCCCGGCCCGGTCAATTTCCGCGGCGTCAGGCTGGGCATCCCGATCTGCGAGGATATCTGGGGAGCCGATGTCGTTGAATGCCTGCAGGAAACAGGTGCTGAGATGCTGGTGGTGGCCAATGGCTCCCCCTATGAGGTGTCAAAGCTCGATCAGCGGATGAGCCGCGCGGTCGCACGTGTCACCGAAAGCGGCCTGCCAATGATCTATGTCAACCAATATGGCGGTCAGGACGAGCTTGTCTTTGATGGCGGGTCTTTCGTGCTGAATGCGGACCGGACATTCGCCCTTCAGATGCCGTTCTGGCAAACCGGGATCGCGATCAGCGACTGGCAAAGGACGGCTGAGGGCTGGCGCTGTGCGGAGGGCGAGAAGAGCGCGCCCCCCGAAGAGCTTGGTGCGATCTATCAGGCGATGATGCTGGGGTTGCGCGATTATGTGAACAAGAACGGCTTCCCCGGTGTCGTGCTTGGCATGTCGGGCGGGATCGACAGCGCCTTGAGTGCGGCGGTGGCGGCCGATGCGCTGGGGCCCGAGCGGGTGCGCTGCGTCATGCTGCCCTCCAGATATACCAGTGAGGAAAGCCTGCAGGATGCGGCCGAATGCGCCGGGCTGATCGGCGCGCGGCTGGACAGCGTATCGATCGCCCCGGCGGTCGATGCATTCGATATGATGCTGTCGCCGCTATTTGAAGGCCGCAATCCCGATCTGACCGAAGAAAATATTCAAAGCCGCGCGCGCGCCGTGGTGCTGATGGCGCTGTCGAACAAGTTCGGCGATATGGTGCTGACGACCGGCAACAAGTCGGAAGTGTCGGTCGGCTACGCCACGCTATATGGTGATATGTGCGGCGGCTACAATGCGCTGAAAGACATCTACAAGATGACCGTCTTCAAACTTTGTCACTGGCGCAACCAGCATTTCCCCGAAGGCGCGCTGGGCAGCCGCGGGCGGGTTATCCCTGAAAATATCATCATCAAGCCACCAACAGCCGAGCTGCGCCCGGATCAGAAGGATGAGGATTCGCTGCCCCCTTATGCGGCGCTTGATGATATGCTTGATTGCCTGGTCGAACGCGAGATGAGTTTCGAGGAAGTGGTGGCGCGCGGGCATGCGCCCGAAACGGTCAAACGGGTCGAACATCTGCTTTATGTCGCGGAATATAAGCGCCGTCAGGCAGCGCCCGGAGTGAAGATCAGCATGAAGAGCTTTGGTCGCGATCGCCGTTACCCGATTACCAACCGTTTCCGCGATGCGCGCTAGGAACCCCTGATAGGAAGCCGTAATGAGTGTCATTACCCGTTTTGCGCCAAGCCCGACCGGGCGGCTGCATGTCGGCAATATCCGGACCGCCCTGATCAACTGGATGTATGCGCGCGCCCATGGCGGGCAATTCCTGCTGCGCATCGACGACACCGATACCGAACGTTCGACCAAGGCATTCGAGGACGGGATTGTCACCGATCTTGCCTGGCTCGGTCTGTCGCACGATCTGTTCATGCGTCAGTCCGAACGGTTTGCGCGCTACGATGCGGCGATCAAGGAGTTGAAAGATGAGGGGCGGCTTTATCCCTGCTATGAAACGCCCGAGGAGCTGGAGCTTAAACGCAAGGTACAGCTTGGCCGTGGCCGCCCGCCTGTCTATGACCGCGCGGCGCTGAAGCTGACCGATGCGGCGCGTGCGGATTTTGAAGCCAGGGGTGTCAGTCCGCATTGGCGGTTTCTGCTCGATCATGAAATGGTCGGCTGGTCCGACCTTGTGCATGGGGAGATCAGCATCGATACGGCGAGCCTGTCTGATCCCGTGCTGATCCGTGCCGATGGTCAGCCGCTTTATACCCTGCCCAATATCTGCGACGATCTGGATTTCGGGGTGACCCATGTCATCCGGGGCGAGGATCACATCACCAATACGGCGGTGCAGGTGCAGCTTTTCGCGCTGCTGGGCGATCGGGTGCCGACCTTCGGGCATCATCCGCTGATGACCGGTGCGGGCGGGGAAGGGCTGTCAAAGCGGCTTGGTTCCCTGTCGATCGAGTCTCTGCGCGCGGACGGGTTCGAGGCGATGGCGCTGAACAGTCTGCTGGCCCGGATCGGGACATCGGATCCGGTGGAGCCGTTTCAATCACTCGATCAGCTTGTGGCGGCCTTCGATATCGGCCGGGTCAGCCGTTCGCCCGCGAAATTCGATCCCGCTGAACTGGCGCATCTGAATGAACGGCTGCTGCATGATATGCCTTATGAGGCGGTGCGGGCGCGGCTCGATGAGATGGGGGTTGGGGGTGACGCCCTGTTCTGGGAAACAGTGCGGCCCAATCTGGCAAAGCTCGCCGATGCTGTCGAGTGGTGGCAGGTGGTAAGCGGCCCTGTTGCCCCGGTGATCGAGGATACAGCCTTTATCGCAACGGCTGCCGATCTGCTGCCGAATGCAGCGTTTGGTCCCGATAGCTGGAAGGCGTGGACCGCTGCTGTGAAGCAGGCGACCGGCCGCAAGGGGCGTGATCTGTTCCTGCCGCTGCGGCTGGCGCTGACCGCACGCGGTCATGGACCGGAAATGAAAAATCTGCTAATGCTGATCGGCCCTGAACGTGCGCATGCGCGGTTGCGGGGTGAGACGGCATAAAGCAATCTGCATATATCTGTAGATATCTGTAGATATACAGAATGGCGGACAGGCGCATCCCATGCGTAAATTGATGATCAATACTGACTGTATAACGGGTCAGTGCTCCCACGACCGGGCAGGCGGCTGTCCGGGCGGGATGATTATTGGCGGCTGACTGCCGCCTGCCGTGCCGTTCTTCCATCGGTCAGTTCCGACACATGAAACGAACCGCGCACGGCGGGGCAGAGGCAATTTATTGTCGCTGACAGGTAAGAATATGCGTAAGCGCGGCATGAGAAGGACGTGACAGTGCGAATTTACAATTCCCGGACCCGCGAAAAGGAGGAATTTGTTCCTCTCGATCCTGCCAATGTGCGGATGTATGTGTGCGGGCCCACGGTCTATGACTATGCGCATATCGGCAATGCGCGGCCTGTCGTCGTGTTCGATGTGCTGGCGCGCCTTTTGCGCCGGATTTATGGCGCCGCGCATGTGACCTATGTGCGCAATATCACAGATGTCGAAGACAAGATTAACGCGCGCGCGAAAAGCGAAGGGATATCGATTGCCGATCTGACCGCGCGGACGACCGCGCAATATCACGCGGATATGGCCGCACTCGGCGCGCTGCCGCCCGATGTGGAACCGCGTGCGACCGACCATATCGCACAGATGATCGCGATGATCGGCCGGCTGATCGATAAAGGACATGCCTATGTGGCGGACGGGCATGTTCTCTTCCATGTGCCGAGCATGGCTGACTATGGCAGCCTGTCGGGCCGCGATACCGACGAAATGCTGGCCGGCGCGCGGGTCGAGGTCGCGCCCTATAAAAAGGACCCGATGGATTTCGTCCTGTGGAAGCCGTCCGATGACGAGACCCCGGGATGGGACAGCCCGTGGGGGCGGGGGCGACCGGGCTGGCATATCGAATGCTCGGCGATGAGCCAGCAGCATCTGGGCCCAAGTTTCGATATCCATGGCGGCGGGGTCGATCTGCTTTTCCCGCACCATGAAAACGAGGTGGCGCAAAGTACCTGCGCCAATGGCCCTGGCACCTTCGCACGCTATTGGATGCATAATGGCTATCTGATGGTGGAGGGGCGGAAAATGTCCAAATCGGAGGGCAATTTTCGCACCGTGCACGAACTGTTGGCGCATTGGCCGGGGGAGGTGATGCGCCTGCAGATGCTGATGACCCATTACCGGCAGCCTTTCGACTGGACCGAGGCCGGCAGCCGTGAGGCAAAGAGCGTGCTTGATGGCTGGTACCGGCTTGTCGACGGGATCAGCGCGACAGAGGCCGATATCCCGCAACCGGTGCAGGCAGCGCTTGAAGATGATCTCAACACCCCGCAGGCCATCGCTGAAATGCACAAGATCGCGCATCTTGCCGGGCAGGGCGATGCGGAGGCGAAAAGACAGTTGCGCGCAGGCGGGGAATTCCTGCTGGGCGTGCTTGGGCTGACGCGCGAAGAATGGTTCCACTGGCAGCCGCCGGGGCAGCAGATCGACGAGGCGGAAATCGATGCGCTGATCGCCGCCCGCAATGACGCGCGCAAGCAGAAGGATTTTGCCGAGGCAGACAGGATCCGCGATGCGCTTGCGGCACAAGGCATCGTGCTGGAGGATGGACCTGGGGGCACAAGCTGGAAGGTGGCGTCATGAGCGGGGCCGTGGCGCCGCGTGAACGGCTTTATCTGTTCGACACCACCTTGCGCGACGGTGCACAGACCCAGGGCGTCGATTTCAGTGTCGAGGATAAGCGGCTTATCGCGCGGCTGCTCGATGAACTTGGAATCGATTATGTGGAAGGTGGCTGGCCTGGCGCGAACCCGACCGATACGACGTTTTTCGCGGATGCACCGACACTCAGGCATGCGAGATTTACCGCCTTTGGCATGACCAAGCGGGTCGGCCGCTCGGCCGCGAATGATCCGGGGCTTGCGGCGCTGCTCGACACCGCGGCGCCGGCGCTGTGCCTTGTCGGCAAATGCTGGGACTTTCATGTCGATGTGGCCTTGCAGGTCAGCCTGCCCGAAAATGTCGCGGCGATCGGCGATTCAATCGCCCTGCTGGCCGAGCGGGGCCGCGAACCGCTGTTCGATGCGGAGCATTTCTTCGATGGCTACAAGGCCAATCCCGACTATGCGCTTGAATGCGTGCGCGCGGCCTATGAGGCGGGGGCGCGCTGGGTTGTGCTTTGCGACACGAATGGCGGCACCCTGCCGCATGAAATCAGCGAAATCGTCACCGTGGTGACCGCGCGCATCCCGGGTGATCATCTGGGCATTCATGTCCATAATGATACTGAAAACGCGGTCGCAAACAGCCTGGCTGCGGTGCGTGCGGGGGTGCGGCAGGTGCAGGGCACGATCAACGGGCTCGGGGAACGGTGCGGCAATGCCAATCTGACCTCGATCATCCCCTCGCTCATGCTCAAGCGCGACTTTGCCGAGCGGTTCGAGACCGGGGTCTCGCCGGAGCAGTTGAAAAAACTCAGCCGGATTTCCCACACGCTTGACGAGATTCTGAACCGCGCGCCGAACCGGCATGCGCCCTATGTCGGTGCCTCCGCCTTCGCCCATAAGGGGGGGCTGCATGTTTCCGCCGTGCAGCGCGATGCAACGACTTATGAGCATGTTGCGCCTGAGACGGTCGGCAATCAGCGGCGGATTCTTGTGTCCGATCAGGCAGGCAAATCCAATCTCATCGCCGAGCTTGATGCCATCGGTATTGCGGTCGATGCCAAGGACCCGCGGCTTGAGCGGCTGCTCGAGATTGTCAAGGAACGCGAATTTCTGGGCTATTCCTATGACGGGGCGGCGACATCGTTCGAGATGCTGGTGCGTCGCCTGCTCGGCCAGGTGCCCGATTATTTCGCGGTCGACAGCTACCGCGTCTGGGTCGAACGGCGGCATAACGCGAAAGGCGATCTGATTACCGTGTCCGAAGCGACAGCCAAGATCACGGTGGATGGTGAAACCCTGCGTTCCTATGAGGAAGGCAATGGTCCGATCAATGCGCTCGACCGGGCGCTGCGCAAGGATCTTGGCAAATATTCGCGCTTTATCGACGATCTTGAGCTTGTTGACTACAAGGTCCGGATCCTGACCGGCGGCACCGGCGCGGTGACCCGTGTGATGATCGAAAGCCGCGATGGCGCGGGGCAGCGCTGGTTCACTGTCGGTGTGTCGGAAAATATCGTCGATGCGTCTTTCGAGGCGCTGTATGACAGCATCACCTACAAGCTCTACCGTGACGGTGCCACAGCCTGATGTCGCCGCCTGTTGTTATTCTTGTGAAACCGCAGCTTGGTCAGAATATCGGGACCGCCGCGCGTGCCATGGCAAATTTCGGGCTGCGCGAATTGCGGCTTGTCGCGCCGCGCGATGGCTGGCCCAACCCCGAAGCGGTGAGCGCGGCATCGGGTGCCGATTGGGTGCTTGAGGGCGCGCGGGTGTTTGAGCGGGTGGAAGATGCGCTGGCCGATCTGCATTATGTGCTGGCGACCACCGCGCGGGTGCGTGAAATGGTCAAGCCGATGGTGACGGCCGAACATGCGGCGGTGCAGATGCATGCCCGCGCAGGGCAGGGGCAGCGTTGCGGGGTGCTGTTCGGCCCCGAACGCACCGGGCTCGACAATGATGCGGTGGCGCTTGCCCAGGCTGTGCTGCGCATTCCGGTGCATCCCGATTTCACCTCGATCAATCTGGCGCAATCGGTATTGCTGATCGGCTATGAATGGTTCCGCCATGCGGACGACACGCCTGACAGTATGCTTGAAACCGGGCTTGCGATGCCTGCGGAAGGGGCCGATCTGCTGCGGTTTTTCGAACATCTTGAGGGGGAACTTGACCGCTCGGGCTTCCTGCGGCCGCCTGAAAAACGCCCCTCCATGGTGCGCGCCCTGCGCAATATCTTTCAGCGTGTCGCGCTCACCGATCAGGATGTGCGGACATTGCGCGGCGTGATTTCCTCGCTCACCACCGCGCGGCAGCGACGCGAAAACGAAAAGTCGTGAATTTCACTGCTGTCGGGCTTGGCAATTGCAGGGCGCTGGGGTAGGTTCCGCCCGCTTGACGCGCTTCGCATGCAGCCAGGCTTTATGCATATCTCGACCGGATATGCTCAGCCTGCGGCCCCGCCGCCGCCCGCCGCAATCAGCAAAGCGCCCAGCAGGAGAGGTGCCGGAGTGGTCGAACGGGGCGGTCTCGAAAACCGTTGTGCCTTTGCAGGTACCGTGGGTTCGAATCCCACCCTCTCCGCCATTTTATTGTTCGCCAAGATTAAAATGCTGTCGTTGGCGTTGGTGGTGGCGTGTTGCCGCTATCCAGTTTCAAGTGTTTTCCGTACCCTGGAGACAGGCCTGATAAAGTCGAGCGCCTGGCAGGCCCGCTCGTCTGCCTTTGCTGTTGCATTGCTGCTTTCAGCGGAGAGGTGGTCCGCGTCAGCGCAACGCGAAAGAAAATAATGGATTCTTGGTCGCGCGTTCGACCTGTTTTGTCAGTGGCGACATATTACTTGCGAACAGTTGACGGAATTATCGCGCAGGTGCCTGATCGCGTCCGCAAGCGGTGGAGTGGTGTTTCCCTGCAGGCGCAGGTTGTAATGCGGTTGGTTTTGGCTATAACAAGGCGGTGGTTTCGGGGCAGTTGGCGTGGCGCGCTGTTGTGACGCACTGTCTTGGGTGTTTATGGCTATAGCAGCGACTTTTTCGCGGAATTTATGGGTTTTTGGGAAATCGGACGAAAACGGGCGTTTGCCGGTCAATGGCCGGTGGAGCCTGTTTATCGGTTTGTCACTTAAAATTACCTAATAAATTTCTATAATGGTATCTGGTGCCCGCCTTCGAGCGTGCGGGAAGTTTTTTTGCGCGGCTTGCCGCGCGGTATTTTGGATTTTTTGCTGGCAGTGCATTGTGCCTGAGGGGATTGTTTTGTGACTAGGCGTATTTTGTTGAGAAACAATCAAACCAGCGGAACAGCCGAAGGCGATTTGATTGTTGGTTCGGGCGGGCGCGACAAAATAAACGGTCGTGGCGGTGATGACGTTATTTACGGTTATGGCGACGGGTCGGGTGTTGGCGGAAACGCACCGGCAATCGATCCCGATGGCGGTGGCGCGCGGGATCATGATGTTCTGAATGGCGGTCGCGGTAACGACACGATCTATGGTGGCGGCGGCAACGATCTGCTGATCGGTGGCGATGGTGATGATTTCCTTGATGGGGGTAGCGGCAACGACATCCTTATCGGCGGCGATGGCGATGATACGCTTTTGGGGGGAAGCGGCCATGACGTGCTTTTCGGAAATCACGGCAATGATGCACTGTATGGCGGTAGCGGTAATGACCTGATCTTCGGGGGGCACGGGGATGATCTGCTGTTCGGCGGCACCGGCAATGATACGTTGCATGGCGGGCATGGCGACGACCGGTTCCATGACGGGGCAGGCGAGGATCTGTATGTCGGTGGCCGTGGTTTTGACACGGCACACTTGTCCGGCACGCTTGATGAGTATGGCTATAACTCCTTCTTTTGGGGAAGGGGCTGGAATTTTACCCGCAATGGCGAAACCGATACGCTGAAATCGGTCGAAGCAGTTGAGTTCGACGACGGCTATACCCTGTTTCTGGATGGCCGGAATAATGCGTCCTTTGCTGTGGACGACATGGCTGCGACCGATGAGGACAGTGTTCTGCAATCGGCACCGGGCAGTATTCTGGATAACGATATCGATTTTGAGGGCGATGCGTTTGCGGTTACCGCGGTCAACGGGGTGGCGTCGGCGGTGGGTAGCCAGATCGCTTTGGCCTCCGGCGCGTTACTCAGCGTCAATGGCGACGGTACCTTTGTTTACGATCCGAATGGCGCGCATGAGGATCTTGCGGTTGGCGAGAGCCGGCTTGACGCGTTCCAGTACAGTATTTCCGATGGTCAGGGCGGCGGCACAAGCAGCGCGACAGTGACAATCACTGTAACCGGTGCGAATGATGCGCCGACAGTTGCTGCAGTTGTGGCTGATGCGGTTGAGGATGGCCCGGCCGTCACGGCGGCCTTTGCCGGCGCGGATGTGGATTCCGACGATGATACGGCAAGCCTGAGCTATACAATCCTGACCACGCCGTCGGAAGGGATAGTCACCAATAATGGTGACGGCACCTTCAGTTTCGATCCCGGTGCGGATTTTCAGGATCTGGCGGCAGGCGAAACCCGCGATGTGAGCTTTGATTACCAGGCCACCGATTCCCATGGCGCAGATAGTGCACCGGCAACCGTCACCATCACTGTTACGGGGACCGAAGACGGCCCGGTCGCTGGACCGGTCGATGTCACAGCGGTCGAAGACGGTCCCACGGTCACCGGTGCATTTGTCGCCTCGGGTGGTGCCGGCGGCTATAGCTATGCAATTGCTTCAACGCCGT
>CALAQW010000173.1 GCA_937888955.1 uncultured Alphaproteobacteria bacterium | reverse complement strand
AGGCGCGACCGCATCGACCCCGGTAAAGCCTGAGCCGCAGGTGGTGACGCCTGGCCCCGCGCCGCGCGTCAAGCCGAAACGGCCCCCGAAATTCGATGCGAACCGGATCGCCGCGCTACTGGATAAATCGCGCGAGCAGGCGCCGGCGCCCGAACAGAAGAATGAAACCGAAACCGATGATGCACCCCGTGAACCGGTTCCCGTGTCACCGGCATTGGCGACACCGCTGACATTGAGCGAGATCGACGCAATACGCGCGCAGATTCAGGAATGCTGGATCGTGCCTGCAGGCGCACGCTACGCTGAAGGGCTGGTTGTCCGTTTGCGCATTTTCCTGCGGCCCGATGGCGAACTGGCGGGAATGCCGGAAGTGGTGGACGGCGATCGGATGAACAGGGACAGTCATTATCGTACAGCAGCGGAACATGCGATCCGTGCAGTGCAAAAATGCGTACCTTTAAAAAACCTGCCGCCGGATAAATATGAACGGTGGCGCGATATCGAACTGACTTTTGATCCAAGGGAAATGCTGGGCGGATGACCGGGTACAGAAAAAATATCTTTCACAGGGCAACACGACTTGCCGTCACCATTCTGTTCAGTGTGGTGATGTTGAGCCTTGCGCATCAGGCGCAGGCACAATTGCGCATCGACATTACCCAGGGCAATGTGGATCCATTGCCGATCGCGCTGCCGACATTCCAGGCCGATAGCGAAATCGGCCAGGATATCGCGCAAAAAATGAATGGGGTCATCTCCGCGAACCTGGAACGGTCGGGCCTGTTTCGGCCGCTTGATCCGCGCAGTTTCATCCAGCAGGCCGACGCAATCGGCGTCTTGCCGCGATTTGGTGACTGGCGCCTTATCAATGCGCAGGCGCTTGTGACCGGCGCGGCGATCCGGGAGCCCGACGGCCGGCTGCGGGTCGAGTTCCGCCTGTGGGACGTATTCGCCGAACGGCAGATGGAAGGCCGCGTCTTCTTCACCCAGCCCGATAACTGGCGGCGGGTCGCACATCTGATTTCCGATAAAATCTACGAGCGGCTGACCGGCGAAAGCGGCTATTTCGATACCCGCATCGTCTATATCGCCGAGAGCGGCCCCAAGGCTGCGCGCGTCAAGCGGCTGGCGATCATGGATCAGGACGGCGCCAATCAGCGCTTCCTGACAAGCGGGCGGCATCTGGTCCTGACACCGCGCTTCAGCCCGACCACCCATCAGATCACCTATCTGTCCTATTTCGACGATAAACCCCGTGTCTATGTCTATGATATCGATACGGGACAGCAGGAGGTGCTGGGCGATTTTCCGGGAATGACCTTCGCGCCGCGCTTTTCGCCGGACGGCGACAGCGTCATCATGAGCCTGGCGCGCAACGGCAATTCCGATATCTATCTGATGAATTTACGCAGTCGGGTAACCACCCGTTTGACCGACCATCCCGCAATCGACACCTCCCCTTCATTTTCGCCCGATGCCCGACAGGTCACGTTCAACTCCGATCGCGGCGGCTCACAGCAGATCTATGTGATGGACGCGGATGGCGGCAATGTCCGGCGGATCAGCTTCGGGGATGGCCGATATGCCACGCCGGTCTGGTCGCCGCGTGGCGATTTGATCGCCTTTACCCGCTTCCGCAAGGGGCGGTTCCATATCGGCGTGATGCGTCCTGACGGCAGCGGCGAACGGTTGCTGACCGAAAGTTTTCTGGATGAAGGACCGACATGGTCGCCCAATGGCCGGGTACTTATGTTCTTCCGCGAAACGCCCTCCAACGCACAAGGTGAAGGATCGCGCACACGTCTCTATTCGATCGACCTGACCGGATATAACGAACGTGAAATTGCAACAGTCGGCGATGCGTCGGATCCTGCTTGGTCGCCCTTGATTCCACTCGGGGAAGGCGGGTAAACTTATATTGCTGTCACCAATGGGGGTGGATCAAAAAAAGACGTAGGCCGAATAACGATTTAGTGCGGCAAATCGCAGCTTAGGCAAAGCGCCACGACCATTCCATGCTTCGCTGACAATCATCATCAGGAGTATCTCTTAATGTCAAAAGTTTCCTTCGGGATCCGGTCTGCCAGTGCGCTTGCCGCGATCTTCTTGCTTGCCGCCTGTGAAACCACCCCCGATCGCGACGTATCGGGCAGTGGCGCAGGCGGGACGGGCGCGGCCGGTAGCGGAAGCAGTGTGTCTTCGGGCACTGTGTCCTCTCTGCCTGCGGGCGTCATCGCCGGTTCGCAAAAACACCTCGAAACAGAGGCGGCGCACCGCGTATTCTTTGCCTTCGACCGTTACGATCTGAGCCAACAGGCGCGTCAGGCGTTGCAGGCGCAGGCTAAGTGGCTTGCGGAAAATCCGCAGGCGACGATCACGATCGCGGGCAATTGCGACGAACGTGGCACGCGCGAATACAACCTGGCGCTGGGGGAGCGTCGGGCAAATTCCGCCAAGGATTACCTCGTCAGCCTCGGGGTCGATGCGTCCCGGATTTCGACGGTCAGTTATGGCAAGGAACGCCCGATTGCCGTTTGCTCGGATGAATCCTGCTGGTCACAAAACCGTAATGCCACGACATCGGTGAACTAAGTCTGGAACTGACTTGCTGACCGGGCATGCGAACAATCACTGCCGCATGCCCGGGCACAGCCATGTTTCTATAATTTGTCCTCCGCGCCCAATGGCACGCGGCGGGGAACATATTCTCGATAGACAGGTCAAATGCCATGCCGCTTGCCGCACAGACCGCCCAACCTTCCGGCAAAGCCAAATCAACGCTCAGACCGTTTAGTCAGCACATCATGATCGGGGCCTGGCTGATTGTCGGGGCCTGGCTGTTTGCGGGCATACTGCCAGCGGCCGCGCAAACCGGCTCGCTGCAGGATGTTTCAGGCCTGCAATATGAGCTGAACCGGCTGCGTCAGGATGTGGCGGATCTGCAACGGCAAATGGCAAATCAATCGCGAGCGGGGGGAGCCGCGGCGATCGCTGCGCCTGAACCTGTCGGAAATGAAACCGCCGCCGCGCGTCTGAAAATCCAGATCGATCAGATGGCGCTTGAGCTGCGTAATCTGACCGGGCAGATCGAGCAGATCGACTTCCGGCTGATGCAAACGCAGACGCGACTCGACAAGCTTGTCGCCGATATCGATTTCCGCCTGTCCGCACTTGAGAAAGGCAAGGAAGGCGTTGCCGGCGGGTCCATCGGCAGCAAATTCCCCGGCGAGGACCCGTCAGCATCGCGCGAAGCGGCGCCCGCGGCAAACCCGGCTGCACCTGCCACCACGACTGCCGACCAGTCGCCTGAGGCACAATATGCCGCAGCCTTCAATCTGCTGCGTGGTGGGGATTACCCGGCCGCGGCCAGCGCCCTGAAGGCCTTTCTTGCAGCCCATCCCGATCACAAGCTTGCCGGCAATGCCATCTATTGGCTCGGCGAGACCTTTTATGTGCGCAACCAGTATCAGGAAGCGGCGAGCTATTTCCTCGAAGGCTTTCAAAAATATCCTGACAGCCCCAAAGGCGCCGATAATATGCTGAAGCTCGGGATGACGCTGGCAGCACTTGGCCATCAGATGGAGGCCTGTCAGACCCTGACCGAGATCGGAAAGACCTATCCCCAGGCAAGCGACAAGATAAAAAGCCGCGCGACGAGCGAAGCCAAGAAGGCAAACTGCCGGTAACCCGATCCATGCTAGCATGCTATGCTGCACCGGCGAGATCGCAGACCGGGCACAGAAGCAGGCGGGCTGCAAACCGTGCGTACGGCCTGTGTCAGGCTGACTGCGTGAGCGGTTTTCGTTACCACAACAGCGACACAGTTTGCGGATGCGGTCATCATGACGCCAGAAACGGCACAGCCTGTCACAACCGAATACTTTCAGACAGCGATGGCCGCACTCGATGTGCAACCGCCGGTCGCGGTCGCTGTTTCAGGCGGCGCGGACAGCATGGCGCTGCTGCTGCTGTGCCGTGACTGGTTGCGGCGGTCTAGCGATAGCGGCTGGGCTGACGGGTTGTTGGCATTGACTGTCGATCACGGGCTGCGCCGTAACTCCGCAGCCGAAGCACAACGGGTTGCCGGCTGGTGCGCGGATCTCGGGATTGCGCATCGGATATTGCAATGGGCGGACGATAAGCCCACCAGTTCAATCCAGGCAGCAGCCAGACAAAAACGTTATGCCTTGCTTGAAGCCGCCTGTGCGGAACGGGGAATCGGGGATCTCCTGCTTGCCCACCAGCGGGAAGATCAGGCCGAGACGCTGCTGCTCAATCTGATGCGCGGCAGTGGCGTGCACGGGCTTGCCGCGATGCAACCGCTCAGCAAGCGAGGCAAGCTGCGCTTCGTGCGTCCGTTACTTGATGTCCCGAAATCCGACTTATACGCAACATTGCGTGCCGCCGGACAGGATTGGATCGAAGACCCGTCCAATCACGATTCCCACTATGCCCGGGTGAGGATGCGCACCCTTTACCGGCATTTGCGCGATGAGGGCATGCCGCCCGAGCGGCTGACGGCGACAGCGGCGCATATGCAGCGCGCGCGTGCGGCGATCGATCATTATACGGATGAGTTGTTGTCGAAAGCTGCGATTGTCGGGGATGCGGGCGTCGCCTGGCTCGACCCGGCGCGACTGTCCGCAGCACCTGAGGAAGTCGGATTGCGGGCCATCGCGCGACTGATTACAGCTATTGGCGCGCAGCGATATACACCGCGCCTGAGTCGGCTTGAAAGCCTTTATCAGTGGCTTTGCGCACAGCCCGTGACAGGTGGCAAAACCCTGTCCGGCTGCCAGCTAATGCCGCATAAGGGGCGCATCCTGATCCTGCGGGAAATGGCGTCCATTGGTCCCGATTTACGCCTTGCGCCCGGGCAGTCAGGTAGGTGGGACGCGCGTTTTGATGTCGCGCTCGGCCGGGAGACAGCTTCGCTTTGCGCCGGGCAGGCGTATTTTTCCGTCCGCGCAGTGGGGGAGGTGGGTTTGCAGCAGATCCGTGCAATGCAAACGGCCCGGCCAGCCGCTAATCTACCTGTCGCCGCCCTGCGGGTCATGCCCGGGATCTGGCGCGGCGACGCGCTTCTGGCAGTGCCTGACCTGTGCTACCGGCATCCAGCGGCAGCGATATTACAGCGTGCCGTGACGCTTGATTTCGCGCCACGCCACCCTGTGTTTTGCAAGCCGCTTAATAACGGTAATGATCGGGCTTGAACGGACCTTGTTGCGCCAGACCGAGATATTTCGCCTGGGCGTCACTCAATTCAGTCAGATTGACCCCGAGTTTACCCAGATGCAGCCGGGCGACCTTTTCATCAAGATGCTTGGGAAGCACATGCACGCCAATGTCATATGCATCGGCATTGCGCCATAATTCGATCTGCGCCAGCGTCTGATTGGTGAAAGAGGCGCTCATGACGAAACTTGGATGCCCGGTCGCGCAGCCCAGATTGACCAACCGGCCTTCCGCCAGCAGGATCAGCCGCTTGCCGTCGGGGAAGATGACTTCATCGACCTGCGGCTTCACATTCTCCCATTCATAATTGCGCAGACCGGCGACCTGAATTTCCGAATCGAAATGACCGATATTGCAGACGATGGCCCGGTCCTTCATTTTCGCCATGTGATCGGTGGTGATCACATCGATATTACCGGTTGCCGTCACAAAGATATCACCTTGCGGTGCGGCTTCTTCCATGGTGACGACTTCATAGCCTTCCATCGCCGCCTGCAAGGCGCAGATCGGATCGATTTCGGTGACAAGGACGCGCGCGCCCTGCCCGCGCATTGACACCGCACATCCCTTGCCGACATCGCCATAGCCGCAGATAACAGCAACCTTGCCCGCAATCATTACATCGGTCGCGCGCTTGACCCCGTCAACCAGGCTTTCGCGGCAGCCATACAGATTGTCGAATTTCGACTTGGTCACCGAATCATTCACATTGATCGCGGGCACCTTCAATTCACCCGCCCGCGCCATGTCATAAAGCCGCAGCACACCGGTTGTGGTTTCTTCCGAAATGCCTTTCACCTCGTCCAGCAATTCAGGAAACTTGTCATGCATCATCTTGGTCAGATCGCCGCCATCATCGAGGATGAGGTTCGGCGTCCAGCCGCCCGGTCCGGTGATCGTCTGTTCGATACACCAGTCGAATTCTTCCTCGGTTTCACCCTTCCAGGCAAAGACCGGTACGCCAACCGCCGCGACAGCCGCGGCCGCATGATCCTGCGTCGAGAAAATATTGCACGATGACCAGCGCACCGTCGCCCCCAGATCGACCAGCGTCTCGATCAACACGGCGGTCTGAATCGTCATATGCAGACAGCCCGCAATACGCGCGCCCGCAAGCGGTTTCTGACCGTGATACTCTTCACGCAATGCCATCAGGCCGGGCATTTCGGTTTCGGCGATTGTGATTTCCTTGCGGCCCCATTCGGCCAGCGACATATCAGCGACCTTATAGTCGGTTGTGCCAGTCATGTTGTGAAACTCCTTCTGCATCTGCTGCGGGCCGCACGTCACTCATCATTGCCGAGCCGCACTATCGGCGCAGCTTATAACAAAGCCACTCTATCGGCACAATAAGCAATATAAAGAAATGTTTATATTGTTATGTGGCTAATTCGAGCGCCACTGCCCATACGCTGTCCATAAAAGGAATTTCAGCTAAAATTCAATTATTCCAATATGTTGCAGCTTGCCGAGGTGATCAGGAGAAGAATCACTCAGGCTCATTCTCGCCAAATCCTGCTTTGACCAGCGTGGTTAGCGCGGCAAGTGCGGCCACCGCATCGGTCCCTTCCGCACTGATATGAATTTCGCACCCCTTTGCCGCGCCCAGCATCAACAATCCCATGATCGAGGTCCCGTTGACCGCCATGCCATCACGGCTGACGGTGACTTGCGCATCGAACTCGCCAACACATTTGACAAATTTAGCGGAGCTGCGGGCATGCAGACCACGCTCATTGCAGATCACCAATGTCCGTTGTAGCGGCGCGGTTGCATTCACTTGCCTTCACCCGTCAGCACCTTGGAGGCGACGGAAATATATTTGCGCCCTGCCTCGGCCGCCTGCTCGACCGCATCGGCCAGTTCGCACCCTTCCCTCACACTGGCGAATTTGATCAGCATCGGCAGATTGACACCGGCGATCACCTCTACCTTGGCGCGGTCGAGAATGGAGATCGACAGATTGGACGGGGTACCGCCGAACATATCGGTGAGGACCAGCACGCCTTTGCCTGAATCCACGTCTGTCACAGCATTCAGAATGTCGGCGCGGCGTTGCTCCATATCATCGTCCGGGTCGATGCAGATCGCGCGGCTATCTTCCTGCGGGCCCACCACATGTGCCGCAGCAGCCAGTAATTCCTCGGCCAGGCGGCCATGGGTTACGATTACCAAGCCAATCATTGTCTTTCCGCATATCCAGCTTATTGACGGGACAACATCCCTACCGATATTCGGGATTGGCGTCCACCGGGAAACCGCATTCTAGACAGCCACAGTCTCGCTGGGAAGGGATGGCTGAAAAGACGCATATATGACCGGGAAGGCCACTGGACGCCTTTCGGCTAACGTCCCTCCGAACGCCACGCAAATCCGATGGCGGCAGCAATCAATAGCAACATCAGCAAGGCCGGCAGCAGGCTGTGCTGCTCAAGCGCGGCAACCAGATATTGCCGGTTCTCGCGTAACCCGATCCAACCCTGGCCGGCCATATCTCGGCCGGGTCCCACGCGGCGAATATCGGGCACCCCGTCAGCACGCAACCACACCGCCGCACCGCCACTTGCCGCCACGACCGGCGCCAGCCGGTTTTCGGTCGCGCGCACATCGGCGAATTCCACCGGATTCGCATCGCCGGCCGCAACGATCGTACTGCGCCGGCCATCACGCAGATGATAGATGCCAGGCTGCTGCGCCTCTATCTGCGCGCGCCATTTCCCCGGCGTGACGGGCATCATCTCGACAAGCTGACTATGGCCGTCGGGAAACTCGACCAGTACCGGCACATCGGACAGATTAACGCTGCGCCGTTCGA
Organism: uncultured Alphaproteobacteria bacterium; assembly: GCA_937888955.1. Classification (GTDB taxonomy): domain Bacteria; phylum Pseudomonadota; class Alphaproteobacteria; order UBA11222; family UBA11222; genus CALAQW01. The sequence goes on along the minus strand of CALAQW010000173.1, from coordinate 2,647 downwards.
TCAGGATCTCCCCGGCCTCATACTCTGCATACAGATTTTCTTCTTCGAGGTCAGGCTCTTTCATCAGCCAGTGCGCCAGACGACGCAACAACTCGGCCTGCGGCCCACCGCCATCGAATCCGCGCGCCCAAAGCCAGCTATGGTCGGACAGTAATTGCGCCACCCGCCCCTCTCCGACCTCGTCAAGCAGTAGAAGCGGCGCGCCGTCAGGGGCGGATAGCAACATCTTGCCATCGAGTTGTTCTGTTTCGATAAAGCGGAACCAGCGGCCCCAGCGCGGCGGATCCAGCGCCCCGCCGTCATCGGCAAAACTGTTCGCGCCGGGCAATGTTTCGGTCACCGGATGCCGCGCGCCGAGGTCCGTCAATTGCGGTCGGAAACCGCCTGTCTTGATTTTGCCGGTCGGTTGCGCGGGAAAAACGATGGCAAGCGGGGTGCGGTAAAGACTTTCACCCGACGCAAATGCGGGCCCCGCCGCCACGAGCAACGCACCGCCCTGATCGACATAGTTCGCAATATTGTCGAAATAGGTGAAGGGCAGAACACCGCGTCGTTTATAACGATCGAAGATGATCAGATCGAACTCATGCAGTTTGATCGAAAAAAGCTCGCGGGTCGGGAAGGAGATCAAGGACAATTCATCGACCGGCGTACCATCCTGTTTTTCAGGTGGTCGCAAAATCGTGAAATGCACCATATCGACACCCGGATCCGCCTTGAGCAGATTGCGCCAGGTCCGCTCCCCCGGGTGCGGCTCGCCGGACACAAGCAGCACACGCAAACGATCACGCACCCCGTTCACCATCAATGCGGTGCGGTTATTACGTAATGTCAATTCCTCCGGACCCGGATCAACAGACAACTCGACAACGTTGGCGCCCGCATGCGACAGCTTGAATCGCAGCTCGGCTTCTTCACCGACCTCTACCGGATGAAAAGTCGGCGCCCCGCCATTCAGGCGCAAGGCGATTTGCGCGGTGCCCGGCTGCCTCTCTTGTGGCCGGCTCCTGTCACCGGCAGGATCCCCATCATCGACCTGCAAGCGCAAGCTCAGCGTTTCCCCGACGATGCCGAATTTGGGCGCCTGCGCGATACTGAGCCGACGGTCCTGCTGTTCCGGATTTCCGGTCAGCAAGGCATGCACCGGCCCTGACAATTGCGACTGAAGTGCCTGGGGCGGCACATCATGCACCTGGCCGTCACTGATCATGATAATACCGGCCACCCGTTCCGCCGGCACGTCGAACATCAGCTTTTCCACCGCGGCGAACAGACGGGTTCCACCAAGACTTTCACCAATGCGCATCTCGCGCAATTGCAAATCCGGCAGACGGGCCAGTTGCGCGCGTATCAACTCCGCCGCCGCCGCCGCGCGATCGGCCCGCCCATCAAGTTGCTGGCTCGGGCTGTCATCGATTATCAAGGCGACAATATCCGGCAGGATTTCGCGCCGTTCACGGACGATCATTGGATTCGCCAACACCGCCAACAACAAAACCGCCGCAACCCCACGCCAAACCGAACCGGGCAGCCTGGTAAAAAGGCAGATGCCGACCAGCAGCGCGGATAGCACTGCCAGAACCAGCAGCCACTCCCCCCCGATCAATGGCGCGAACACTATTTTCACTGCCCGAGCCTCTCGAGCAATGTCGGCACATGCACCTGATCGGCCTTGTAATTACCGGTCAATGCATACATCACGAAATTGACCCCGACCCGGAATGCCAGTTCGCGCTGTCTTGCACCGCCCGGCTCAAGCGGCAATGCCGGCCGCCCCGCCTCATCGATCGCCCAGGCCGCCGCCCAATCGGCACTCCCCACGATCAGCCCCGACACCCGTTCGCTATTTACATTATCGCCGGTTTCAGCCGCAGCCGCTTCAATCCACAATTGCCCACCGACATAGCGGCCGGGGAAACCCTGCAGCAGATAAAAGGATTTGGTGATCACATGTTCGGGCGGCACCGGCATCAGGGGCGGAACATCGAGCGCACCCAGAATCTGCCGCAAGGTCTGTTGCCCCGGACCCGATACGGCACCCGCATTGCCACGATAGCTGTTAAAGCGGGTCAACTGATCGCGGGTATCGAACAAAATCGTTCCGCCATTCTTCATATAGCGGTCGATTTTCGCGAGCGCGCCATCTGACAGTGGCTTCTGACCCGCAACCATCGGCCAGTAAATGAGCGGATAAAAGACAAGCGCATCGGTTTCGGGATCAAGCCCGAAAGGCGCGGCGGGCGCAAAGGCGGTGCGGGCGCTCAACACCCTGCTGAGACCGGCAAGACCCGCCTGGCTGCGCGCATCGGTCTCGCGATCGCCCGTCAGAATATAGCCAAGTCTGGTTTCAAGCGCCGCCGCAAGAATCCGGGCATCATCGCTGGCCGAATCTGCGGCGGCGGGCGCAGCATCCGCCCGCGACGACCCGCCGGCAAGCCCGATGAGAAACACAACCGCCACCACGGATGCCGCAGCTGATCGACGCCGCAAATCGGGCCAGCGACCACGGCCCGTGACGACAAGAATGCAGACGGCATCGGCGAGCAGTAATATGAGCGCAAGGACAAGCAAAGGCGGCAGCAGGGACACCTCCTGCAACGGGGTATAGTCATGGGTGGCATAATTGGCCGGCAAACCGGTCAGCGGC
>CALAQW010000172.1 GCA_937888955.1 uncultured Alphaproteobacteria bacterium | reverse complement strand
GACAAAGCCTGCGGAAAAGGCCCCGCGCCACCGCAATCCGGCATATTTGCTACTGCTATGACAAAAATTACTATGACAAAAATCGGGCCTACAATTAGGCGATAATTTCATTCATCATGCGCTTATCAAAGCTGGCCCCCAAATGGGACAAGACATATTTTGCACAACGGGTTGTTATAAATTTAGTATCGACTCGCCGTTTCTTGAAGATGCTAAAGCAAACTATTCTGTGTAGAAAACATCTTCACCGTCATGCGATTCCATAAATTCATAGCGGACCGTTTGTTCTAGCGCGTTTTCAAGCGGTACAGGCGATACAAAGCCAGTGTTGCTGATGGACGTACCGTATACGCTGTCCGCGCAAAACTTCTTAACCCGGATCGAACTGATGGCTAAATTTTTACCAGAAACAAGTGCAACCAGATCAAATACCTTGCCGATCATATAACCTGGAAAAAACGGAAGTCTCATCCCAAGACGTGCCGGACGACCAAGAATTTTTCGCACCCTTGCAACCAGAGAGTTCATTGTAAAGTCTGGCTTATCGACAAAGTTATAAACGTGTACACCCGGTTCAAACTTCATACTAAATTCAATGAAAGCGGTGACGTTTTCGACATAAGCCATAGACTTACGGTTCTCGCCGTTACCCACCATGACAAATCGTCCAGATGCTATTTGATTCAGCAAATTGTAAACATTGCCGCGGTTTTTTTCACCAAACACAACTGTCGGACGGATAATCACTAAAAGACGTTCATCCGCTGCTTCTGATTGCCAAGCCCTGAATATTGACTCCGCTTCGTACTTTGTTCGACCATATTCATTGAAGGGTGCAATATTACCTGTTTCATCAGTTCCGATTGGCGCAAAACCGTACACAGCAACGGTACTGGTGAAAATTATTATGCTTACATTCTTTTCACGAGCGACTTCACAAATATTTTCAGCACCCTGAATATTTACATCGCTATAAAGACTGACCGGCCGAACATCATCACGATGCTCAGCCGCAAGATTTACAATGATTGATTGCTCAGAAATGCATTCTTGCAATTCCTGAACAGATCGGACATCGCCCACGCGGGTCAATTCAGGAAATTTTTTGCTTGGTGCCTTATCTATAATTTTTACGCTAATTTCGCTGTTTTTAATTAGCCGGCTGACCAACCTCGTTCCAATAAACCCGCTGCCACCGATTACATTTATATTCGTCATACCATTCATCAAGTCAATTCAGGAGAAATACTCTGCTTTACTTAGTGGAACTGCATTTTTGTCTTTATCTGCAAGTATCGGCGGATCGACAATCGGCCAAGCAATATCAACCTGCTTATCATTCCATAGCAGACTACGTTCATGTTCTGGGTACCAATAATCTGTCGTCTTGTAGAGAAATTCCGCAGAATCGCTGATAACAACAAAACCATGTGCAAAGCCCTTCGGAAGCCACAGCTGCCGCTTGTTGTCGGCGGACAACTCAACCCCCACCCATTGCCCGAAATTATTGGAAGAGCGGCGTAAATCAACGGCAACGTCAAAGACTGTGCCTTGCACAACCCGAACTAACTTTCCCTGCGGGCACTGAATTTGATAGTGCAAACCCCGCAGCACATTCTTGACCGATTTGCTATGGTTATCCTGAACAAATATTTCGCGCAGGCCGGTAGCCTGCTCAAAATCGCGTTGATTAAAGCTTTCAAAGAAAAATCCCCGGTCATCACCAAAAACTTTCGGTTCCAGAATCAGAACTTCGGGTAAAGATGTCGTAATGACTGTGTATGGCACTGCTCACCTCACTCCTAACAACCGCATCCGCATTGCGAGAATTCGTCGAGCTTGCAAGCTCAATATGACTTCAATTTCACGAATAGGCCTGTTGACGCGCCGCTTCATTGCTCTCACGATCACGTCTGCCTTCAGGCTTTTATTACCGGGAAGCAGCCATTATTGCCACCGCGAAATTACCCCGTGATATCTAGTGAGTCATCACTTTGAGCGCAGAAATAGAAGCCGGTACGGCTTGACTGCCGCTATCCCCATTCTTCGATTGCGATCTGATATAGCCTTGCAGGCGGGGCAATGCATGGTTTGCCTTTTTCGCAATAGGATCGAAACGACGAACTTGCCCGGTCCAGTTCATCCCCGCGCAGGCATTGCATCATCAGTCAACTTTGCTTCAGGCCGCTGGCTTTGAAGCGCGTGTTGGGCCGGGGCGCTTCTTCGGGCGGGCCGGCAAAGCACTGGATGATGTCAATCCAGCGGGTTGCGATATCGCCGGAGACGCGCAACTGCGTATCTTTCACATGCCGGGTTTGCGCCGCCACCTGGCAGAATTGCGTGGCGGCACCTTCGATCAGATTGTCTGGTGAATGGGCATGCCATTCCCATATCGCACCCGAGGGCGCGGTGAGGCGGATCCTGGGCGCGGTGTCGGGCACGGGCAGGCCGCGATTAGCGAATGACCAGCCAAACGTATTGACCGCCAGCACGGCAATATTGTGTATCCGGTCCGTATCGACCCGTTCGGCGCCCAGCAGATCGTAAATCGCCTGGCCATGCGCCCAGCTTTCCATCAGCCGTGCCGTAATGCTTGACCGCACACTCATATCCGGGCCGACCCATTTGACGCGCATCTTCGGGTCGGCGGCGGTAAAGCGGTCGGTCATCGCCTGACAGAAGCCATACCATTCCGACAGAAGGGCCTGACCGGCAAGATTTCCGCGCCACTCGCGCTCGAACGCAAGAAGGCTCAGCCCCTGACGCGTCGCCCTGCCAAGCGTCGCAATCATGTCCTGAAAGGCATTTTCATCGCATAATGACGCATCCGCAGCCCAGTTCCAGGCATGCAGATGGCCGATAATGTCATTGATGGTCCAGCCCTTGAACTGCGTCGGACGGTCAAAGGCGGCATCAGGAAGCGGCACGAGAAGCGCGTGCAAGGCGCTGCTTTCATCACAGAAATCCTTGGGCTGATCGAACATATCCGCTAGACCCACGACATGATCATATGCGGCACCGGGCAATAGATCATAAAGCCGGTCAGATGCTTTTTCTTGTTCATCACATACCCTTCCTCCCCGGCCACAAAACCATTTTAGACCCGGATTGCCAATATGCTTATTCAAATGACTGCCTGCCGGCAACAGAACAGGACTGCAAAAAGAAAAAAGGCCACCCGAAAAAGGCGGCCTCAATAAAACTCTATGAGTTGGTTGCGGGGGCACACAACCAGCTTTATCTACTTTTCGCTGCCAAAGGGCTTCAGGCGGAAAAAAGACTTCAGACATCGGCAGATCATCCATAAATTCTGAACCTGTCACGGTTTTGCGCCGCCACAAGTGCTCGTTTAGGCTGCCTTTCGCTCGAATGCCAAGGGGCTTTTCCATCCCAAGGCTGAATGCTTCCAGCGCGGCTTACGGCTGCGCCACGCACACGGCTTCGGCGCAGGACTACGGGGTTGGTTGCTGTGCCATGATGACCTTTCGCGGGATTGTTG